>JAIKZF010000011.1 GCA_024682455.1 Ruminiclostridium sp. | reverse complement strand
GGTGATATACCTTGATATACCACCTGCCATTGCCACTGTTGTAATATATATTCTGTCGTCAGCCGTGGGAATAAAACATATATAACCGCATTGGTTATAATAGTTCATATTTATTTCTACAGTTTTGTTGGGGTTGTTTGCCTGGTATTCCTTTATCTGAGACCAATATGAAGCCCTCCAGCAGTTGGAAAAGGTCTCATAATAGTTATTCTGCGTATATCCCCACTCGATAATTATTTCATCGAAATTCGTGAAAGCCTGTGAAAGAGTTATCGTTGTACCTTGTCTTACATCAGTCCCGCCCATATCGTCCTGATACAGGACTGTCTCCCTGTATGTGCACGCAGCCAGAGCCGCAGTTATCACCTTGTTCTGCACCGGGTTCTCCGATACTGAGGAAAGCGCGCTGTCAACCGTTACTGCCGCGGGTATCGTCGGCTTATTCGAAAGATCGTTATAGCTTCCCGAGGTCGCCACAGCCGCGAGATCCGCTGTATTTGCCTTACCGCCGAGTGCCGCTGTTATCACTTTATTCTGCACCGGGTTCTCCGACACCGAGGAAAGCGTGCTGTCCACGATTACGCCCGCAGGTATCGCAGGCTTATCCGAAAGATCGTTATAGCTTCCCGAGGTCGCCACTGCCGCGAGATCCGCTGTATTTGCCTTGCCTCCGAGCGCCGTTGTTATCACTTTGTTCTGCACCGGGTTCTCCGATACCGAAGAAAGTGTGCTGTCAACCGTTACCGCTGCGGGTATCGTCGGCTTATTCGAAAGATCGTTATAGCTTCCCGAGGTCGCCACAGCCGCGAGATCCGCTGTATTTGCCTTGCCGCCGAGCGCCGTTGTTATAACCTTGTTCTGAACCGGGTTCTCCGACACCGAGGAAAGCGCGCTGTCAACCGTTACCGCCGCAGGTATCGTCGGCTTATTCGAAAGATCGTTATAGCTTCCCGAGGTCGCCACAACCGCAAGATCCTCGGTATTTGCCTTGCCGCCGAGTGCCGCTGTTATAACCTTGTTCTGCACCGGGTTATCCGATACTGCCGAAAGCGCGCTGTCCACCGTTACTGCCGCAGGTATCGCAGGCTTATTCGAAAGATCGTTATAGCTTCCCGAGGTCGCCACAGCCGCAAGATCCGCGGTATTCGCCTTGCCTCCGAGCGCCGCTGTTATCACTTTGTTCTGAACCGGGTTCTCCGACGTGAGCGAAAGCTCGTCGTCAACGAGTATCGTGGTACCTCTGCTGCTTCCTACCCTTACCATTATCTCACTCATATCTTTCACCTCACATTATCTCAAAAACCGCGGACGGCTCGGCGCCGAGCCATGTATCGACCTCGGTGCCGTTCTCGTTCAGCAGTCTTATCGTATAGATGTATTCCGCCTTTTTTATGTCCGTGTCCGCAGCGGTGAATCTTATAGTAACCGAGCCGTCGGAGCGCTGGGACGAGCGCCCGGCTGTTTTTGTCAGCACGGGCGCGGCTCCTCTCACGGGTCTTACCGTGAGCTCCGCGTATTGTCCCGCGCGCAGCATATACGGCGCTTCGACTCCCTCGTTCTCCGTGTAGAATATGAACGGTATCTCCGCCGTGTCGCCGCCCGGTATCTTAATGTCAAGTCCGTCGGTAATAAACATTTCAGCCTCCAAGTATCATAGTTATCAGCGCGGTACCGAGCCCGCCCGCCACCGCGCCGGCTATCGCCGCGGTAACGGCTTCCCAGCGTCTGACGGGCTTTGCTTCAAGCTCGGTGACCTTGCCGTCTATCTTGTTGATGTCCTCACGCATGAATTTCAGTTCCTCGACTATGCCGCGGATATTCTCTATCAGCTCCTCCTGCCTGTCCACCCGTTTATGCAGAGTGCTCAGCAGGCTTTCCGCTGTCGTGAGGCGTTCGTAAATTTCCTTTTCATTGATATCCATTTCCTTCACCTCACCTTATCAGCACCTCGATGTGCGTATCGTCAAGGCGTTTCAGGCAGCAGACCTTTGTTTCCTCGTATGTAGGCACGCCTATTCCCTGCCGCGCCGAAACAAACCCGCCGGGCTCGCATTTCCCGTTGTCGCGGATTATCAGCCGCCCGACCATTCCGACCGGCGCCCATTCCCGGCGCTTCGAGCGCGGTATGTATTCCCGCTCCGGGTCGTAGTCGGCGGAGAGCTGCCTATCGCCGTTCCCGTCAGGCACATAGTCTCCGAACAAATCGAGCTTGTACTTCCCGTGCCAATGCTCCTCGCAGGCGTTGCCGATCACCGACGGACGAGCCGACACAGCACCGAGTATCTCGTCTCCGTGTGCCGCGGCGATCTTTTCGCCGACGAGCTTCACCAGAAGCCCGCGCCTGTCCTCGCCGTCCGGGTTGCCGTCTGCCCACTCGAAAAACTCCGCGTAGTCCGCGCCGATAGCGTGATAACCGTTCGCCGCGTAAACAGAGCCGTCAAGCTTCACATAGAACGAGTTTTCGAGGTTCCCGCTGCTGCCGTTGCCGACAACGAGCACATGGTCCAGCGAGCTCTGAGCGCTTCCGTACCGCCCGCACATCATCGAAAACTGCGCGTTGTTTGTATTGTGGTCGCCGCAGGTCATCGAGTCGTTGTAGCTTGCGGAATTGTTCTGCCCGCACACGCTGTTCCGGGCTCCCGAAACCTGATTGCCCGAGCCTCCGACCGTATTCTGATTGCCGCTTACAACATTACTACTCCCGGAAACGGTGTTGTAGTGCCCCGGAACGGTATTCCCGTAGCCGCTGACCGTATCGTAGTCTCCGCTGACATTGTTGGACTCGCCCCCGACGAGGTCGCTGTCCGCATCGTTAAGAGTGTTGTGCTGCCCGGTCACAAAATCGCGGCTGCTGTTAGTGACCGTGTTGTAGCAGCCCTTAACGGTGCTGCATGAAGAACCGCTCACCTGATTGTTGTTACCGCTGATGTCACCGGCATAGTCGCTTGTTACGGTGTTTGATACGCCGCCTATGCTTGAACTGTTACAGTTATTCGCCGTATTGCTCTGTCCCTCAATATGAGCTGCATAGCCCCATACTGCGGTATTGTTTTTTCCCTCTATGTGCAGATAGCTGTGGTTCCCGGTCGCGGTGTTGTCATCGTAGTCGTTGAACCGCTCGCTGTGGTTACCGATGTCCTCTCCTACGCCGCCGGAGCCTCCCGACGCGCAGTCTATGCGCTTCGAGGACTGCTTCCTGACGTTCGACGAAACAAGCGCGGAGCTCTGCCCCGTAAGCCTTCCGACACACTCCGCAGCAAGGCACTCGATCGTGTTCGCGCCGCGGTAACGCCATTCGATACCCGTTACCACCCCGATGATACCTGTGCGCTGATCTACGTCCCCGCCGCGGAAAACTATCGTGTCCCCCGTATCTATCGCGGGGTCGCCGAACAGCACAGCCTTGACTCCGCGCTGCTTGAACGAATCTATATACGCGAGCCATGCCGTATTCGCCGTGTTGCACTCCGAAGCGCTCTTACCCTCAAGCAGCGGGTTCTTCTCAAGCACATACGCTGCCGGAGAAGCCTGCACGTCCGGCGAGACATAAGACGATGTATAGTTGACAACATCGTTTTCCGCGTATGCCGTGAGGTATTTTATATATGCTCTCGTATCGGTGACGGTGATGCTCTTTCTCTCGTCTGCGCGAACGGCGCGGTCTGTGATTATCACCGTGCTGTCATCGGGCTCGACCGCGTACTTGGCGGGTATCAGCACAAGCTTCGAATCGCGGTCTATCGCCGCGTAGCAGCACATAAGCGCCGCGCACCACATGACAAGGTCGCGGCAGGTCTGTATCTGACTGCTTTCCGCGCAGACGGTAAGAGACGAATTCGGGAACGGGAGAATTGTCTGCGCCGTGATGTCCGTGCTGACGCCGCACTCCGCGCACGCAGCCGCGATGAGCGCGGGCGGAGCTGCCGAGGTACTTCTTAGCGTATCCGATATCCCGATATCGAAAAGCACTCCCTCGTCATACGCGACTATCGAAAGGATATCCTTTCGCCTTATTGAAAGCACCGGGTCGATAAGGAACCTTCCGAGCGGCACAGTCTCCCAGTCACCGTTTACGAAAAGCCCGTACTCCGGCTCGGCGTAAGCTCCGTTAAGATCGAGCCCCAGAGCATCGTCTAAAAAGATAGAAAACTGCAGACACGCGAGAGAAAACGTGCCTATACGGTAGCTCCCCCGGCACAGCTCCCGCGTGAACTTCATGGTATCCTTCACGAGAACGCTGTCGGTCAGCGGTATGACCGTGCCGTCATTGAGAGTGACGCTCCCGCCTATCATGTCGGTACGGACTCTGTCCCGCACAGCGGAAAGATAATCGCTGCTTACCGGATACATACATCCACCCCCTTAATACTCGACGAGACGGCAGCTTATATCCCACCAGCTCTCGTCCTCGTCCTCGTTCTGCTGCTGATAGAAATCCGCCTTAAAACTCTCGGCGTACATATCCAGCTCGGTATAATCGCCGGAGGACGGATCCAGCAGCTCCACCTCCAGCACCTCTCCCGACAGCGCGTTTTTCAGCGCCGCCAGTCTGCTCCCCGGGAGCCTCCACTTCACGTCGCAGGTCAGAACGCCGCTGCGCACCCTGTTGCGGTGCACGATACCGGTCTCGTCATACCTGCCGCTGTCCGAGCCGGTTATATCCTTCGACGTCACCGAATAGTAATACGGCGTCGGCAGCTCGGTATCGTCTGTCTTTATGAAATACATATCCTCTCCCCTTATTCCTCAATGCCGTTGGTTATGCGGTTCCTTCTGAAAAAATA
>JAIKZF010000084.1 GCA_024682455.1 Ruminiclostridium sp. | reverse complement strand
TGTGACAGAAGGCTTTCCGTACTCAAATTCGGCGTAGGACAGCCCGTATCCGAATGGATAGAGAGGCTTGCCCTCAAAATACATATATGTGCTGCCCGAGTTCTCGATGTCGTAGTCGAGTATGTCGGGCAGTTCGTTTTCGGAGCGGTACCATGTCAGCGGCAGGCGCCCCGCGGGAACGTTTCTGCCGGATATCGTCTCCGCGACCGCAGTTCCGAGATGCGCTCCGGCGTGAGATGTGCAGATTATCGCGGGCAGCAGCGAGTTTTCCTCGTTTATCGCGTATGGGTAGCTCGAAACGAGCACCATGACGGTGTTTTTTTCGGCCGCCCGGAGCCTTGCCGCCATGCCGGGCTGGACGTTAAGAGCAAGAGTCTTGCGGTCATAGCACTCCTTTGCGGTCTGGACGGGGTGGTTTCCCGTGCAGTATATCACGAGCCCACCTGCCTCCGCGAGACGCGCGGCACGCTCCGCGCCCGCGCTGACGGTCTCGGTGACGAAGATCTGCTCCGGCGTGACCGCGCGCTTTTTTATGAAGCTCACGTTCCCGTCCGCGTCGGCGCTCATGCGCTTGTGGAACTGATATTCCTCGATCAGCACGCCTCCCGCCGTGTCAAGAAGGTTGAAGGTCTCGCGGGTGAACCAGTCGTAAATCAAGCGGTTGTGGAGCTTCAGACCGCCGCTGTCGGTTAGCCGCACATACTTCCGGTATTTTACGGAGAACAGATTTTTCCAGTTGCCGCACCAATCCTGGAGCTCGAACAGCTCGGACTCGCCGATCTCGTCGGCGTCCGCTTTTACCGTGCCGTCCTCATGCGCGGAGAGATATCTGCCGTTCGGAGCTTTTACGCCCACTCTGTCCCACAGGCTGTCGTGCACGACCTCCGCTCCGGGGAACTCGTTTCTTATGCCTTGCAGTATTGAAACGCCGTCCCGGAAATAACCGGTGTACCAGTCACGCAGCAGCTCGTCCGCGAGAGGGCCCGTGACCGCTATCCTTTTAGGGCTTTCCCGAATCGGCAGGAGACCTTCGTTTTTCAGCAGCACTATCTGTTCCCTTGCCGCGCGCAGGTTCGTTTCCCGGTGGGCGGGGCAGTCTATGACATCATCGCCGATATCGTCGTACCTGCAGCCGCCGATATTGCCGGTAAGCAGTCTCGCGGTCACGGTATTGACTATCGAGCGGTCAATATCCTCCCATGTTACCAGTCCGCGCTCCAGCGCTTTTTCGGCGGCGGCTCTGACTGGCCTTTCGTGGTCGGTCATGGTGTCGCAGCCCGCTTTCAGCGATAGCGCGAAGCCCTCGGACATATCGGCGCAGTACTTATGCTCGGTAACGTTCTGAGTGAAATCACCGCCGTCGCACACGACGAACCAGAGCCCCCATTCCTTTTTCAGCACCGCTTCAAGATCGGGGTTCATTATGGCGGGGAGCCCGTTCAGCTCGTTGTACGCTGTCATTACGCTCCTTGCTCCGCCCTTTCGTATGGCGTACTCAAACGCGGCGTAGTAGTATTCGTGCCTGAGACGCGGAGGCAGGTAAGCGTCGCAGTTCACCCGCGTGTCTTCGTTGTTGTCGGCGCAGAAGTGCTTGAGCGTCGGGACGGTCATATAATACCCGTCGTCGGATATGCCCGCCATTCCGAGAGTATAGGCGGCTGTGAGCTCGCCGGTGAGATACACGTCCTCGCCGTAGGCTTCCTCGGTGCGCCCCCAGCGGGGGTCGCGCTCCATATCCACGGTAGGGCCCCAGAGCATGATGCCGCCCTTTTTCTCACGGTTATAGTAGGCTCTTGCCTCGGTGCCCGCTATTATGCCGAGCTCCCGCATCAGTTCACGGTCAAAGGTCGCGGCAAGCCCTGTCGGCTGCGGGAAAACGGTGGAATACTTCTCCGGCTCGCGCCCGACAAATCCGCGCGCGACCTCGGTGCCTATCCAGAATTCATCCATTCCGAGGCGCTCTATGGGGTTGTGGTGAGTTGAGAGCAGCCCGAGCTTTTCGTCCGGCGTCATTTCCGACACCAGCTGCTCCGCCTTTTTCCGGCATTCGGTCTCAAAGGCTTTTGCGGAGTTTGTATCTGTGTTGATAGAAGAAATGTTTGTTGTCATATGATTCACCCGTTTGCCGAGTATCGGCATTATGTCTTATTCTTCAAAACCGGATATTTCCCGAGTCCGGTTCCCGCTTCGGGATCTGAGGCGTGAAGATGCTGTCGGATCAAGCCCGCCTGTATTTTCAGCAGTTGCCTGTGTAAACATAGCTGAGCTTTTCCCGCGCGATATCGGCGAGCCGATAGATCAGCCCCACATCGGTCGCGGAGCGGTCTGTCATATTGAAGCGGGGAAAGAACCGGGAAATATGCAGCGGGATATCCTTCCCGCCATACAGTCCCGCGATCCAGCCGCTTATCTGCCGCATCTCGTCCTCAGAGTCGTTCTCGCCGGGTATGATGAGAGTAGTCACTTCGACGTGGCAGTCACGCGCCGCACGTTCTATGAAGCGCATGGTCTGTTCGCGGCTGCCTTTCAGGACTCCGGAATAGAAGCTGTCTGTGAAGCCCTTCAGGTCAATGTTCATCGCGTCGATGTACGGCAGCAGCTCCTCAAGTACGGGAAGCTCCGCCGTGCCGTTGGTGACCATGACATTGTACATTCCCCGTTCATGGACGAGCCTCGCGGTATCGCGGACGAACTCGTATCCTATGAGAGGCTCGTTGTAGGTGAACGCCACGCCGATATTGCCCTCGTTCCTGCATCCTTCGGCGGTGTCGGCAAGCTCCACGGGAGTAACGCGCCGCGCGTACGCGGCGGAGCGTTTCGCCTCCTCCGACCATGATATGCCGTAATTCTGGCAGAACGGGCATCTCAGATTGCAGCCGTAACTTCCCACAGACAGTATCATACTGCCCGGGTGGAAACGCCGCAGGGGCTTCTTCTCTATCGGGTCGAGCACCGCCGAGGTGACAAGACCGTAATTCGCGGCGGTCACTATGCCGCCGGTACAGGTACGGGCTCCGCAGAAGCCGAGCGCGCCCTCCTTTATTTCGCAATGCCTGAAGCATACCTCACATCTTGCCATATTTCGCCTCAATAGTGCCGTACGACCTCGAAGCGCTGGAGCTTCACTTCCTCGTCGGGGCGTATGCCGGCCTTGCGCTTCGCTATATTTATCTGATCCTCCACCGTGTCAACGCCGTCAAGGTCGGGCAGCAGGAGCCCGCGCTTAAATCCGCTGGTGACTATGACGCCGTAGCGCTTCACATCGAGCATATCGTGGGAGGAGATAGTCTCAGGTTCCCCGAGCACATCTACGTTGACCTCCAGAAGCGGGAGCTCGTCCGCGGTTATCGGGTCAAAGCGCGGATCCTGCGTCGAAGCGCTTATAGCGTTCTGGATTATCTCCTCGGCTATGCTTCCCGTGGTGGGAGCGATAGTGCCGATACAGCCGCGGAGCTCTCCCTGCTTGTGTATCGAGACGAACGCTCCCGCGCGTCTGTAAAGCATTTCGTCCGGCAGTCCGTCCGGTACGGGTATTTTTTCGCCGCTGAGGATATAGCTTTCGAGGGAGCTTACCGCCAGCCGCACATACGGGTCGGAGCGTGCACGCTTGTCGGCGAGGATGCTGTCGCGTTTTGCCGTGTAAGCGTCGAGAAAGCGTCTGCTCTCGTCCGCACCGTTCGGAAAGAATGCGCATATCCCGTAGCCCACGCCTGTGATATCCTCGTGGCAGAGCTTTTCGGCGCGCACGGCGATACCGTCCAGAGCTCCCGCCATCATCACGAAGGAGCGGTGACCGCACTCGGCGGCTTTGTCGAGGAAGGTCTCGTCGAACTCCAGCAGTTCGCCGAAGGCTGCCCGGGACAGCACGTTCATTACGCGCTCGTCGTACTGCGGACCCTCGGGGGCGAAGCCGTAGGGTCCGTATTCCTGCAGCTTATGCGAAAGATCTCCGCTTGCTACCCAGACTGCGTCCGTGCCTGCCGCGCGGACAGCTTCACTTATCAGCTGCCCCAGTCTGTAATGCTCGGTGAGCGGCAGCCCGGAAAGCCCTATGCGCACTATCCTGCCGCCTTCATACTTCTGTCTGATAAAATACAGCGGTACCATTGTTCCGTGGTCGAGTCTGCCGTCCTTGCCGCCGAAAGTTCCGGCAGGGAAGCCCCTGTCCTCTGCGAGCCGGACTGCCGTTTGCGTCATTATCTCGTCATATTTCTCGGAAAACCTGACTTCCGGAGCACGGAACTCCGCGAACGAGCCCTCGGCGCGTGTACCGGGGGATATGTGGAAATAGTCCGTGTACATAGGTGCGTGCGGACTGGAAATGATTATAGTATCGGGCTTGAGCTCCGCTATCCTGTCGGCGACAGCCTCATAGGCGCGGGTCGTAGCTTCTATCTGTTTTTCGCCGCCTCTTCCGACCTCGGGAACGATAAGCGGCGGGTGAGGGACCGTGAAAGCTGCTCTTATTGACATGGCTTTTCCTTTCTCATTATCGGCTGACCGATGTTGTTTTGATACAACATTATTATACCATATATAAGAGAAAAAAGCAATGGGAGAAGAAAACAAAAATCACGCCCCAGCCCGCGAAAAGCGTGCGGACGGGAGCGTTTTTTATGATGTAAAAAGTATATTTGCGCCGGCAAGGCATATCTGCTATATGATATTTAATGAATAATGAAAAATGAATAGTGAATAATGAATAATACAGAAACGCCGCAGAGACTCTGTGCGCTTTATACTATTAATTATTCATTATTCACTGAGCCGCGTCAGCGGCGTTTCTGGTGTGCCACCCGGGATTCGAACCCGGGACACCCTGCTTAAAAGGCAGGTGCTCTGCCGCCTGAGCTAGTGGCACGAAATATATAACAAATAGCATTATACCAAATAATATTGCTTTTGTCAATAGTTTTTTGCAAAAAACAGGTAATATCAAGGCGCAGTCCCCCGTGCGGCAGGGAACTGCGCCTTATGACTGTTCAGGACAGATCGGCTTTCATCCGGGAGCCGAACGCCAGCGCCGCGAGCCCGGTGAGCACTGCCGCCCATGCCGAGACTATCGCAAGCGGGATAAGGAAGCTCTCGCCGGATAGGTCGAGCGCTATCGCCGCGCGTGCGCATTTAGAGCAGTAGAAGAACGGGAAGATCTTACAGATCGTCAGCATTATGCCTCCCGTAGCTTCGGCGTCGAAGAATATGCAGCCCAGGAACGAGCCCAGCGATATCACTATCGAGCAGAGCCCCGGCGCGGCTTTCTCGTTGAAGAGAGTTCCGAACAGTATTCCTATGCTCGTGAACATCAGCGCCGACGGCATAGAAGCCGCGACAGCCAGCAGAGCTCCGGGTATGCTGAACTCACCTCCCGAGATCAGCGATATGACGAACGACGCGGCTGCCGTAATGAGCCCCTGAGCTAAAGCTATGATAAACAGCGGCAGGGTATAGCCCGCGATGAAATCAGCCGATACCATGGGTGTCGCGTACATTCTGACAAGAAACGAGCCTGCCCTGTCCTGCGAGACCGTGAGAGCCGTGAACAGCATAATGAACGTCTGCCCGAATATCATTATGCCCCCGCAGAGCTTGCCTATTTGAAACAGCGTCATTCCCGCTTCGGGAGGTATGCTTTCGTTTATCACCGACATTATTATCAGCATTATCAGGGGAAACCCGAGGCAGAATATGTAGCTGAGCGGGTCGCGCGTCAGCTCCTTTATGTTGCGTTCCGTGAACGCTATCGCTTTTTTCATTCCTCGCTCCCCCTTTCCGCTATCGCGACGAACGCGTTTTCAAGACCTTTCGCTCCCGCTTTTTCCTCTATCTCCGAAAGCGTCCCGACAGCCGCAAAGCTGCCGTCGATCATGATGGCTATGCGGTCGGAGAGCTCCTCAGCCTCCTCCATATAGTGG
The DNA here is from genome assembly GCA_024682455.1 of Ruminiclostridium sp. Taxonomy (GTDB): domain Bacteria; phylum Bacillota; class Clostridia; order Oscillospirales; family Ruminococcaceae; genus Ruminiclostridium_E. The sequence goes on along the minus strand of JAIKZF010000084.1, from coordinate 21,539 downwards.
GTCGTGAGGATTATCGTCATCTTGCCTTTCAGCTTTTTTATCGCGCGCCAGAGCTCGCGCCGCGCAAGCACGTCGAGTCCCAGCGTCGGCTCGTCAAGGAACAGTACCTTCGGCTCCGGGAGCAGCGCCATGGCAATGCTCAGCTTGCGCTTCCAGCCGCCGGAGAGCGTTTTTGCGCGGACATTCTCATATTCGCCGAGCCCGAACATATTTATCATCTCGGTGACGCGTGCCTTTGAGCGCTCGCTGTCCAGTCCGAAGACCTTCGCTATGAAGGCGAGGTTCTCGCGCACGGTGAGCTTTTCTGCTACGGCGGTATCCTGCGGCGAGATGCCTATAACGGTTTTTACGCCGCTCTTGTCGGTCAGTATGCTGTGACCCTGAACAAAGCCCTCGCCCTCGGTGGGTGCCGAGAGGCAGGCCAGCATTCGTATCGTGGTGGTCTTGCCGGCGCCGTTCACGCCCAGCAGGGCGAAGAGCTCGCCCTCCTCCACAGTAAGGTCGAGCCCGTTAACGGCTGTCTTTGTCTTGTATCTCTTTACCAGACCCTTTGTTTCTATCGTGTACATTTTTCTGCTCCTATACACTTTTTCCGAGATTGACGAGGGCTATGCCTCCCTTTTCCTCGTCGCCGAGCACGAGGAGCGAATCTCCGGGTTTCAGTCCGAATATCTTCCTGCATTCCGCGGGCAGGGTTATCTGCCCCTTGTCGTTGAGCCGCGAGATACCGAACATATGCTTCCCGTGCTCATCGCTGTGGGGTATATCGTTCATGTTCCGTATCAGAACGTCAACGGTCACGCCGAACATATCCGCCAGCTTGATGCAGCTTTCGAGGTCGGGCAGCGATTCGCCGCGTTCCCACTTTGCTACGGACTGCCGCGATACGCTGAGCTTTTCCGCTATGTCCTCCTGCGTCAGTCCCTCTTTTATTCTTAAAACTTTGAGATTGTTGAACTGTATCGACATTATCCCACCTCCGTTATTCACAGTATAGCATACCTCGGTTTGTTTGTAAAGGATAACATATTAACACAGAGGTAAACCGAAATTAACATTTTCGCGTAATGTACGGCGAGTAAGACTGACGCTTTTTCGCAAAAAAAACACATGCTCCCCCCTTGCAATTTTAACTCGGATAGTGTATAATAATGGGAGATAAAACGTTTCCGCAAATCGGAAGGACAAGGAGCAGAAAATGATAAGATTTAATGACAATAACGGCGGTCTTTTGATGAGGCTTCGGGACGAGACGGTCATGATCGACGGCTGGGGTAAGAACGCCCTGCGCTTCCGCGCGACGCGGCGCGCTCAGATGCCCGCACATGCCCACGCGCTCACAGAGGAGGTCGCGCATGAAGCGAAAGTCACGATAGCCGCCGACGGCGAGAGCGCCGAGATCGTTAACGGCAGGATAAAGGCGACTGTCAACAGCGTCGGCATAATCTGCATTTACCGCGATGACAAGCTCATTTTACAGGAATATTACAGCTGCTACGGCGGCTCGATAAGAAAGCACCCGATCTGCTACAAGCTGGTCGCACGTGAGTACAAGGGCATATCCTCGGACGATTTTAAGATCACCGTGCGCTTTGAGGCTGACCCGGACGAAAAGCTCTACGGTATGGGGCAGTATCAGATGCCCATTCTTGAGCTCAAGGGCTGCACTCTTCCGCTGGAGCAGCGCAACTCGCAGGTGTCGGTGCCGCTCGTTATCTCCGACCGCGGCTACGGTATGCTCTGGAACAATCCCGCCACAGGTGAGGCGGCTTTCGGAAAGAATATTACCAAATGGGTATCGACGGAATCCGATATGATCGACTACTGGATCACCGCCGACGAGACTCCCGCCGACATTGTGCGCAACTACACCGAGTGCGTCGGCAGAGCCCCCGTGATGAGCAAGGATTATCTCGGTCTCTGGCAGTGCAAGCTCCGCTACCGCACGCCCGAGGAAGTTCTCGAAGTTGCACGCAAATACAAGGAATTGGGAATACACCTCGATGTTATCGTCATAGACTTTTTCCACTGGCCTTATCAGGGAGACTGGAAATTCGACGACAAGTACTGGCCCGAGGATAAGCTCAAAGCCATGGTCGACGAGCTCCACGGCATGGGTACGAAGATAATGGTCTCCGTATGGCCGTCCGTTGACAAGCGCAGCGAGAACTACTACAAAATGGAGCAGTACGGGCTCATCAGCTCCACCGACATCGGCTCGCTCCAGACCTACGATTATCAGGGAGACTGCGCTACCGTGGACTTCTTCAATCCCGAGGCGCGCGAGTTCGTGTGGGAGACCTGCAAGCGCAACTACCGCGACCGCGGCATAGACCTGTTCTGGCTGGACAACTCCGAGCCCGACAGCGCTTCGTATGACTTTGAGAACCACCGCTACTACGCCGGAAGAGGCTCAAAGGTGAGCTGCGAATACCCGAAGATGTATCTGCGCGCGTTCGCGGAGGGGCAGGACAAGAACGGCGACTCCGAAGCCGTGAATCTTATCCGCTCGGCGTGGGTAGGCTCGCAGAAGTACCGCGGCCTTGTATGGACGGGCGATGTTCAGTCCAACTTCGAGTCCTTCCGCGATCAGGTCATAGCCGGTCAGAGCATGGGTCTTGCGGGTATCCCGTGGTGGACTACCGATATCGGAGGCTTCATGACCGATGACTATAAGGATCCGGACTTCGTCGAGCTCCTTATCCGCTGGTATCAGTACGCGGTATTCTGCCCGATCTTCCGTATGCACGGCGACCGCGGCCCCAACTGGGATATCCCCGCGCTCGACGACCGCGACTTCGGCGGCGGATATCTCTATACCGGTCACCCGAATGAGATCTGGAGCTACGGCGACGAGTGCTTTGAAATAATGAAGAAGTACCTCGCTCTGCGTATCTCGCTGAAGGATTACATAGCTGAGCTCATGGAGGAGACCTCAAAGACCGGCGCTCCGCTCATCAGGACAATGTTCTATGAGTTCCCCGAGGATAAAAAGTGCTGGGAGCTCACCGACCAGTTCATGTTCGGCTCGCGGTATCTCGTGGCTCCCGTGCTCGCTCTCGGCGCAAGAGAGCTTACGGTATATCTCCCGGCAGGTAAGTGGGAAAGCCTATCCGACGGCACAGCCTTCGATGGCGGCAGGTTCGTCACCGTTCCCGCCCCTCTCGACACTATGCCCGTATTCAGAAGAGTATGACCGCCGGTGCTGCGTGAACGAGGCACGGGGCTTTTCCCGAAAGCAGCTCGCGGCACAAAGACAGACGAATAATACAAAACTCCGCCGATCTCTGCGATCGGCGGAGTTTTTCATACAGCCGTGAATGTGAAGGTTATCTCGATGCTGTTGATCCTTTCGTTCTTACCCGCTTTCCATATCTGAGCCGAAGCCTCCTCCGGCGTACCGTCGGCCATACGCGGATCGTCGGGAGCCTTGGTCACCCATTGGTTGTACAGGTTCATTCTTGTGCATTTTCCGTTGTCCGAGCAGGTGTAGCCCTTGCCGTCCTGTTCCTTTTCCTCGCCGTTCACTTTGAAGCTCTTTATCGTGATGACATGGTCGGGGAAGAGTATCTCGCCGTTATAGATGCCCAGCGCCGAGAATGTGACGCCCTTGCCTCCGCCCGCACCGGACAGGTCGAGCGAGACTGTGTACTCGCCGTCGCCGGTTATAAGCGCGTTCGTCGCCTTGACATTCACGGTCTTGTTCGTCGGATCGTAGATATCTCCGACGCTGTAAGATACCGCGTAGTCGCCGCTCTGGTACATTATCCACGCGACTGCCGTATCGTCCGTCGCGGGGATATCGTTCTCGTCGCTCATGCGCTTCTCGGCGGCTTCGAGGGCTTCTGCCATGCCTTTTTTCGCATTCTCCTTCACCTGCTCGTCGGTAAGGGAGGACTGCGCTGCGAAGCTGCGGTCGAGGAACAGCTTCGCTATGGTCTCATCGTATATCCTGCCCTCGCGGCGGCGGTACAGACCGTTGCAGTCCCACAGGAGCGGGCAGTAGTTATACAGGTCGCAGTTGTTGAGAAAGTTTGTGAAATAGATATCCGTGTCGGGTTTCGGAGTGGGCTTGCCGTCCGTGAGAACGCCGTACTCGCCGATTATGACGCCGTAGCCCTTTTCGGTGAACCTCGTCATTTTCGCGAGGGTCTCGTTCTGCTCTCTGTACTGCACCGGAGAGCCCCATTGATTGACAGCCTTGGTGCCGCAGTAATCCCACGGACCGTAGTAATGCACCGACACGATGAGCTTGTTCTCTGCCGTGTCCTCGGGCATTCTGTATCTGTCGTCGCTGGTGTGGTCGAAATCGGTATTGTAGCCCGCTATCAGCAGGAAGCGGTCGGCGTTTCTGCCGCCGGTGCCGCGCACGACCTTCACGAATTCGGAGTTTATCTCATATATCTTGTCGTATATCTCGTCGCCTTTGAGTTGACCGGAATCCTCGCACATCACCGTGCTGTTGAGGCCGTCGCCGAGATCCTCGTTCTCCGACTCCAATATAAGTTTGTAGGAGTAATCGCGGAAGCGCTCGGCTATCTGCTGCCACATTGCCTTGTACATTTCCATTGCCTTTGCGCGGGTCTCCTCGGAGGCGGAGCCGAACATTCCCCACCAGCCGCCGTCCCAGTGCTCGTTCAGCACGACATACATATCGGCGTTCAGCGCGTAGTTGACTATCTCCTCGACGCGGGCAAACAGGCGCTCGTCGATAGTGTAGTCGCCGCTTTCGTAGTTCATGCCGTTCGACCACGCCACGGGGATACGCAGAGTATCGAAGCCGGACGCTTTCATGCCGTCAACCATTTCCTGCGTGGTATGGGGCATTCCCCAGAGGCTCTCGAAGCCCGTCGGATCCTGCCCGTTCAGGTAGCCCGCGTGATTGTAGGCTTCCATGGTATTGCCGAGGTTTATGCCGTTGCCCATGAGACGGGTGACCTCAAGAGCGGTCAGCTCGTTTTTCTCCTCCGGCGGTTCGGTCTGTGCTGCTGTCGTATCGGCGGCGATCTGTGTCCCGGACGCGGGAGCGGCGGGCTGAGAGCAGCCGGACAGCAGGACTGCCGCCGCTGCGAATACGGCTGTGAGAGTCTTTCTTATCAACGATTTTCTCATAAGCTTTACTCCGTTCGTTCATGTGTATCAGTTTTCCGACGCTTTTCTTATAAGCTCTCTGTAATCCTCAAGATAAGTCTCGATAAGGTTATAGTTCGCTTCGCGGAGCTGATTGTAGGAGGAGCCGTAGTATATCGGACCGTCGTACAGAGATTCCTCTCCGCCCGTGAGTATCGCGGAGAAATCGTCGTTGAAGCCGAGGGAATTATCGAAGACGAACCCGAATTTACCGGGGTCTGTCATATCGTCGCACCCTCTCATCACACGTTCGCTGTATACGGGCTTGAACTTCTCCTTGCGCACGGTACCGCATTCCGGGCAGACCGTGAGCTCGTTGCTGCCCTGAGCCTCGAAATTGTACTTGCACTGAGGGCACTTGGCGTAATAGAGCGGTGAGGTATCCATTCTTCTCGCGCGGTCGGCAGCTACTATCTCCGGATCGGTGGCGTAGAGCCTGCCGCAGAGTATCCAGTCCACGGCGCCCTGTATGTTCTTCGCTCCCGAGGGTACAAGGAAGCCGTAGGTATCGGCGGACATATAGTATCTGTCGGCGTTGGGATCCCGCGGGAACGGTACGACCTCAAAGTCTCCGTCGAGCCCCTTCTTGAAGAAGGACTCCTGCGCGCTCTCAAAGCCCCAGGTCAGCCCCATGCCGAGGAACAGCAGCTTGCCGTCGACAAAAGCCTCCGCAGGGTCGACGAAGCCGTCGCCTATGTAGCCTAGCTTCTTCATATTCGCGAGCCTGTCCATTGCGCGCTGGACTTCCGTATTCTTCAGATTGTTTATGATGTCGGAGCCGGTCATGTCTATCAGCTTCACGCCGGTGGTGTTGGCGAACATCATCGCCGACCATGAGCCTCCGGTAAAGCCGACGTAATCGGCTCCTACGTTTACCCACCTGCTCATCATATCCTCGAAGGTGTCCCATGTCCAGTTGTTCTCGAAATACAGGTCTGCGGGGTTTTCGAGCCCTGCCTCCTCAAGCGAGCGCGTATTGTATATTATCGCGAAGTTTGTGGAAACGTCCGAGGGGTAGTAATAATGCTTCCCGAGGAGATTGAACGAATCTATGACATCTTTTTCGCCCGACCACATCGGTGAGTCTATGTCGAGCCAGTCGTCGAGTGCGGTAAACATATTCTTCGCTATGCCCGTAGGGTATGCCATCCAGTCGTATCTTACGATATCGGGCGAATCGCCGGAGGCGATGAGGACGCCGAGCTTGTCGAAATACGCGCTGCCGCTTGACGCTATCTCGGTGGTTATGGTGCCGCCGTATCTCTGCGCAAGCAGCTCCGCGAGCCCGGACTGGGTAGACGCGAGGTCGTAATAGCAGAGAGCCTTTACCTCGCCCGCTTTCTGACCGGGCGTGTAGAGCTTTCCGGTACCCTCCTCGTTCGAGGAGTCGACTTCTTCGATATTCGCCATATCCTCCCAATCGGTCACGTTATCCAGCTCGTTCTGCGAGGTCGTAACGACAGACTGCGCGGCGGCAGTTTCGGTCTGTGCGGTTTCGCCTGTGCGTGCGGTATTGTCACGCGGCGCGCTGCCGCAGCCGGTCAGCGTGATAACAGCCGTCGTCATTAACGAAGCTGCGGTGATGTGCTTTCTTTTCATACTGTGCTCCTCCCGTCTTATGGTTTGCGTAATAATAATATTTTCACTATTATTATAAATGCTGCGACCTGATAAATCAATAGAGGATATTATTATTATATAACGATATGAACATTTCGGGAAAATATTTTTCGGCACCGGGCCGGGCAGAAGGGTCGGGGGATATAAATTCAGGCTCTGCGCATATCCGGCTTCCGTATCAATAAAAAAGAAAAAAATCATAAAAAGGTGTTGACATCTGCGAAAAAAGTGGTATAATAGATTTAGCACTCGGAGATAAAGAGTGCTAACAAAGATATACCAAAGGGGACGATAACAATGGCAAAGAAGCAGTTCAAGGCGGAATCAAAGCGCCTGCTGGAAATGATGATCAATTCGATCTATACCCACAAGGAGATATTCCTGCGTGAGCTGATATCCAACGCGAGCGACGCTATGGACAAACTCTACTTCAAGTCGATGCAGGAGAACCTCGGCATTACGAGAGAGAACCTTCAGATAGACCTCGCGTTCGACAAGGACAAGCGCATTATCACCGTCACGGATAACGGCATCGGAATGGATAAGGACGAGCTTGAGAACAATCTCGGCGTGATAGCGCAGTCCGGCTCGCTGAAATTCAAGCAGGACAATGCCGACGCGGACAAGGAAGAGGTCGATGTCATCGGTCAGTTCGGCGTGGGCTTCTACTCGGCGTTCATGGTCGCGAAGAAGGTCGAGGTGCTCACAAAGAAGTACGGCGAGGATACAGCCTACCTCTGGACGAGCGAGGGCGTTGACGGCTACACGGTAACGGAGGCGCAGAAGGACACAAACGGTACGGTCATCACCCTGTATATCAAGGATAAGACCGACGAGGAGGACTATGACGAGTTTTTGCAGGAATACAAGCTCCGCAGCCTCGTAAAGCGCTATTCGGACTATATCCGCTACCCGATAAAAATGGAGACCACCCACCGCAAGCCTGTCGAGGGCAAGGAGGGCGAATATGAGGACGAAAAGACCATAGAGACCCTCAACAGCATGGTCCCGATCTGGAAGAAGTCCAAGCAGGAGCTCACCGACGAGCAGTACAACGAGTACTATAAGGAAAAGTTCATGGACTATGTGGACCCGCTGCTCCATATCCACTCAAAGACCGAGGGTACGGCAACATACAACGCCCTGCTCTTTATCCCGAAGAAGGCTCCGTTCGACTTCTACACGAAGGAATATGAAAAGGGCTTACAGCTCTATTCGAGCGGCGTTATGATAATGGACAAGTGCGCCGACCTGCTGCCCGATTATTTCAGCTTCGTGCGCGGACTTGTGGACAGCGAGGATCTCTCCCTCAACATCTCCCGTGAGATGCTCCAGCACGACAGACAGCTCAAGCTCATCGAAAAGAGCATCGAGCGCACGATAAAGAACGAGCTGAAAAAGCTCCTGAACAACGACCGCGAGAAGTATGAGAAATTCTGGAAGAACTTCGGGCTCCAGATAAAGTACGGTCTTTACAGCTCCTACGGTATGCAGAAGGAGTTCCTGCAGGATCTGCTGATGTTCACATCCAGCGCGGAGAAGAAGCTGACTACTCTGGAGGAGTACAAGACCCGCATGAAGGAGGGTCAGGAGGCAATATACTTCGCGGCGGGCGAAAGCGTCGCCAAGCTCGACAGCCTGCCCCAGACCGAGATGCTCAAGGACAAGGGTTATGAGATACTCTACCTGACCGACAACGTGGACGAGTTCATCATAAAGATGCTCGTTGACTATGACGGAAAGGAATTCAAGTCGATACAGTCCTCCGACGCGGACTTCGAGACAGAGGACGAGAAGAAGGAAAAGAAGGAAAAGACCGAACAGAACAAAGACCTGCTCGCGGAGATGAAGAAGGCTCTCGAGGGCAGATGCGCGGACGTGCGTCTTTCGTCGAAGCTGCGCTCTCACCCCGTATGCCTTACCTCCGACAGCGATGTTTCGCTCGAAATGGAGAAGGTTCTCGGCGCTATGCCCGGCAACGAGATGAAGCCGAAGGCTGACCGCGTGCTCGAGATCAACGGCGATCACCCGATCTTCGAGAAGCTGCAGTTCCTGTTCGATAACGATAAGGAAAAGCTCGCCGCTTACGCTGATATCCTCTACGACCAGGCTCTGCTCATCGAGGGACTCGATATCGAGGATCCCGTCGCTTACTGCAACAAGATATGCGATCTGATGATCAAGTAACGGCGCATTTGGGAAAGAAATAAATGGGTAATGAAATAAAAATAAAGATTCATCAGAACCAAACATTATTGGGTGTGCTGATAGCCGTCAGCTTAATGGCTTTCGTGATGTGCGGCATATATTCTCTGTTGTCGTTCTATCAGAGTTCGATCTTTCTGATAATGTTTATTCTCTCACTCGCCAGCGGTGCGCTGACAGTATTATTCGTTTATCTCGCAGTGCGCCCTACTGTGGTGTGGTCTGACGGGGAACAGCTCCGCTGGAAGTATATATTCCGGGAACACAGCATATACCTCACCGAGATAACCGATGTTCTATGCGAGCCTTACTTCGTAAGCAGCCGCTACGGAGCATATCAGCGTATCAGACTTACCCTATGCACAAACAGCGAGACCGGCGATATCGATTTCACAGATTCCGTGAACGCCGGCGACCTGATAGACGAGAAACTCGGTAGATCAAAAGCGGAGATACCGCTGCTGCAGCTTAATAATTACCTCAGAGAACAATGCTGCAAACATGAATGGTGACGAAAGGAAAAAACTATGACCGATAAGGAATTGTTCGCGAGGATAGATCACACATTGCTCGCACCCACAGCAACATTGCAGCAGATAAGGATACTCTGCATAGAAGCCCTCGACCATAAGTGCGCGAGCGTCTGCATCCCGCCCTGCTATGTGAAGCAGGTGCATTCGGAGTTCCCGGAGCTCAATATCTGCACGGTCATAGGCTTCCCGCTCGGCTATGAGTGTACGCGCGCAAAGATCGCCGAGACCGAGCAGGCAATCGCCGACGGCGCGAACGAGATAGATATGGTCGTGAATATCACCGACGTCAAGAACCATGAATTCGACAGGGTCATGGAGGAGATAGCCGCCGTAAAGAAGGCCTGCGGAAGCCGTATCCTGAAAGTCATCATCGAGACCTGCTACCTGAATACCGACGAGAAGATAATGCTCTGTCACGCGGTAACGACCGCGGGAGCCGATTTTATCAAGACCTCCACGGGCTTCGGGACCGGCGGAGCTACCGCCGAGGACATAAAGCTCTTCGCGGAGAACGTCGGCAAAAACGTGAAGATAAAGGCGGCAGGCGGCATAAAGTCCCGCGAGGATATGGAGCTCTTCGTGAAGCTCGGGGCGTCGCGCCTCGGCACGAGCTCCGGCGTGAAGATACTTACGGGAAGAAGCTCAAAAAAATAAAACAGCTCAGGGCTCCGGCTGAAAACGGTCGGAGCCTGTTTTATTTCTGTAACGTCTTTGTTTTGAATTGTAGAAAATTTAGGCGTATATTTGTGAAAAGTGTATAAATATATCTGTATCATATTGCAATGTATATGGAAATATGATACAATAATAATGATTATAATTGTCTATTTGCTTAAATCGCTTATTTTGCGGAAAGGTGGGGATAGAATGGAAAAGTATCATTTCCCCGAAGCTGAACAGACCATTATGGAAAGATTGCGCATACCCTTTGCGGTGTATCAGACCATCGACGGAAAAGCTGTGACCGTGCTGCTGTCCGAGGGTTTCCGTGAACTGTTCGGACATGATGATATCGAAAACGCCTATACCCTTATGGGTGACGATGTGTTTGAGGGAGTCCACCCGGACGACAGAACGCGTGTTATTGAAGCTACCGCGCGTTTCGCGACCGGGAAGCTGCCGGGCGACAGATATGAGGTCGTGTTCCGCTCAAAAAGTCGGAATAACTATGATTATACAATAATCCATTCGGCCGGCGAGCACATATACACCGACTCGGGTGTTCGTCTTGCGTACGTTTGGTATATGAATGAGGGAAATTTCACGGGCGAACGGGGCAAAGAGCTTGCCCTTACCGAGTCCCTGAAAAACGCCCTGCATGAGGAGAGCCTTATCAGCGCTATCCATTACGATCATCTTACCGGGCTCCCGAGTATGACTTATTTCTTCGAGCTCATTGCCGCGAATCGGGATAACGGCAACAGATTGATGATGTTCATGGATCTTTGCCGCATGAAGTATTTCAACCACACCTACGGCTTCGCGGAGGGCGATAAGCTGCTCTGTTCGTTCGCGAAGCTGCTTGTGCGCTATTTCGGAAAAGATAACTGCAGCCGTCTCGGACAGGATCATTTCGCGGTATACAGCGACAGCCCCACCGCGGTAGATCTGCTCAAAAGCTTATTCGAGGAGGCTCGCTGGATCAACGGAGGACTCGCGCTTCCGATACACGTGGGCATATACCCGCAGAGTATTGAAAAAGTCGGAGCCGCAGTTGCCTGCGATCGCGCGAAGCTTGCCTGCGACTCGCTTAAGAGCGCCTATATCTCATCGTACTGCTATTATGACGAAGCGATGAACGAAGCTGTGATGAACAGGCAGTATATCATCGCCAATCTTGACCGCGCGCTTTCCAAGCGCTGGATAAAGGTATATTATCAGCCGATAGTCAGAGCCGTCAACAGCAGAGTCTGCGATGAGGAGGCTCTCGCAAGGTGGATAGATCCGAACAGGGGCTTTATGTCTCCCGCGGACTTTATTCCCGCGCTGGAAGACAGCGGGCTGATATACAAGCTCGATCTGTATGTAGTCGACCGTGTGCTTGAAAAGCTTAAGGCTCAGGAGAACGCGGGGCTTCATCTGGTGCCGCAGTCCGTGAATCTGTCCCGTTCGGACTTCGACGCGTGCGATATAGTCGAGGAAATCCGCAGACGCGTTGACGAGTCGGGTTTCAGCCGCAGTCTTATCACCATAGAGATCACCGAGAGCGTGATAGGAAGCGATTTCGGCTTTATGAAGGACAGGATAGAGCGGTTCAGAGAGCTGGGCTTCGCAGTATGGATGGACGACTTCGGCAGCGGCTACTCGTCGCTCGATGTTCTGAAAAGCATAAAGTTCGACCTGTTGAAGTTCGATATGCGCTTCCTCCAGGATTTCGACGAGAGCGACAGCGGCAAGGTCATACTGACCGAGATGATAAAAATGGCAAATTTCCTCGGCATCGATACCGTATGCGAGGGAGTCGAGACATCGGCGCAGGCGCACTTCCTGCGTGAGACCGGCTGCTCTAAGCTCCAGGGCTACTATTACGAGAAGCCGATACCGCAGGAAAAGATATTTGAAAGATATGAGAAGGGCATACAGATAGGCTTCGAGAATCCGGCGGAGTCGAAGTATTTCGAGATGATCGGAAGAGTCAATCTGCATGATCTTGCCGTTATCACGCAGGGCAGCGGCGGCGAGTTCCACAACTTCTTCAATATGCTGCCCATGGCTGTGATCGAGCTCAACGGCGATAAGGTGCGTGTCGCGCGAAGCAACAAGTCCTACCGTGATTTCGTGAAGCGCGTCTTCGGGAGCGCGGACAAGAGCGATAATACCGATTATTACTCGTATGTCGCGCAGAACGCTATGCCGATACTGATGAAGGTCGCCCGAAAGTGCTGCGAGGATGGCAGCCGCTCCTTTGTCGATGTGAAGATGCCCGATTATTCCACGGTGCATTATTTCGTGCGCCGGCTTGCCAACGATCCGCTCAACGGCACGGTAGCCGTGGTCGTTGTCGTGCTCTCGATAATGGAGCCGGGGCAGGGGACCGACTACGCGAATATCGCGTGGGCTCTCGCGGCGGACTATTTCAATCTGTTCTATGTAAACCTCGATACGGAGGAATTCATTGCGTACACCTCGGGAGTAGGAAATGAGGAGCTTGCGGACGAGCGCCGCGGCAGAGACTTTTTCGCGCAGGCGCGCAAGGACGCTTACGATCTCCTGTACCACGAGGACCGCGCGGAATTTACGAGGATGTTCACCAAGGAGAACATGGTGAATGCGCTTGATAAGCAGGGTACCTTCACCTACACCTACCGTCTGCTGATCGACGGTGAGCCGGTGTATGTCATCATGAAGGCGATGCGTATGCACAGCGCGGGCAATTACATCATTATCGGCGTCAGCAACATAGATACGCAGATGCGTGAGAAGGAGCTGCTGTCAAGGATAGAACGCGAGCGCACCGTATATAACCGCATAATGGCACTTTCCGGCGACTGTATAGCGATGTATACCGTCGATCCCGTGACCGAGGATTATTTCGTGTATAACACGACGAACGATTATGAGGATCTCGGTTTTGCGAAGAGCGGCGACTCTTTCTTCTCAAGGGCACGCTCCGACGGAAAGCATGCTATCCACCCCGATGATTATGACAATTACTGCAGGATATTCACGAAAGAAAACGTACTGAGTGAGATCGGGCGTAACAAGGTATTTGTAACGAATTATCGTCTGCTTATGAGCGGCGAGCCTAAGTCTGTGACGCTTCGTGCGGCGCTGGTAAAGGAAAAGGACGGCGATAAGCTGATAGTCAGCGTAAACAAGGTGTGACCCGAAAAGCGGATAACTAATCCGCCGCGGGTGAGACAATCGTTAAATACTTCAAAAATAACAGAAAAAGCACCTGACGATCGGGTGCTTTTCTTATGCCCGAATGGAGGCAGCAGCCGTGGGTGAAGCTGTTAAAGCAAGCCTGCGGTCGGGTTCCTTGTCTGGCGAAATTCTGTCTCTCCAATATGTCCACAGATAGAACTGAAATTAGTATTAGTATAAAACATCTTATTGCAAAATGAGCGTTTCTGTGTTATAATAAATCGGAACAGGGGGGGAGCAGCTATGTCAACACAAAGCTCGGTAAAGGAACGCACGACCGACAAGGTAAAAGAGCCCGAACAATACAATGTTATAATGCTGAACGACGACTTCACGACAATGGAGTTCGTCGTTGAGGTGCTTACCGATATATTCCGTAAAGATCCGGTGACGGCGGAAGCTCTGATGATGCGCGTTCATCAGGAAGGAAAGGCTGTTGTCGGGAAATACCCCTATGATATCGCCGTAACGCGGGTCAAGAAAGCCCTCGGGCGCGCGCGGGAACAGGGCTTTCCGTTCAGAATGACGGTAGAGGAGGCGTGAGTATGGAGCTCTCGTACGATGCCGCGAATGTGATAAACGCGGCGATCAGATACGCAAAGGATAACAGGCGCGAGTTCGTCACGCCCGAGGTGCTTCTGCTGTCGATGCTGGACAACGACGACAATTTCAGCGAAGCCCTGAACGCCTGCGGAGGCGACGGCAGAGCGCTGACACGCGATCTTGCAGGCTATATCGACGAATATATCGACGAAACGCAGGGAGACCCGGAGTTCTCCGAGGGCACGGGAGCGGTGCTTGCAACGGCGGCAAGAAGCGCGCTGAACAGCGGTGCGCGTGATATCTGCGTCCGGCATCTGATACGCGGGATATGGTCGCTCGAAAACAGCTACGCCGTGTATTTCATGGAGCGGCAGGGGCTTACGGAGCTCGATCTGCTGCAGGAAATGGCGTTCATTGAGGACGAGGGATACGATGAAGAGAATGAGGACAGCGGTATAAAGACAAAGCACGAAAGGGAAGATAAAAACGAATGCGCGAGGATCTACGCCCCGTGCCTGAACGATACTCTGAAAGACGTGAACCCGCTTATCGGGCGCGAGTACGAGATCGACCGCACGATACAGATACTCTGCCGCCGCGATAAGAACAATCCTCTGCACATAGGCGAGCCGGGAGTCGGAAAGACTGCCATAACCTACGGACTTGTGGAGCTTATCCGCGCAGGTGATGTTCCCGAGCCTCTGAAAGGCGCTAAGGTATTCGCGCTCGATCTCGGCGGTATGCTTGCGGGAACGCAGTACCGCGGCGACTTCGAGAAGCGTTTCAAGAAAGTGCTCGCGGAGATAGGCAGGGAAGAAAAGCCGATAATCTACATCGACGAGATACACGACCTTGTGGGCGCAGGTGCGGTAGGGGAGAGCTCGTTCGATGCGTCGAATATGCTGAAACCCTATCTCGCGGACGGTCATATCCGCTTTATCGGCGCGACAACCTTCGAGGAGTACAAGCGGCACTTTGAGAAGAACAAGAGCCTTGTGCGCCGCTTTCAGAATGTCGAGATAAAGGAGCCCACAGAAGCGGAGACCGTGAAGATACTGCTGGGACTTAAAGAGCGGTATGAGCTGTTCCACGGCGTGACTTATGCCGATGATGTGATCGGATACGCGGTAAAGATGAGCGCGAAGCACATACACGAGCGCTTCCTGCCCGACAAGGCTATCGACCTTATAGACGAGGCGGGAGCTTACAGAAAGCTGCATCCCACGGAGGACGGCGGACTGATCGTGGATAAGCCGGTCATAAACGAGGTGCTGACTAAGATCTGCCGGGTACCGGTGGAGACTGTCGAGACCGAGGAAGCGTCGAATCTCGCGAAGCTGGAGGAGAACATGAAAGCCCGGATCTTCGGGCAGAACGAGGCTGTCGCGCATGTGGTCAACGCGGTGAAATTCTCGAAGGCGGGGCTGCTTGAGGACAACAAGCCTCTCGCAAGTCTGCTTTTCGTGGGACCTACCGGCGTCGGCAAGACCGAGATAGCACGCTGTCTCGCCGATGAGCTCGGCGTGAAGCTGGTGCGCTTCGATATGAGCGAGTACGGAGAAAAGCACTCCGTCGCAAAGCTGATAGGCTCCCCGGCGGGATATGTCGGCTATGAGGACGGCGGACTTCTCACCGAGGCGATACGCAAGAGCCCGTCGGCTGTCCTGCTGCTTGACGAGATAGAAAAAGCAGACCCGAGCATTTACAACATTCTGCTGCAAATAATGGACTACGCGACCCTCACCGACAATCAGGGACGCAAGGCGGACTTCCGCAATGTTGTCGTGATAATGACCTCGAACGCGGGAGCTTCGCTGCTCGGGAAGAGCGCTCTCGGCTTCGGGAGCTCTGATATGAATACCGGAGCGCTCATGGAGGCCGTAAAGCGCACATTTCAGCCGGAATTCCGCAACCGTCTGAACCGTATCGTGCTGTTCAACGGCATGAACGACGATATGGCTGCGCGCATCGTTGACAAGAAGCTCGGGGAGCTTGCGGCTCTGCTCGCGGCGAAGAATGTGGAGTTCTCCGCGGACAGCAGTGCAAAGGAGCTTATCCTCAGAAAGGGCATCAGCCGCGAATTCGGAGCCCGTGAAACAGACCGCGTCCTCGGCAACGAGGTGAAGCCGCTGTTCGTGGATGAGATACTTTTCGGCAGTCTCAGGAACGGCGGTAAGCTGATACTGTCCGCAAATAACGAAAAGTTTGAGATAAGCACCGAACCGAAGGAGTGAGGAAATGCCGGTATTTCGTTTACGCAATGGAGTGGTGGGTTTTCCCGACCCGAAGCTCGCGGAGGACGACGGGCTTCTCGCCGTGGGAGGCGACCTGTCGGTGGATATGCTGCTGCTTGCGTACAGCAACGGCATTTTCCCGTGGTTCAATGAGGGAGACCCGGTGCTGTGGTGGTGTCCGCATGAGCGCTTCATCATCAGACCCCGGAATATCCATGTGTCGAAGTCGATGAGGAAGTTCATGCGGCAGCACGAAACATATATTATGCTTAACCGCGACTGCGCTGATACGATGCACCGCTGCCGTACAAAGCGTGAGCTCGGCGAGGGAACATGGATCACTGACGATATGGAAAAGGCGTACAACGACCTCCGGAAAGCAGGCTATGCGGCAAGTGTCGAATCCTACATCGACGGCGAGCGTGCCGGAGGGTTGTACGGTGTGTGCATCGGAAATAATTTCTTCGGAGAAAGTATGTTCACCGACATCGAGAACGGCTCGAAGCTTGCGCTTATACATGTGCTTCATATAAGGTCTCAAAAATGTCCGGAATATTTTTCCTGACATATTTTCTCATCTTGGAAGCTTCTTTTATAGTTTCATTTGGTTATTGCAAAATAGAAATGCTCTGCTTTCAATCTGTAGATTGTTTCTTCTAATTCTTTTACGGAAATAGCTCTCAGAACATTTTCAACACTTGATGCCAACGAATCGCTCAACACATTTTTCTCAAAGTAGCTTGCAGATAAAAATGCCGCCTCATATCCCCGTTGTTTCAACGCTCCCAGGAACTCCTCAGCAGTGTAATTTATCGCATGAACAGGGTTTTTCACATTAACATTGCCAATAGAATACAAAAAAGCAAAAATATTTGACACATTATTAATGGAAATAAACAACTGACCGCCATTTTTGAGCAATGAAACTGCGGATTTTATGATATTGAACGGATCCTCATAAGTATTGATATCATTTCCGACAACGATATAATCCAACGAATCTGCATCAAAATGATCACGAAAGCGGGTTATCTCTCCCGAAAATACATGGTCAGCGCCGCAGAATGTCTGCAGATCTATCACATATTTTCCGCTTGTTGTGTAAGCATAGCAATTTGCGTCAAAAATGTCATATCCACGAAGATGATTTTTTATTTCGAGTATCGGTGTACCGCATCTTGTATCTATACCCAGAATTGACGGAGTATGAGATTTATCGGTCAATTTAAGTGCCTGTAGATATTGAGGGATAAAATTATTGACATCGTCCCATGCATCTATACCAAAATACTTTTCGGTAAATTGGAGCTGAAAGATGCTTACCTTGTAAGCAGTTTCTATACAGGTGACAACCGCGGCGGGTTTACAAAGACATTTGAGAAGGATATATTTAAAGCAGCAGGGATAGAGTTCAATCTTAACGAAACATTTGCTTCCCGTTCGGCAAAAAACGTTATCCGCGGTCTTCACTTCCAGACACATGGACCGCAGGCAAAACTTGTATCGGTACTTGCGGGACGCGTATGGGATGTAATAGTGGATATCCGCGAACGGCACATACACCGACGACGACAGACAGCAGATACAGCACGAGGTCGACGCTTTGAAAGGCGAGATCGACCGCATTTCGGAGTCCACCGAGTTCAACGAGATGAAGCTCCTGTCCGGCGAGATCACGGTATCGAAGGTCGACAAGGTGCCAACAAGCGATTACGGAGCGCGCTACGGCTCGATCAACTACGATCTCGATATCGGGGGCGGCAAGATAAGCGTGGCGAGCAGCATACAGGGAATGTGGCTGAAATTCACCACCGGAGCCTCCGGAAAGGGCGGCGAGAACGCCTTTTATGAATATGACCTCGACAGAACGCAGGGCGAGCTGATCCAGCACATAACCATAAATCTCGCGGCGGGTCAGAGCTACACCGACGATGACATACAGAAGCTGATCGACAACGCCAACTGGCCGAAGAATTTTGAAACAGCTCCGGGACGCGTAATGTTCAAGAGCGAGGTCGGACAGATACGTGCGGCGGAAACGGAGACGTACGGACTTCTCACCGGCGACCAGAAGCAGGTAATTACAATAAAGGACACCAAAAATGCCGGCAAGCTGCCGACAATAACGCCCGACCGCGTCAGCTCGACAGGAGTGAATAATGTCAGGGATATAAAGACATTCTCGCTGAATTTTGACCCCTCCGCGGAGCCGGGCTCATTGAATATAGATAAGGGAAGCGGCACGATAACCGTAGGAGCCGCAGCGGAATATGCGACGGCTGCGGAAGCACAGTCGGCGCTCAATTCCATAAAAAACGCGATAATGGCGGAATTCGGCACAGGCAGCTATTACGGAAACACCGTGAACAGCGAACCGGACGGCCAACAGTATCTGGATCACCGCGGAAATGCTGTTAAGGAAGACAACAAAGCCGATGTATCGTGGAATCAGTTCAATGCGGCTCAGCAGAAGGTTATTGAGGATATATTGGACGAAGAAGGTACAAAGACCGGAGAGCGCGAGTATTACAAACTCAACAATACCAATGTTAAAATAAATGTTGACAAGAAGCAGTGTGTGGCTTACGTACCCCGCGCGTCGTCGTATTCGTTCAGGCTCACCGCCGCGCAGTACGGTTCTTATGCAGATTATCAGGCTGATGAGGAGAAGTACAAGTATCCCGACGCGATAGACGAATTCAATATGAAAGCGCTGAAGGGCATAAAGATAAATACATCTTCCTCGGCTTCCGACGATATATCTGTAAATATAGGCTCGGACAATTATGTGACCGTGACGCTGAAACAAGACGCCATATTCACGGGCAGCGATATCAAGGATGCTATCCAGAGCAAGCTTGACGACGAGGGCTTCAAATACAGCGTGGATATGACCGAGAAGCAGGGAATATACATAGCATCGTCAAGCAGCCCGAACACTCTTGACAGTACGGTAATATTACGCGACAGCGGCGGTAATTCCTCACAGTTTTCGGGAAGTTCCGGCAGCGTTGACGGTCAGGTGACCACTCCCGGCCACCGCTCGGTGCGCCGTGTCGGCACGGTAGCGGGCGTAAGACAGACCGCCGAAGCCGACCTCACATCTCTGATGATAAAGTCAGGCAGCGGCACTATCGTCTCGTCAGACTATATAAAGTTCACCGCGAACACCTACGGCAAAGCAACGCAGTACGACTCGCTCGTTCCCGAGTTCACGATATCCACCGAACAGGATCTTCCTGTCGGCGAGGAATATGTGGACACATCGAGCGGAGCGGCGTTTATACACCTTGCCACCGGCACGAAGTACACGAACGAATCCATAGAGAAGCTGCTTAAGGACGCGGGTCTCGACTACACCGTGGAGCTCACCGACAGCCATTCGCCCGACGGTGACAAGGACGGCGGGATATATTTCAACAACACCGGTAGCGTCCGTGTGTACGAGCGCATTGCAGGGCAGGGAGTAGGCCTTGAGGATATCGCGGACATGAAGGAAGAGCTCGAATTTCAGATCGGCGCGAACGGCGTCGAGGATCAGAAGGTCGGCATGGATATCGTGAACGCCAGCGCTTCCGCTATCGGAGTAGCCGATGTCAGCGTCGCCGCACAGTACGACGCGAACAAGGCGATAGAGAAGATAGATGAGGCTGTAAAGACCGTATCGACCTACCGTGCGGCAATGGGAGCTCTCCAGAACCGCATGGAAAAAACTATAAACAGCCTGAACACAGCGAACGAGAATCTCACCTCCTCGGAGAGCCGGATACGCGACACTGATATGGCGGCTGAAATGGTGGAATACCAGAAGAACAACATTCTCCAGCAGGCTTCCCAGTCCATGCTCGCGCAGGCAAATCAGCAGACCAGCGGCATACTCAGTCTGCTCGGATAAACAGGATAACACGGCATATCCGCAGCGGGTATGCCGTATTTGTATAGTATGAAATGATTTACTGCCGATCAGGATATACCGTACTGCTTGACAATCAGCTCCGCATCTGATATAATAAAAACAGAAAGATGAAAGGAGGAAAGCTTATGCTTGAAAAGAACAGAAAGTACACCTCGGACGAGTTCCTTACGATGAATGATCTCGAAGGAAGATATGAGCTTGTCAGCGGAGAGGTTTACGCAATGTCGCCCGCTCCCAATATTATCCATCAGATACTATCAGGCGGGATTTATCTGACGATAGGAAATTATATCAAAAAGCACAAAGGAAAATGCCGCGTCCTTGCAGCTCCCACAGATGTGAAGCTGAATGACGAAAACACGGTACAGCCCGATATTTTTGTAGTCTGCGACCCCGATAAGCTCGATGAGCAGAAATGCAACGGCGCTCCCGACTGGGTGATCGAGATACTTTCTCCCTCAAACGCGGAGCATGACACGGTAGAAAAACTGATAATATATTCAAAGTGCGGCGTCCGGGAATACTGGATAGTAGATCCTATGAACGAAAAAGTGTTGGTTTATCCTTTCGCCGAGAAGAAGATCACCGGAATGTTCACCTTTGACGATGAAATAGAGGCAGGAATATACAAGGACAGCGAACCTCCGCTTTCAATCAGGATCAGGGATATTCTGTAAACAGGCTCACCCGTTTTTTTCGGGTGAGTTTTTTATCGGCTGCCGACAGGAGCTTTAGCGGGAGAGGCATATACTATATAAAATAAAACAAGATCGCGGCTCTGCTTTATTTTCTGTTATGCTCATCGAAGCACGTGCGCCTGCAAGCGCTTCGGGCAGATGAAGCTCCGCGCAGGAGCATTGGATATGCGTGTGTGTTCGCAGCTGTAATTTCAAAAAAATACCTGTAATATAAAAAAGACTCCTTCACATAATACTTTTGCGGACAGAAAAGTCCGCGCAAGAAATCATGCCGGTATACCGGCTGTGGAGGAAAATAAAATGGCAAGCAAAAGAAGCAATAACGCTAATTTAAACAATATCAAGATGCAGGCGGCCAATGAAGTAGGCGTTCCGCTCAAGGACAACGGCTACAACGGCGACCTCACTTCCAGACAGGCTGGCTCTGTAGGCGGCCAGATGGTCAAAACAATGGTTCCTAAACAACGCATGGGAAACAGGTACTACATACCCGCGGGACGGGGTACATATCATACGCTGTTCAGCCGCAGTTACAAAGAGTATCGGATGCTGAGGAAGAATGTCGGGGTGGAGGTGGAGTATAGGGTTGAGGTGAGGGTGTAGATACAACCGTGTTTATGAACAGATCTCATTTTTATTATTAACAAAACGCTTGCAGAAATATAATAAATATGATATACTATATATAGTACAATGTCAATACTCGCAAAGGAAGGTGACAGTATGTGTACAAAAAGCGAAGCAATTACTATTCTTGAAGAAGCCTATGAGCGTTCGCGGGATATTTTTGGCG
>JAIKZF010000083.1 GCA_024682455.1 Ruminiclostridium sp. | reverse complement strand
GAAATGCCGTTTGAACCGAACGAGGGCAAGAGCCTGACCATTGATACGGATTTCGGCACATACGCCCGCTACCCCATAAAAACTCACGTCATAATGAAGGACGACGTTATGTTCGACGTGCTTGACAAGTACGTATGCCCCTACCTCAAGGAGGGCGACACGGTCATAATCTCCGAGAAGATCATCGCGATCACACAGGGCAGAGCCTTCCCGATAGATGAGATAAAGGTCTCCGGACTGGCGAACTTCCTCAGCAAGTTCGTTGTAAAGACGAATTACGGCATAGGTCTCGGTATGCCGCAGACCATGGAGCTCTGCATACGCGAGGTCGGCAGACCGAAGGTGCTCTGGGCTTCGGCTTGCGCCGCGGTGGGCAAGATGTTCGGCAAAAAGGGCGTTTTCTACAATATATGCGGAATGAAGGCTCGTGCCATAGACGGTCCCTGCGAATATACGCTGCCGCCCTACAACCATTACGCGAAAATGGCTCCCGCAAAGCCCAATGAGGCAGCCGCGGAGCTCGCGAAGCACTGCGGCTGCGACGTCATCATAATCGACGCCAACGATATCGCCGCCACCGTGCTCGGCAAGAGCAGACCCGACCTCCCCGATGCCTTCGGCGAGCAGGTGTTCCGCGATAACCCGCATGACCAGTGCGCTCAGCAGACCCCTATCTCGATAGTCAGAAAGATAGCGTAACATAAATCTTCCCGCACACCGTCGGTGTGCGGGAGAAATTTTCAAAAAAAGCTTGACAAACCGTCCTTTTTGTGTTATCATTATAAGGCATTCCAGATGCGGGTGTAGTTCAATGGTAGAATGTCAGCCTTCCAAGCTGAACACGTGGGTTCGATTCCCATCACCCGCTCCAGAAACGCCGCTGACGCGGCTCAGTGAATAATGAATAGTAAAAAGCGCAGAGAGTTTCTGCGGCGTTTCTGTATTATTCACTAAACATCAGAAAGATTATCCGGTATATGCGCCATTAGCTCAGCTGGATAGAGCAACCGCCTTCTAAGCGGTAGGTCGAAGGTTCGAATCCTTCATGGCGTGCCAGCGGGGAACGCCCCGCGGCGAATCCCGTCTCGGGTTTTCTGAGGCGGGATATTTTTCTGCCTCGCTGTCCTGAGAAATATCTAAAGCGTCCGACAGAGGCAGAAACGCCGCTGACGCGACTCAGTGAATAGTGAAGAGTGAATAATGAATAATTAATAGTAAAAGCGCAGAGACTCTCTGCGGCGTTTCTGTATTATTCATTATTCACTTTTCATTTTTCACTATTCACTGAATGTCGATCAGATGAAATTGACAAGTTATATTTCAAAAAACCTGAACCCCCAAACGATACACGGAGGAAAGAAAATGACCGGCGAAGATCTCATTTACATCACGGAAAAGCAGATAGGCGCAATGCTCCTGCACGCGGACGACGTGCTGGAGGCAATGGACATGAACTGGATGAAGTACGACAGCGACGGCTGCTTTATTTTCAGAAAGCACTCCGATATGAGCAAGGCCTCGGCGGAAATGACCGAAAATCTCAGGGATATGAAGTCCGTGACCTTCTTGCAGGAACTCTACCGCAGAGAGGAATACGACATCGACCGTATCCGCGGAACGGACGCCCGGGATATCCTGGAGCTGCTGCCGCCGGAAATGCCGAAAAAAGCCGCCGGAATCTTCCGGCACGGCACGGAAAGCGGCATATACCGCGTGGCCGACAGCGTGACGGACGAATACCTGTACGAGCTGTTCGCTATGAAGGTGCGCGAGATGATGCTGCTCTACGCCGCCGGAAGAATGAAGGAACGATAAAACGACCCCCGCCTGAACGAAACTCAGGCGGGGGTCTTTCCGTATCATCAGTATTTTCTGAGGCTCTGAATAAACGTCATTATCAGCAGCCACAGCGTATGCCATGCCATTATGATCTCGGGGATAAATGCCGTGGTGTTCGCCGTGAACGCCATGTAGATCATCAGCAGCACTCCCAGTATCGTACCTGTGAGGGTGACGCCGCGGGAGACCGACACATCCTTAAGCAGCTTTTTCGCAGAGTTCACGCCCTTGGCGAGAGAAACGAAGCTTCCCGAGCAGGACAGGGCTCCGCAGCCGTTGGTGGTGTATTTCGTGCACTCGCTGTACAGGTTGTGCAGGCTGGAGCCGATCATCTTAAGCTTTTCGGGGTCTACGTCGAACAGGTCGGATATCCTGTTCACGGTGATGAGCGAGTCGGTGGTCTTCAGTATCACCGATACGCCGCGGTTCGTGAGCTCCTTGATATTCGCCGCCACAACGGGGTTAGCCGTCAGTCTGATGAAGAATATCACCACAAGCTCGCCGCCCACCGCAAGATAGACGCAGTCCGAACCGTTGCGGGAATACTTCGCGATAGCGCTCAACTCGGGTATCTTTATGCTGTGGTGCTTCATGTGCTCACGGCTGCCCATGAACACGCGCTTGTTGCCGTACCAGCCCATGACGCCCATATTGTCCTCGTAGACGCAGCCGTCTATATCTGCGAGCATATCCTTGTTGCCGCCTATCATATCGAAGAACGTTCCCGACAGCACCGAGCCGCTCTTTATCGCAAGCGACGCCGCAAGTATTATGGCATTGTCGAGGGAAACGCTGTTGATAGAGTTCTGGAGCTTGCAGGGCTTGATGTTCGTGACCTCGACAGCCGATTTCGGGAACAGCGTGCTCGCGTCCATGAGCACCGAGTTCGTCCCGGCAAATTCCTCGGCGGAGGTGTAGCCCAGCAGAGTACAGCCGTTGCGGAGCATACGCCTTGTGGCGCGCCTGAACGGGGTGTTGACCATGAACATCATCGAGAACGGAGCCATAGCGCACAGTATGCCGGCAAGCACCGAGCTCGCCCAGTACATATTGTGGTCAAACACATTCACGCCGTTCACCGTCATGCCGGTCGGTATGAAATATACCAGCAGCCCCATAACGACCGCCGCCGCCATTGATATCGGGACGAGCCTTCTCGCGACTCTGTCCGCCATATCCTCGCAGTAGCTCTTTTTGAGGAAGTCCGTCAGCAGCTCCGCTTTGCGCAGGGTAACGAGATAGGGCAGCTCGGAGACCACGCCCTTCGCGAACGCCGAAGCCTCGCTCTGTCCGTCTATGACCTCCGCGTAATACTTGGCGGAATCAATGGAAATGAAGCGGTAGTTTTTCTTCGCGCGGGATATCATGCTGAGCTTCCCGAGGGAATTGAACAGCAGCCCCAGAAGCGCGACGGGGATATATATGAACGAACGCCCCTGCTGGAGATCGTTGGTATCCACAAGCTGGAGCACCGCCGTCAGCAGCGATATCACGCTGCTCACCGCGCAGACGCTGTCGCAGTCCGCCCGGTTCCTGAACACCTTCGCGAGACCTACGCGTATCACCGAGGAGCATATCACCATTCCGATGACTCCGCAGATAAGATTCATATATACTATGCCGTCATTGCTGAGGAAGCCCAGCTCATTGCCGAAGAAGCCGAGCTTCTGCTTTATGAATATACGCTGCAGTATGTCCGCTCCTATAAGTATGAGCGTAACGGCGAGCAGCAGCGCGAACCTTATGCGCAGGCTCTTGTGGGTCTCAACGAGATCCGTCCATATCCCCGCTAAGTCCTCGTCGGCTGAGAGCTCGTCGGTGTCCGAGTCGAGGTCGAAGTCGTCGTCGGAGATGTCCTCCAGAACGAAATTCGATATGCGCCGCTTGCGCTTCGCCGACATTTCCTTAAGCTTCTGCTCGGCTACGGCGGGGTCGCTCTTCGGTATCTCGCCGGAGCGCAGCACCGAGCTGCCCTCGGAATCGAGCTTCACCGTCCTTGTCGGTATCACTATCTTGTCGAACGGACCCGTATTCATATCGGAAAGCGGGTTGGTATCCTGCTTTTCGGTGATGCGGTTCTGCTCAAGCGTGCGGTTTATCGACTGTATAATGCGCTCCTCCTCATCGGAGCGCTTGCGCACCTCCTTGGTGTCGTGCTTCTTCGGGATAAATTCCTTTATATCATCGGCAAGCTCGAAGGTCTTGTCCGGGTCGAAGCCCTCGGAGCCCTCATGGGAGCCGAGCTCCGGCATAACACGCGTCGCGCCGTCAACTATGCGGTCGATCGTGCGGGTATCTCCGGGCGCGGACTGCGCCGCCATAGTCCTGAGCTCGCCGGGATCTATGAGCTTGGTATCTCCGGAGAGCTGCTCCGCGGAAATGGTATCTATCTGCTCCGTGAGCCCGGTCTTTTTCCCGAACTCATAGGGGTTCATGGCGTTCAGGAAATCGTCCGGGTCGTCAAGCTCGGTCTCCCTGATAAGCAGCTTCTGTGCGTCTATCTCTATCTTCTGCTGGCGCAGCGATTTTTCGAGCTCCAGCTGCATGGTGGTGAGCTCGGGTGGCACTTCGGCGGGAGCGCTCTCCTCCGGCGCCGGTATCTCTATCGGAGCGTCCTGGAGCACTATGCTCTTGGTCGCGAGGCGGCGCTCCGCCTCTTCGTCCGCTTTCCTGCGGCGCTTTTCCTCACGCTCCTCTATTTTTCTGCGTTCTTCCTCGTTTTTCGCGGCGGCAGCTTCTTCCTTTGCCTTCTGGCGCTTTGCCTCCTCCGCCTCGAAGCGGCGTTTCTCGTCGCGCTCCCGGCGGCGCTTCTCCGCCTCAACGCGCCGGGCCTCCTTTTCGTCGACGGGCTGCTTTTCGGCGGCGTCGTCCTTCCCGCGTTCAGCCTCGCGGCGCATACGCTCGCGTTCTTCCTGATCCTTACGGAGCCTCTCCTGCTGTTCGAGCCGGAGCTTTTCCTCCTGCTCTCTGCGTAGCTTCTCCTGCTGTTCACGGCGTTTTTGTTCCTCGCGCTCTTTTCGGAGTTTTTCCTGCTCCTCACGGCGTTTTTGCTCTTCCTGCTCTCTGCGGTGTTTATCCTCACGCTCGCGGCGTTTTTGCTCCTCCTGCTCGCGCCGCCGGCGTTCTTCCTGTTCAAGGCGGAGCCTTTCGGCTCTCTCCCCGGCTGACTGATCGGCTTTCGCACCGCTCAGGTTCAGCTCGCCGGTACGCTCTCTGCGCTGCCGCATACGGGCGTCGGATCTTGATTCCTCGCCCAGTATCGAACTGAGTATATCATCGGCGTCTACGTCCTTGTCATCGGCGCCGTCTTTTTTACCGTACTTGTCGAGAATATCGTCAAGTGAAAATTCCGACATCGGGGCATCTCTCCTTTCCTCATTTTTCTTTCTGTTCATTCCGCGCGCGCACTATCTCATACATCAGTATCCCCGCGCTTACGGAGGCGTTCAGCGAATTTATCCTGCCGTACATATCTATCGAAACTATTTTGTCGCAGTTCTCACGCACAAGTCTGCCGAGACCGCTGCCCTCGGAGCCGATGACGAGAGCTGCCGCTCCCGACATATCGGCGCTCCGGAAGGGCTCGCCGTCCATATCCGCGCCGTAGACCCATACTCCGCGCTCCTTGATCTGCTTTATCGCATCAACAAGATTGGGGACTCTCGCGACCTTTACGTAGCTCGCCGCACCCGCGGAGGTCTTGAATACGGTAGCAGTCAGCCCTACACTGCGGCGCTTGGGGATTATCACTCCGTCGGCTCCCGCTGCCTCGGCTGTACGTATTATCGCTCCCAGATTGTGCGGATCCTGTATCTCGTCGGCTATTATGATGAACGGAGGTCTGCCCTTGCGTCCGGCCTCCGCGAATATGTCTTCGATATCGGCGTATTCCGCAGCGGACATCAGAGCCGCGACTCCGCCGTGCTTTGCCCCTCCGGACAGCTCGTCAAGCTTGTCCGCGGACGCGTCCTTCACTACGGCTCCGCTCTCCTTCGCGAGAGCTATCAGCTTACCGAGACCGCCGGCTCCGCGCTGCACGTAGACCGTGTCGACAGCCTTCCCGGCCCGCAGAGCCTCAGTCACCGCGTTTCTTCCGTATATAGTCTGTTCCTGCATCTTATTTTCCTTTTCAGACAGTTATTCATTATTTATTATATCATAAACAGGGCATCAATTACAATAGCTTTTGGAAAATTTTTAAAATTTTTCTCTTTTGCTATTGATTTTTTCGTTTTTTTATGCTATAATAGATTTCACGATATGGGCTCGTAGCTCAGCTGGGAGAGCGCCGCGTTCGCAACGCGGAGGTCAGGAGTTCGATCCTCCCCGGGTCCACCAT
>JAIKZF010000076.1 GCA_024682455.1 Ruminiclostridium sp. | reverse complement strand
GCGGACATCTCGGAGATACGCCCGATGACCGACAGCGACTACGTTCCGAACGGCTGCACGGCTCTGCTGGACGCGATAGGCGACGCGATAAAGCATATCCGCAATATCCACAAGTACGCACGCCCCGAGGATATCCCCGAGCACACGATCTTCGTGATAACCACGGACGGCATGGAGAACGCGAGCCACAAGTACGACTACGACAAGATCAAGAAGATGATCGAGAAGCGCAAGGAGAAGGACGGCTGGGAGTTCATGTTCATAGGCGCGAACATAGACGCGGTATCGGTGGCTGCAAAGGTCGGTATAGGCCGCGACAGAGCCGCGAACTACAAGGCGAGCGCTGCGGGTACCGCGACGGTCTATGAGGCTCTTGCGGCACCTCTGGCGGCTATGCGCTGCGGCAAGGAGGTCGGCCGCTCATGGGCTGAGGAGATCGAAGCGAGCGAATAATCACAGTCCTCGCTGCCAATCCTTATGATACTTCGGTCTCGCAGCCGGCGGTAAAGGCGTACTGCCTGCCCCCGCTGCAAGGCGAAGCGGTCAGTTTTAGGGGACGCCCCTTTTTTAAAAGGGGCGGCGGGGTGCGGGGCAGAGCCCCGGGCTCAAGCGAAGCGACTACTCAAGCGCAGCGGTCATGCTTCTGACGTACTCGCCGACGACGGGAGCGGCGTCCTTACCGTGCTTGGCTATGAGCTTCACGATAGCGGAGCCGACGATAGCGCCGTCGGAGAGAGCCGCCATTTTCGCTGCCTGCTCGGGAGTTGAGATACCGAAGCCAATGGCACACGGAGTATCCGTGTACTTCCTTACTGCGGCGGTGATAGACGCGATATCCGTCTTTATTTCGCTGCGCACGCCGGTGACTCCGAGGCTGGACACTATGTACACAAAGCCCTCGGCTTCCTTTGCTATCATCTCTATGCGCTGCTCGGAGGTGGGGGCTATCATGGATATCAGATCTATCCCGTGAGCTTTGCAGGCGGGCGCAAAGTCCGCCTTTTCCTCAAACGGCACGTCCGGCAGTATAATGCCGTCGATGCCTGCGCTTACGCAGTTGTCGAGGAATTTCTCTGTCCCGTAGGAGAATACCACATTCGCGTAGGTCATAAATACCAGCGGTATCGTGATATCTTTGCGAAGCTCCTTTACCAGCTCAAACACCTTGTCCGTGGTAGTACCGGCAGAGAGTGCGCGGATATTCGCGTCCTGTATCACGGGACCCTCGGCTGTGGGGTCGGAGAACGGTATGCCGAGCTCGATGAGGCTCGCGCCGTTTTTCGCCATTTCGCGCACTATCTCCCCCGTCGTTCCGAGATCGGGGTCGCCGCAGGTTATGAACGGGATAAACGCCTTGTCGTTCTCAAAGGCTTTCCTTATATTACTCATATATATTCTCCCCTCTGTATCTTGCTATGGCGGCGCAGTCCTTGTCGCCGCGTCCCGATATCGTGATAACTATTATCTTATCCTTATCCATTTCCGGAGCTATCTTCATCGCGTGAGCAACAGCGTGAGCGGACTCTATCGCGGGGATTATGCCCTCGGTCTTTGCGAGATACTCAAAGGCGTTCACAGCCTCGTCGTCCGTCACAGCCACGTACTCCGCCCTGCCGCTGTCGTGCAGGTAAGCGTGCTCGGGACCTATGCCCGGGTAGTCGAGACCCGCCGATATCGAATATACCGGGGCTATCTGTCCGTACTCGTCCTGGCAGAAGTACGACTTCATGCCGTGGAATATCCCGAGTCTGCCGGTGTTGATAGTCGCAGCCGTCTCAAATGTATCTATCCCGCGTCCCGCAGCCTCGCAGCCTATAAGACGCACGGATCTGTCCTCAATGAAGTGATAGAACGAGCCTATCGCGTTGGAGCCTCCGCCCACACACGCCATTACAGCGTCGGGGAGCCTGCCCTCCTTTTCGAGCATCTGCTGCTTTATCTCCTTCGAGATCACCGCCTGGAAATCGCGCACTATCGTCGGGAACGGGTGAGGCCCCATTACCGAGCCGAGGCAGTAGTGAGTGTCGGCTATGCGGCTCGTCCACTCGCGGAAGGTCGCCGAAACAGCGTCCTTAAGCGTGGCTGTGCCGTCCTTTACCGCGATGACGTCCGCGCCGAGGAGCTTCATGCGGTAGACGTTCAGAGCCTGACGCCTGGTGTCCTCCTCGCCCATGAATACCACGCACTCCATGCCCATGAGAGCCGCGGCGGTAGCGGTAGCGACGCCGTGCTGACCTGCGCCCGTCTCGGCGATGAGGCGGGTCTTTCCCATTTTCTTCGCAAGAAGGGCCTGCCCGAGCACGTTGTTTATCTTGTGCGCGCCGGTGTGGTTCAGATCCTCGCGCTTTAAGTATATCTTCGCGCCGCCGAGAGCCTTTGTCAGCTTCTCCGCATAGTAAAGCCTCGACGGTCTGCCCGCGTAGTCGTTGAACAGCGCGGTAAGCTCCGCGTTGAACTGCGGGTCGTCCCTGTATTTATTGTACGCCTCTTCAAGCTCGATGACCGCGTTCATCAGAGTTTCGGGGATATACTGTCCCCCGTGTATCCCGAATCTTCCCTTGCTCATTTTTCGTTATCCCCTTTCAAAATGTATCGGCTTTCCTGACTGCCTCAATAAAACGCATTATCTTGTCACGATCCTTCTGTCCGTCAGTCTCGACTCCCGTGCTCACGTCCACGCCGTACGGGCAGTAGCGCTCCACCGCCGCTCCCACGTTGTCCGGGTCGAGCCCTCCCGCCAGAAAGAAAAGTCTGTCGGCCTCCTCGATAAGCTCGTGGTCGAACATCTCGCCCGTGCCTGCCCCGTTGTCCATGAGCAGCATATCCGCCGTGGAGTGGAGAGCCGTATTCACGTCGATTATGCCGCGCACCGTGAACGCCTTCATCACCGGCAGCCCCGTGCGCTCTTTTACTTCCGCTATATACTCGTCGGTCTCCCTGCCGTGGAGCTGCACCATGTCGATGATCCCCATGCCGGCGATCTTCACTATCCTCTCAATGTCGTCGTCGAGGAACACCCCCACGGTCTTTATGCGCCTGTCGAGCTTTTCCCTGAACCCCGCCGCAGTTTCGGGGCTTATGCAGCGCCGCCTGCCCTCAACGAAGATGAAGCCCGCGTAATCCGGCAGAGCTTCGTTCAGGAAGCCGCAGTCACAGTCGCGCATGATACCGCATATCTTTATCTTTGTCATATCGTCTTTCCTTTCAGAGCCGCGAGGGCTGCTTTTTTATCCGGGGCTCTCATGAGAGCTTCGCCCACCAGCACCGCGTCAACGCCCGCTTCACGCAGCCGCGCCGTATCCGCGGAGGTCTTTATCCCGCTCTCCGCGACGAATATCACGCCGTCCGGCACAAGCTCGCGGAGCTTCACGGAATTGTCCGTGCTGACCGAAAAATCCTTCAGATTGCGATTGTTCACTCCGATGACCCGCGCGCCGGCATCGAGAGCCATTTTCACCTCGTCGGCATCGTGGGTCTCGACCAGAGCCGACAGACCCAGCTCGCCGCATATCCCGAGATACTCCGCGAGCCTGTCCGGGTCGAGCAGCGAGCATATCAGCAGCACCGCCGACGCTCCGAGCGTCCTCGCCTCATATATCATGTAGCTGTCCACTGTGAAATCCTTGCGTATGCAGGGCGTTCTCACCGCCGCAGTTATCTCTTTCAGATACTCCGTGCTGCCGAGGAAGAACTCCGGCTCGGTCAGCACGCTTATGCAGTCCGCTCCCGCAGCCTCGTATTCCCGCGCTATCTCAACGTACGGGAAAGCCTCGGCTATCACGCCCTTTGAGGGGGAAGCCTTCTTGCACTCGCAGATGAAGGCGATATCGTCCTTTTTCAGAGCCTTTTCAAATTCAAATCCGCGCTTCGGCAGCGCCAGAGCCCGCGCCTTCATCTCCTCCGCGGAGACCGAAAGCTTCGCTTTCTCAACGCGGCGCGCCGTGCTTTCCGCTATCTTTTCAAGTATATTTTCCATATTATTCGTTCGAAATCTTCATAAACTTTTCAAGCACTTCCAGAGCCGCGCCGCTGTCTATCAGCTCCGCGGCTTTCTTCACACCGTCGGCGAAGGTATCGGCTGCGCCGCCGACATATATTGCCGCGCCCGCGTTCATAAGCACCGCGGTGCGCTTGCCGCCCTTGTCCCTGCCTTCAAGCACCGCGCGTGTGAGCTTCGCGTTCTCGGCGGGAGCTCCGCCGACCAGCTCGGACTTGTCGCAGCGGGTAAGCCCGAACTGCTCGGGCGTTATCGTATACGTCTTATACCAGCCGTCGCGGAACTCGCAGACCTTTGTGGGAGCGCTTGCCGATATCTCATCGAGCTTGTCGGTGCCGTAGACCACCATGCCGCGCTTCATACCGAGCGTAGTAAGCACCTGCGCTATGGGCTCGACGAGGTACTCGTCATACACGCCGAGCACGATGAACTGCGGGCTTGCGGGGTTGGTGAGCGGCCCTAAGATATTGAACACCGTTCTGAACCCCAGCTCCTTTCTTATCGCTCCGACGTACTTCATCGAGGTGTGGTACTTCTGCGCGAAGAAGAAGCATATACCGGCTCTGTCGAGCAGGTCGCGGCACTTGTCGGGCGAGAGGTCGATATTCACGCCGAGGGCTTCGAGGCAGTCGGCGGCTCCGCAGAGCGAGGACGCGGCGCGGTTGCCGTGCTTTGCGACCTTTACGCCCGCAGCGGCTATGACCATAGCCGAGGTAGTCGAGATATTGAAGCTGCCTGCGTTATCGCCGCCTGTGCCGACGATCTCGAGCACGTCGAAATCATGCTCGACCTTGGTGGCGTGGTCTCTCATTGCTGCGGCGCAGCCGGATATCTCATCTATTGTTTCCGCTTTGGCGCTTTTTGTCGAAAGCGCGGAGAGGAACGCGGCGTTCTGTGTGGGCGTGGTCTCGCCGCTCATTATCTCGTTCATTACTGCGTAAGCCTCATCGTAGGTGAGGTCCTGCTTCATTACTATCTTTACTATTGCTTCCTTTATCATGGTATTTATCCTCCTGTATTTTAGTCTGTAATTTGCAGCTGTTATTTCCTGTATCTTTATTTTGTGGTGCTTTTTGTTTGCCCGCTCTGTTCGGGTTCGCAGTCAGTGGTAAAGGCGCACTACCTGCCCCCGCTGCAAGGCAAAGCGATTTAGTTTAGGAGCCGGCCCTTTTTAAAGGGCTGGCCGCCGGAGGCACTCGAGCGCAAGCGGCCACTCGAGGCTTACTTCCCTATAAAATTCCTCAGCATCTGCTTTCCGTCGGGGGTCATAATGGACTCGGGGTGGAACTGCACGCCGAAAATGGGGTACGCGGTATGCGCGACTGCCATTATTTCGCCGTCGTCGGTGCGGGCGGTGACCTTCAGACAATCCGGCATGGTGCTCTCATCTGCCGCGAGCGAATGATAACGCGCCACGGGAGCTTTTTCCGGCAGCCCCGCAAAGAGCGGGCAGCTCCGGTCGAACGAGACCTCGGACTGCTTGCCGTGCATTAGACGTTTCGCGTAGGTTATCCTCGCGCCGAACGCCGCGCATATCGCCTGATGCCCAAGGCACACCCCGAGAGTAGGAACAGTCCTGCCGACTGTGCGCGCAGCTTCGATTATGCAGCCCGCGTCCTCGGGTCTGCCGGGCCCGGGGGAGATTATCAGGCGCGAGGGGGCAAGCTCCGCTATTTCCTCGGCAGTCATTTCGTCGTTTCGTATCACCTTTATGTCCGGCTCTATCTCGCCGATATACTGATACAGATTGTACGAAAAGCTGTCGTAATTATCTATCAGCAGTATCATCCGTCAAGCTCACCCGCCCTTTCCAGCGCGTTCATGACCGCCTTTGCCTTGTTGATGCACTCATTATACTCGTTCTCGGGAACGGAGTCCGCAACTATGCCCGCGCCGCTTCTTACGAACACCTTTCCGTTCTTCTTATACGCTATCCTTATCGCGATGCAGGTGTCAAGGTCGCCGTTGAACGCCGCGTAGCCTATCGCGCCGCCGTAGATGCCGCGCTTGTTGTTCTCCAGCTCGTTTATCAGCCGGCACGCGCGTATCTTCGGGGCTCCGGAGAGCGTCCCCGCGGGAAGTACGGCGTTCACGGCGTCTATCGCGTCCTTGTCCTCGCGTATTATCCCGCGCACCGTCGAGCCGATGTGCATTACGTGAGAGAATCGCTCTATCGAACGCAGCCTCTCGACCTCAACCGTCCCGAAACGGCTTATCCTGCCGAGGTCGTTGCGCCCGAGATCCACCAGCATATTGTGCTCGGCAAGCTCCTTTTCGTCGGCAAGCAGCTCCTTTTCGAGAGCCGCGTCCTCCTCGGGAGTCTTTCCCCTCGGACGGGTGCCCGCCAGCGGGAAGGTGTGCAGAACGCCGTTTTCGAGCTTCACCAGCGTTTCCGGCGAGGCTCCCGCCACCTCAACGTCGGTGCCGGAGAAGTAGAACATATACGGCGAGGGGTTTATCGTGCGCAGTATGCGGTACGTGCCGAGCAGGCTGCCCTCGAACGGCGCCGAGAGCCTGTTTGACAGCACTATCTGGAAGATGTCGCCCTCCTTTATATAGTGCTTTGCCTTTTCGACCATTCCGCAGTATTCTTCCTTGCCGAACAGCGGGGTTATCTCACCGGTCAGCCTGCCAGCGGGCTCGCGCTTTCGCTCGCCGTTCTGTATCAGGCTTATCATGTCGGTGATCTCGCGTTTCGCGCGGTTGTACTCCGTCACGATATCCTCGCTCAGCTTGATGTTCACTATAAGGATAATCTTGTGCAGCATATTGTCGAACGCTATCACCTTGTCGAACAGCATAAGATCGACGTCCTTGAAGTGCTCGCTGTCGTCGGCGTCCGTCTTTATGGACGGCTCGGCGTAATTGAGAAAATCGAACGAGAAGTATCCCACGAGCCCTCCCGTGAACGGAGGCAGACCGTCGAGCTTTGGGCTGCGGTACTGACCGAGGAGGTCGCGAAGCACCTTCGCGGGATCGTCGGTGCGGAATTTCAGCCCGCCGACCGTCATTTCCCCGTCAACGCAGGTTATGTCGGTCTTCGGGTCGAAGCCGAGGAAGGTGTAGCGCCCCCACTCGGCGTTCGCGGACGCGGACTCGAGCATATAGCAGTGAGTCGAGACATTCTTCAGTATCGAGAGCACGCGCAGGGGTGTGAACATATCCGAGAGGATCCCGCAGCTCACGGGGAGCACATCGTATTTTCCCTCGGCCTTATAAGCCTGCGCCGTTCCGATATCGGGAGAGAAGTTGTACATGGTATTTACCGCCTTTCCGTATTTGTCGTTGTGCTTGTGCCGTGACGGTAAGCTTTAAACAAAAAAGCCCGTCCCCGACTTCAACAAAAGTCAAGGACGAGCGTTACACTCGCGGTGCCACCTTGATTCGCGGTACGAAAGACCGCGCCCTTTGCGGGATACAAGCATATCCCCGATAATTCACGCATATCATAGCGTCGCAGTTTACCCGGAGGCTTCCGCCTTTCTTCCGACTGCGCCCTCTGCGGGCCATTTGACGAACTGTATCACACCCGGCTCTCACCTGCCCGGGCTCTCTGTTGAGTCATGCTTCGCCTTTATCTCCGCATCAACGGTTTAATGTAATATTATCACAAAGCTGTTCGCTTGTCAATACTTTTTTATAAATTTTTTAATTTTCTTTTCCGGAAAAGTCCGGGGATCAGTAAGTCTCAACGATCTCCCTGCCGTTCAGATAGTTGTCGACGTTGGCGATAAGCTGCGTCGCGTACATCTGACGGGTCTTGAACAGATTCGAGCCGTTCAGCGCGATTATCACCTTGCGGTCGGTGTTCGAGGCGTAGAAGGTCACGATGTCCTTTCCGTCCATGCCCGCCGTCGGGTCGTTGTAGGTGTAGGTTATCTCCGCCAGAAGCTCGCCCCTGTCCTCGTCGAAGTAGAGCTCCTCGCCCGCCGCCGATATCATGAACTGGTAGAGGTTCTTGAGCGGCTCCTCGGCTGTGGGCTCGCCGTTGAGGGTGTATTTGTGCTCGTCCTCGGCTCCCTCCTCGGCCGCCTTTATCGTCTCGATGCCGAGAGTGATGTCCCTGCCCGACGGTTCGGTGTAGCGCACCGAGCTCAGCGAGTAGATATACGGCATAAGGAACAGCCTCGATATGAGAGTCTCCGGCTTTATCGTCAGCACCTCAAGGTCGCTCGCCGTGAAGCTGTACAGTATGTCCGGATAGTCCCCCGAAACTCCGTAGAAGCCCGTGATCTTCGAGGTCTCGGTTCCGTCCTCGGCGGTCTGCTTCGTGTATATCGGAGCTCCTATGGTAAGCGAATAGTCCCGCAGGTCGGTCTTTATAGCCACCGTGCAGACGGGCTTGTTCAGACCCGCTGCCTCGCGTATCTCGTCCGTTATGCCCACGATCTCGCATGAGGCTGCCTTAAGCCCGAACAGGCTGTACAGGAACGTCGGCGCGTTCGTGAGGTCCATATAGGCGTAGTAGGGGCTGGTCAGACGGTAGGTGTAGACCTGCACAGCGTCGTCGTCGCCCGGCTCGATGACCTCAATGCAGAGAGGCTTCTCAAAGTCCGTGCGCTCGATCGTCATATTGAGTATCTGCTCTGTGGACTGCTGATAGTCCGGGACCGCGGTGAGCTGCACGAAGCTGTACCTGTTCCCGAAAAACGCGCTGTAATAGGACTTCGAGCAGGTGTAGACGCTCTTTCCGTCGGCGGTCATGTAGACCGAGGTCGATGAACTCGGCACATCGTCGCCCAGACTGAACGAGAACTCCGTGCCGTCGCCGAACGCCGCGGTCACCTTCGCGCGCGGCTCGGCGAGCCCGTACTTCGCGAGCATGGAGGCGTCTGTCGTCTCCTCGACGAACTCCTTCGCCTCGAAGCTGCCCGCAGCCTCGGCCGCATTCCCCAGCGCCGCGGTGTCCAGCGGT
This sequence comes from Ruminiclostridium sp., assembly GCA_024682455.1. Classification (GTDB taxonomy): domain Bacteria; phylum Bacillota; class Clostridia; order Oscillospirales; family Ruminococcaceae; genus Ruminiclostridium_E. Next base: position 29,823 of record JAIKZF010000076.1, on the reverse strand, counting down.
GCGGAGGCTATATTGGCTATCGTCCAGACAAAGTCGCCCTTGTCGTCCTTATCCGCGGTCGGGGTCAGTGTGTATGAGTCCTCGCCGTTCGTTACGCTCACGCGGGTAATGTCGTTTTTCAGGCGGTCGGACAGTATCAGCTTGCTGTCCTCGGGAGAAGCTCCCGTCACGGCGGTATCTGTCCCCGTCCCTGTGCCCGTGTCCTTAGGCGGAGCCGTCAGAAGCAGCACCGCTGTGACTGCCCCAAGTACGGCTACTCCCACAAGCGACCATATCAGTATCTGTTTGTTCTTGCTCATTTCTTATCTCCGGTAGATATTTGTTATTACAGTCTGCGGCGCTTTGCCCAGACAACTATGCCGGCTATGATTATGATTATCGGTATCGCGACCGCGAATATCACGCCTATGGTTATCTGCGCGGTCTTGTCGAGCTGGTAGGTCTCCGCCTTGAAGGACTTCTCGACTATCCTTATCGACGACTCGTTCTTCTCGGTGTTGGCATCGAACAGCGCCAGAGCCACCTCGCCGTTGCTGTAATTGGAAGCCGAGGTGAAGTTCTGATTGAACAGCAGCTCGCTGCCGCAGACTATCACTCTGCTGTATATCGGGGTCGAGCCGTCAAAGCGCACCTTCGACGCCTCAACTATGACGTCGTAAGCCTTCTGCTCCTCCTGAGAGGGATCCCAGTTCTCGTCGGCCGTGAACGGGAATATGCGGCACTTGTCGCCGTATGCGCTTGCAACAACGGTATTCGTCATGTTGCTCTTCTCGTCCCAGAGCTTTGTGACGGGACGCACGTAATAACCGATAAACGACGAGCCCGCCGCTATCTTCATCGCCTTGTAGTACGAGGTCTCCTCATTGAGCTGCAAGTCGTGCATCACGGCAATAGAGGAGCCCGTGTAATACGCGGCGCTCGTGTCCTCCTGAAGGATATAGCCCTTCTCGACCTCCAGACCCCACTCGGCGAGGTATTCGTCGAGGTTCGGAGTATCAACGGCGTCGGGAGTCGATACATAGATCATGTTCTTGCCGTAGTTTCCGCCGTTCGAGAGCCATTCGTCCACCTTTGTCACGGCGTCGAGGCTGTAATCGTCGCGGGGAGCGTAGATGACGAGGATATCGGTGTCTTCGAGGACTGCCTGCACCTTGTCTATCTCGGCTGTCTGCGTAACGTAGGCGTTATCGGTGAGTATCTTGTCGAGGACGGAGTGATCCGCCTCGTTATAGCCGGTCAGGAACGTTACGACGGTGGGATCCTCCTGCGACACGAACATCATCGCGGAGACGAGCTGTTCCTCGGCGTTGGAGGTGTAGTCGCTTACGGTATAGCCTCCGTAGTTTACGTACATCATCGCCTCGCTGTACGGGTAGGTGTTGCCGTCGCTGAGCGTGAAGCGCATGAACTCGCTTATCGTCAGTATGCGGTATCTGTTGGTCTTGCCGCTCTTTACGATAACCTGATAATTGGAGAGCGTCTCGGTGAAGCTCTTGGCGAAATCGGGGTCGGAGAGCAGGTTGACGTACTTCACGCTGACGCGGGAGTTCATAGCCTCCATTTTATCGAGGAACTCGACTACCTGCTCATAGAGCGTTTCTCCGGAGTTCTTCATCGTGTCCTTATCGCCGGTGACGTAGAGTATCATATCCTCGTTTATGCCGCGGACGTAGCTTTCGGTATCCTCGGAGAGTGTGAACACCTTGTTCGCGGTGAGATCGGCCTCGACGTTGAAGCGGTCGAGCACGAGGTTAAGTATCACATTTATGAGCACGACTGCGGCTATACAGATCACCGTGAATATGACGGAGAGCGAGCCGTACTTGAACTTTCTGCTGCGGAACGGGTTTTTGCCTGTTTTTTTGGGCTTGGGAGCCTCTGTGGGCTTTTCCTCCGCAGTCTCGGCTGTGTTTTCTGTTGTCTCTTCTATTTTGATATCTTCATTTTCAGACATATATCTATACTCCTGCTGAGAATATTTCGTGGCGGGGCAGAAAGGCAGTTACTTAGCGCGAAGCTATTCGCCTTTCCCGCGGGAGGGTGGGGAGAGGGATAGAGGGGGGCCGGGGGAGGAAGGGAGAGGGGAGGGAGGGAGCGCCTTTCCTACGGCAGGATGCCGTAATCAGTTGCCCAAAACGCCGCAAGGACGCGGCGATCAAAGGCAACTGGATTGGAACAGGGGCTTCCTTCCTCCACGCTCCCTTCTTCCCCCCGGGCTCTCAAGCCCAGCGGCGGCGTTCCAGGACACGGACGGTAAGGAATAAGAAGATGAATGCCATGCTGAGGAAGAAGATGACGCCGTTGAGGCTGAAAATGCCGGTGGTGAACTCGTTGTATCTGTCAAAGACGGAAAGCGTCTTTAAAATATCGGAAATAAGCTTTACCGGAATAACCGACGCAATTATGTTTATAAGCGCAAGTGCGACATTGACGGCTATCGAGCCTATCGCCGCGACCATCTGGCTCTCGGTGAGGCTGGAAACGAACAGTCCCGCGGAAACGAACACAGCTCCGATAAGCGCGAGCGCAACGAAGTTGCCGAGTATCAGTATCCAGTTGACAGTCGCCACAAAGCTCAGCACCACGCCGTAGAGCAGCATAACAAGATCCCCGATAAGGAACACGATGTACGCCGAGAGGAACTTGCCCATAACGAGCCTCATGAGCCCCAGCGGAGCCGTCAGCAGGAGCTGATCCGTCCTGAGCTTGTTCTCGTCCGCCATAAGACGCATCGTAAGCACGGGAACAAATATCATATATACATAGAACATCCCGAGGAACACATAAGAGATATCGGTGCTCCCGACGCTCAGCGTAAACAGCCAGAAAAACGCCCCGGAGAACAGGAACGACACGGCTATGAAAACGTAGCCGATAGGTGATTTGAAATACGCGGAAAGCTCGCGTTTCAGAATTGCCGTCACTTGTCCTCACCTGCCTTTCCAAGCGCGTCGAGCTTGTCCTCGATCTTCTCCGCGCCTCCGTATTCGTCGCCCGTCGTGAGCTTTAAGAATACCTCCTCCAGCGAAAGCTCGTTGGACTTCATCATAAGAATGGGATAGCCGCGTGCCGCGAGCTTCCTGAAGATATCGCGGCGGACGTCGGCGTTCTCCTTCGCCTCGATGTGGTACTCCCAGACGCGCTCGTCCACCTGTCTGCCGACGAATACGCGCTCGATGTCGCTTACGGACATAAGGAGCTTCTTTATCTCGTCGCTGCCGCCCTCGATCTGCATTACCAGCTTGTGATCGGCGGAAAGACTGCGCGCAAGTGTGTCGGCGTTGCCGTTGGCAACTATGCAGCCCTTGTTGATGACTACTATCTTGTCGCAGACAGCCTGCACCTCGGGCAGTATGTGGGACGAAAGTATCACCGTGTGGTTCTTCCCGAGGCGCTTTATAAGCGTGCGTATCTCGATTATCTGCTTCGGGTCGAGTCCGACCGTCGGCTCGTCGAGGATAAGCACCTTCGGGTTGCCGACCAGAGCCTGCGCAAATCCCACGCGCTGCTTATAGCCCTTGGACAGGTTCTTTATCAGACGCTTGCGCACGTCCGTAAGCTTCACTATCTCGCATATCTCGTTCAGGTGAGATTTTTTCGGGAGCCTGCATTTTTTCAGCCCGTATACAAAGCTCAGATATTCGTCCACCGTCATGTCAAAGTACAGCGGAGGCTGCTCCGGCAGATAGCCTATGAAGCTCTTCGCCTTTATCGGGTCTTCAAGTATGTCTACCCCGTTGATGAACGCCTGACCCTCGTTCGACGAGATGTAGCCCGTCAGTATGTTCATCGTCGTCGATTTCCCGGCGCCGTTAGGCCCCAGAAATCCCAGTACCTGCCCCTCTTCGGCAGTAAAGGATATGTTGTTCACGGCTTTCTTGCCGCCGTAGCTCTTCGTCAGATTCCTGACCTCGATCATCTTGCCGGTACCCTCCTTGCTTTTGCAGCCTGCGATTGAGTTTTTGGCCGCTTGCGCTCGAGTCTGGCCGCTTGCGCTCGAGTCTTAGGGAAAACTTTTTTGAAAAAAAGTTTTCCCCAAACCCCTTTCAAAAAACTTTAACCGCTTCGCTTTTATATCTCAGAGTTTCTGCTGTCTATGTTACATTGCAAAAGTGTAAACTGTATGAAAATATTATGAAAGTGCCTTTAAACGCTCGTTAAATACCGATACCGCAGTCTTTTTGTCGGAAAGAAGCTGATCCCTCAGCTCGTCCAGACCGCCGAATTTACGCTCGTCACGGATATAGCCGAGCAGACAGACCCTGATGTCACGCCCGTAAAGATCGCCGTCAAACCCGATGATGTGCGTCTCCATGTTCTCCGAGCCGTCGGACTGCACAGTCGGCTTTACCCCGATGTTCGTTATCGCGGGGTGCTTTACGCCGTCAAGCATGACCCGGCTCGCGTAAACTCCTCGCTTCGCGTGGACAGCGTTGTCCGGTATGACCTGATTTATCGTCGGGAAGCCTATTGTCCTCCCGAGCCGCCTGCCCTCCGTGACCTCGGCAATATACGACACCGGGCGAAGCATGAGACTGTCAGCCTCCGCCACTCTGCCCTCGCGCACCATAGCCCGTATCATCGTCGAGCTCACCGTCTCGCCCTTTATGCGCACCGGAGGCACCACCTCGAAAGCTATGCCGCTCTCCTCGCACATCGCGCGGAGCAGTCCGGCGTCCCCGGCTCCGTCCTTGCCGAAGCGGAAATCCTCGCCGCAGCATACATAGCCGATGTTCATTATTTCTTTCAGGTAGCGCTCGAAGAACTCCTCCGGCGAAAGCCCGCGTATGTCCTTGAAATACGGCGCGAAAATGCTTCTTATGCCGAAGTGCCTTTCCAGCAGCGTGACCTTGTCCTCGTAGGTGGTCAGGTATACGTCGGTGCGCCCGCCGAACTTCGGCAGAGCTGCCTCGCGTATCATGAACGCCGCCGGCGTGAAGCCGCGGCTCTCCGCCGCGCGGCACGCCGCCGAGATGACTGCGGCATGGCCTATGTGCATACCGTCGAAAAAGCCCAGAGCCGCGGCTGTCTTATAGCTTGTTTTCATCACAGCATCACGCCTTTCAGCTCGTCGACGCTTTTAAGGCGGCTCTCGGGAGTGTCGGGAGCGCGTTCCTCCGGCTCGCCGCTCTCCTCTTTTTTGGGCGGGGCGCCGTAAAAGCGCTGTATTACGGCGAGATCGTCCTCACTGCCGCGGTCGCCGATAGCTATGACACTGCCGTCGGAGCCGAGTATGCGGAAGGGTCCCTCGTCGCGGTCGAGGTCTATGCGGGTGATATCGAGGACCACGCCGTTTTTCAGCATACTTGTCTGCTTCTCGTTGAGCCTTGCCGCCGGCAGGGCGTTGAATACGATATCCAGCGGCATAAGGAGCTTCTCGACGGCGTCGGGGCCTCCCGCCTCGGCAGCCTCGCGCACCTCGGAGATGCGGTAGCAGTCGCGCAGGGTGAAATTCCCCGAGCGCGTGCGCGTGAGCCCGGTCATAATGGCTCCCGTGCCGACCTCGGCTCCCATGTCGTGTATGAGCGTTCTTATATAAGTCCCCTTTGAGCAGGAGACAAGCATTGTCGCGGTATTGTCCCCGAATTTCTCGAATTCGAGGCTGTATATCTTTATGGCGCGCGGCTCGCGGTCGATCTCTATACCCTTGCGGGCGAGCTCGTAGAGCCTCTGACCGTCCACCTGCACGGCGCTGTACATCGGCGGGGTCTGCATGAGGTCGCCGGTGAACTTCTTCTTCAGCAGATACTGCATATTCGCCGATACGGGCGTATCGTTGGTCGAAAGCACCTTACCCGTGAAGTCCTGTGTGTCCGTGGTCACTCCGAAGCGTATCTCGGCGCGGTACTCCTTGGTGTTGTCCGGGCAGTAGTCCACGGCCTTTGTCGCCGTCCCCACAAAAATCGGAAGGACCCCCTCCGCCATAGGATCGAGAGTCCCGCCGTGACCTATTTTCTTTGTTCCGCAGAATCTCCTCATTATCGCCACTATGTCGAATGAGGTATATCCCTTTTCTTTATAAATGCAGATGATGCCGTTCATTCAAACACCTTTCCGATCTCAGCCGTGAGCACCCTCTTGATCTCCTCGATGTCCATGCTGCCGAAGGAGCAGCCCGCGGCCTTCTCGTGACCGCCGCCTCCGAACACCGAGCATATCTTCTGTACGTCAACGGACGAGTTCGAGCGCAGCGAAGCCTTCCAGCTCCCGTTGCCGCGCTGCTTTATCACTACGCCGACCTCTACGCCCTCGATCATGCGCGGTATCGCCGAAAGACCGTTGCTGTCCTCGCTGTCCACCGACGCGAGCTGCTCCTTTGAAAGCGTCACCAGCGCGCATTTGCCTCCGCAGTAAAACTCCATATCGTGGTATATCTTTTCCTCCAGCGCTATGCGTGCCTTTGTTTTCAGGTCAAAGAACACGAAATCCAGCGCCGAGTGGTCAAAATCGTATTCCAGCAGCTCCGCCGCGATGCGGTGAGTCTCCGCCGTCGCGCACGAGTACTTGAAGCAGCCCGAGTCCGTGGATATGCCCGTATACAGGCAGGCGGCTATCTTCTCGTCGAGCAGCTCCGCCCCCCCGAGCTCCATTATCAGCTTGTACACGGTCTGCGCCGCGGCAGCCGCGTGGGGCTCTATCAGCAGCAGCTTCGCGAATTCGGCGTGGGATATGTGGTGATCTATCGCGAGGTCGATCCTGTCGCCGTACTGCTTTTCAAGGTCTCCGAGCAGCCTGGTGTCGGCAACATCGACGGTGATATAGGTCTGCGGCTCGAACTCCTGCTTCTCCACCGCGCGCTTCATAAAGTCGTAGCGGTGCGAAAGCTCATCCGCGCAGATGTTTTTCGCCTTTTTGCCGAGCTTCTGCAAAGCCCTGCACAGCGCGAAAGCACACCCGAGGGTATCTCCGTCGGGGTTCGCGTGGGATAATATCAGAAAACCGTCATGTTCTTTTATGAACGCAGCGGCCTCGCTCATTCCGATCTTTTCAGACATAGTCATTCGCCTTTCTGTTCCTCGTCATTCTCATCGGCCGCGGTCGGCAGCGAGTCGAGTATCCTGCTGATCTTTTCGTAATATTCCTGCGAGTTGTCCGGCAGGAAGATAAGCCGCGGCATCTTGCGCATCCTTATCCGCGCGTTTATCTTTCGCACGAGGAAGCCCGCCGCCTTTTCAAGCGCCTTTACCGCCTCGGCAGTCTTGTGCTCGTCCCCGAGCACCGATACATATATCTTGCAGTACGACAGGTCGCTCGTTATCTCAACGCGCGAGATCGAAACGATCTCCCCGCTCACGTGCCTGTCCTTTATCTCCGGCAGAGCCGCCGAAAGCTCGCGCTTCACGTCCTCTGTCAGCCTGCCTAAATTGTGATTTGCCATCTGTGCCTCCTTTTTTTAGAGGTCGTTTGCTTTTACCCGGTATCATTGCTTACAAAAGGAGCATATACCGGCGAGGTGAACGCCGAAGGCATTCGCCTTTCCCGCGGGAGGGAGAGGGTCGGGGGTGCAGGGGGAGGGAGAGGGAGAGAGCGCCTTTCCTCGCGGAAAGGGGCTTCCTTCCTCTCCCTGTCCCCCGCCGGGGTCGGGGGCAGAGCCCCAGGGCTTAATCTCTGTACTCTTCCACGGTGTAGGCCTCGAAGATATCGCCTTCCTTGATATCGGTATACTTTTCAAGGGAGATACCGCATTCATAGCCCTCGGCGACTTCCTTGACGTCGTCCTTGAAGCGGCGCAGACCTGCGATCTTATCGTCGGCGATAACTATGCCGTCACGCACAATGCGGATACTGCACTTTCTGTCCACCTTGCCCGAGAGCACATAGCAGCCTGCGACAACGCCGACGCCCGTGATCTTGTAGACCTGGCGCACCTCTATGCGCGCACAGTCGGTCTCGCGGAACTTCGGAGCCTGCATACCCTTTATTGCCGCCTCTATCTCCTCTATTGCGTCGTAGATTATCCTGTACAGCCTTATATCCACGCCGTCGCGCTTCGCGCTCTCGGCGGCGTCGGGGTGAGGTCTTACGTTGAAGCCGACGATTATCGCGTTCGACGCGTTCGCAAGCATAACGTCGCTCTCGCTCACGGCGCCTACGCCTCCGTGGATCACCTGAACGCGCACCTCGTTGTTGGAGAGCTTTTCGAGCGACTGTCTTACAGCCTCGACGGAGCCCTGTACGTCCGCCTTTACGATAATGGGCAGAGTCTTCATCTCGCCCTCTTCGATCTGCGAGAACAGGTTGTCGAGAGTTACCTTGCGGTACATCTTGAACTGCTCTTCCTTGGCATCGAACTTGCGCTTCTCTACCAGCTCACGTGCAAGCTTCTCGTCCTCGACAACCGCGAAGCTGTCGCCGGCGCTCGGGACCTCGGAAAGTCCCATGATCTCAACGGGAACGGACGGTCCGGCTTCCCTGACGGTCTTGCCGCGGTCGTCACGCATAACGCGCACGTGTCCCACGGAGGTACCCGCGATGATGATATCGCCGGTGCGCAGAGTACCGTTCTGCACCAGCAGCGTAGCCACAGGTCCCTTGCCCTTGTCGAGCCTTGCCTCGATGACCGAGCCCTTCGCGAGCCTGTCGGGGTTCGCTTTCAGGTCGAGCACCTCGGCGGTGAGGTTCACCATTTCAAGCAGCGTATCTATGCCCTCGCCGGTCTTTGCCGATACGGGCACGCAGATGATATCGCCGCCCCACTCCTCGATAACGAGGTCGTGCTCGGTGAGAGCCTGCTTTATCTTTTCGGGGTTCGCCCCCTCCTTATCCATCTTGTTTATAGCGACGATTATGCTTACGCCCGCGGCCTTCGCGTGGTTTATCGCCTCTATCGTCTGCGGCATTATGCCGTCGTCCGCCGCGACAACGAGGATAGCGATATCCGTCATATTCGCGCCGCGCGCTCTCATAGCCGTGAACGCCTCATGTCCGGGCGTATCGAGGAAGGTTATGTCCTTGCCTCCCGCGTTCACGCGGTAAGCTCCGATATGCTGCGTGATGCCGCCGGCTTCGCCGCTCGCTACCGACGAATGGCGTATCTTGTCGAGCAGCGAGGTCTTGCCGTGATCGACGTGACCCATAACGACAACGACGGGAGAGCGGGGCTTGAGATCCTCTTCCTTGTCCTCGGACTCCTCGAACAGTCTTTCCTCTATCGTCACAACGACTTCCTTCTCCACCTTGGCGCCCAGCTCCTCGGCAACAAGCGACGCGGTATCGAAGTCTATCACCTGATTTATCGTGCACATCTCACCGAGCATCATCAGTCTCTTGATGACCTCGGTAGCCGTTACCTTAAGTCTCTGTGCAAGCTCGGACACCACGATCTCGTCGGGTATCTGCACCTTTAGCTGCTGCTTTCTGGCGCGCTCCAGCTCTAAGCGTTTAAGCTTCTGAGCCTCGGTCTCGCGGTTCTTGCCGCCGAACTTTCCGCTCTTCTGCTGGGACTTCTGGTTTATCTTCTGCTTCTTTGACGAGAAGCCGTCGTCGCGCTTATTGTCGCCGTGCTTCTGCGAAGCCATGTTCTCGTAGCGCTCGTTGTACTTGTCGAGGTCGACATAGCTGCCGCGCGTATCGACGCGCTTTGTCACCTGCTCGCCGCGCTGCACTGCCTCGCCCTTTACCTTGGCCTTGGGCGGATCGTTGGTCTTTACCGTGCTGAGATCGACCTTTGCCTCAACGGGGCGCGGAACGGGCTTGCTCTCCTTCGGGCGCGCGGGCTTGTCGGGCTTGCCGTATATGGTCTGAGCGGGCTTGGGCTCCGGCTTTTTCTGCTCGGGCTGCTTGGGCGCAGGCTTTTTGTCCTGCTCCTTAGCCGCGGGCTTCGCGTTTTTTTCGGGCTTGGGCTCCGGCTTGGATTCGGGTTTGGGCTCAGGCTTGGGCTCGGGCTTGGGCTCGGGCTTGGGCTCCGGCTTAGCCTCGGGCTTGGGCTCGGACTTGGGCTCGGCAGCCTTCTCCGGCTTGGCGGGCTTTTCCTCCTTCTTAGGCTTCTGAGCCTTTTCGGGAGCGGGCTTCTTCGGCTCGGCCTTTTTATTTTCGGCCATAGCGAAATAAGCGTCGAAGCTCGTCACCTGATTGTCCTGCGACACGCTTTCAAGCACGATATTGAGCTCGCTTTCCGTTATCGAGGCGGAGGGCTTTTTCTCCGCTCCCGTATACTGCTTCACGATCTCGATTATCCGACCCGCGTCGATATCGAGATCCTTTGCCGCGTCTTTTATTTTGAATTTCAGTTCTTTTGCTGCCATTCGCTTTCCCCTTATGCACGATTATTGTTGATTATCGAATTGTATAGTCCGCGGTCGAGAACGGCGAGTATGCCGGTCCTCTTCCCTATCACGTCTTTTATGTCGTCAAGCGCCGCGTCCAGCTCTGTGACCGGGATATCCTTCTTCGCGCAGATGAACCGCGCTTCCTTCTTGGACTTCTCCGAAAGATCCGCCGCCAGCAGGACTCCGCACACCGCCGTTTCCGGCTTTTTCAGTTCCGCGTCCACAGCGTCGAAGCCGTATATCAGCTTCCCCGCGCGTCTGCACAGCCCTATGGTCGAAAGAGCCTTATTCATTTTCTATCCGCTCCTTCAATCCCTCATATATCTCATCGGGTATCCGGCATTTCAGCGCCCTTTCGAGGCTTCGCTTCTTTACCGCCTGCCCGAAGCATTCTCTGCTGTTACAGATATATGCGCCCCTGCCCGACTTCTTGCCCGTCGGGTCGAGAGATATCTCGCCTTCCTTTGACCTCACTATGCGCAGCAGCCCCTTTTTCCCGAGCATTTCTCCGCACCCGAGGCACTTTCTCAGCGGTATGTTCTGTCCCATTACTGCTCCGTTTCGCTCTTGCCCTCAAAGAATCCGCTCTCGGGCTTTATATCTATCTTGAAGTTAGTCAGCCTTGCCGCGAGCTTCGCGTTCTGACCCTTATTGCCTATCGCCAGCGAGAGCTGGTTATCGGGAACGACCACCTCGCACGCCTTTATCTCCTCGTCGGGGATATCGACGCTGAGCACCGTGGCGGGCTTAAGAGCCTGGGTGATGAACTCCTTCGGGTCGTCGCTGTACTTCACTACGTCTATTTTCTCGCCGCGCAGCTCCTCGCATATCTTTGTTATGCGGGATCTCTGCGGTCCTATGCACGCGCCCAGCGCGTCAACGTTCTCGTCGTTGCTTATTACCGCTATCTTGCTTCTTGAACCCGCCTCGCGGCTTATCGCCTTTATCTCGACGGTGCCGTCCTCTATCTCCGGGACTTCAAGCTCGAAGAGCTTTCTTATCAGCTCGCGGTGTGTTCTCGACACGCGCAGGGTCGGTCTTTTGTCCGCCGAGGACACGCCCGACACGAACACCTTCACGATATCGCCCTCATGGAGCGTCTCGCCCGGTATCTGGTCGCCCCTGAACAGCATAACCTCGGTGCCGTTCACGCTGACTATCGCGTTGAGGGAATCGGTCTCGACCTTTTTCACCTCGGCCGATATCGCCGAGTTCTGGAGGCTTCCGAAGCGCTCGACGAGCTGCTCTCTCTCTACCTCCTTGATACCCTGCTTTATGACCTGCTTTGCGGTCTGGGCGGCTATTCTTCCGAAAGCCTTTGTATCTATCTTTATCGGGCACATATCCCCGAGCCTGAGTCTTGAGCTTATCTTTTTCGCTTCCTCAAGAGTTATCTCATTCGCGGGGTCTGCGACCTCCTCAACTATCTGCTTATACAGCACTACCTCGAACCTTCCCTTTGCCATATCCACGTCGAACGTGATATTCTCGCTGTTCGGGTAGTCCTTTTTGAGAGCCGCCTTAAGCGCGGTCTCGATCTTTTCTATCAGCACCTCTTCGCTTATTCCCTTTTCCTTGGCGAGAAGAGGAAGGACCTCCATTATTTTCTCTGTTGACGGCTTATTTCCCTTGGTCATTTTTCCGTATTCCTCCTGTCGGCTCACAGATCCGAGTTTATCTTGACACACTCGGAGATCACGAGCTCTGTTTTTTCGTTTTTGTCTTCAAGCGTTATTGTTCCGCGTTCCTCATCGTAAGCCGCGAGAATGCCGTAAACGCTGTATTCCTTTCCCTTGTCGCCGCGTCTTGTGACGCGCACCGGCTCACCGATGCACGCTCTGAAATGCTCCGGTCTGCGCAGTTTTTTTGTCAGTCCGGGCGACCCGACCTCCAGTATATCGACGCTTTTGATGAGCTCCTGCTTATCGAGTATTTCGTTTATGGGCTTTGATATGAGCTCGCACTCATCGCTGTCGAGCCCGCCTTCCTTATCGACCAGCACCCGCAGGTACCACATTGCGCCCTCTTTCTCGAAGCACACATCCCACAGCGAGAGCCCGTTTTTCTCGATCACGGGCATTACAGCGGCTCTTGCGCGTTCCTCGACGCTGTTATCCTTCTTTGCCGTATAAGCCGCCTCCTTTTTTGCGGTGACGCCGCACAAAATATTAAGACCGAGTTTGTCAACCCGGTCTTACACTATTCGCATTATACACCTTTTTTCCGGTGATGTCAATACTTTCACAAAAATTTTTATGTTTTTTTCGTTAATTTTATTCAGTCTTTTTCAAAAAAGTTTGATTTAGCTCTTGTAATTTGAGAAAAAAAGTAGTATAATAGTAGCAATATTGTATAGTAGTGGGCAAATTCAAATCGTCCGCGCAGCGGACACAATAACTATTCACTATTCACTACTTATGCCTCCTTAGTAAAATGGACGGCGAGCCGCCGCTCCCATTCCGTATGGTCCTGTACGAAAAGGGACAAGTCTCTGCCTCGCAGCCGTTATATATGCCTCCTTAGTTAAATGGATATAACAAACCCCTCCTAAGGGTTAGTTATCGGTTCGATTCCGGTAGGGGGTGCCAGAAACGCCGCTGACGCGGCTCAGTGAATAATGAAAAATGAATAGTATAAAGCGCACAGAGTCTCTGCGGCGTTTCTGTATTATTCACTATTCACTAAGATTCGGACAGAAGAAACGCATAATTAAAGCATCTAAAGCGTCCGGCAAAGCACCGTCTGTTACCGTACAGCGGTTCGGTTTTATAATAATTTTGTTCGTAAAGGCACATCGCCTTTTTAATTTTTTCGGTCTACTATTTAATAAGGAGCAAATCCGTAAAATGATGAAAGAACAGCTTCAGAAAATAAAAGAGCAGGCTGCCGCCCAGATAGCGGCGCTCGACGATACCAGATCGCTCGAAGACCTGCGCGTGAGATTTCTCGGCAAAAAGGGCGAGCTCACCGCGATACTCAAACAAATGGGTACGCTGTCCGCCGAGGAGCGCCCCGTTATGGGTCAGCTCGCGAATGAGGTCAGGACCCAGCTCGAAACCGCGATAGCTGCTAAAAGCGCGGCCCTCAAGGCTGCTCTGACCGAGCAGAAGCTCAAAGCCGAGGCTGTCGATGTCACCATGCCCGGGAAAAAGCGCGCGATAGGCGTGCGCCACCCGCTCAACATCGTGCTCGACGACCTGAAAAGCATATTCCGCGGAATGGGCTACACGGTCGTTGACGGCCCCGAGGTCGAGGAAGTGAAATACATCTTCGATATGCTCATTACCTACGAGGGCCACCCCGCCCGTGAAAAGAGCGATACCTTCTATATATCCGACACGACCCTGCTGAGAACGCAGACATCGTCCGTTCAGATACGCACGATGCTGAAGGAAAAGCCTCCGATAGCCATAATAAGCCCCGGACGCGTTTACCGCCCCGACGCCGTGGACGGCACGCACTCCCCCATTTTCCACCAGTGCGAGGGACTTGTGATAGATAAGAACATAACCTTCGGCGACCTGAAGGGCACGCTGGAGAATTTCGCGAAGAGCCTGTACGGGAACGACGTGAAGCTGCGCTTCCGTCCGCACCACTTCCCCTACACCGAGCCCTCCGCCGAGGTCGATCTCTCCTGCTTCAAGTGCGGAGGCAAGGGCTGCTCGCTCTGCAAGGGCGAGGGCTGGATAGAGATGCTCGGCTCCGGCGTCGTTCACCCGCAGGTGCTCAGAAACTGCGGCATCGACCCCGACGAGTACAGCGGCTTCGCGTTCGGCATAGGCCTTGAGCGTATCGCTATGATGCGCTACAACATCGACGATATGAGACTGCTCTACGAGAACGACGCGCGCTTCCTGTCGCAGTTCCGTGGCTAAATACATTTGACAGAGGGTAACACGATATTATGAATCTTTCAATGAAATGGCTGAATGACTATGTCAAAGCCGATATGCCGATAAAGGACTTCGTCGCAGGCATCACAATGAGCGGCTCAAAGGTAGAGACCTATCACGAGATGCGCGGCGAGGTGGATAAGGTCGTTGTCGGAAAGGTGCTCGAAATAAAGAAGCACGAGGACAGCGAAAAGCTCTGGATCTGTCAGGTGGATATCGGACAGGCTTCCCCGATACAGATAGTGACAGCGGCGACAAACGTAACCGAGGGCGCGTATATCCCCGTCGTTCTCGACGGAGGAACGGTCATAGACCGTGAGCACGGCACGACCGTGAAGATCAAAAAGGGCAAGCTCCGCGGCGCAGAGAGCTGCGGTATGTTCTGCTCCTTCAATGAGCTGGGCATGGAAAACGCCGATTTCCCCTATTCCTCGCCCGACGGAGTCCTCGTCCTCAACGACGACCCCGATTTCGATAAGATGAAGCCCGGCGACGATGTTCTCAAAGCCGTCGGCCTCGACGATATAAGCGTGGAGTTCGAGATCACGAACAACCGCCCCGACTGCCTTTCCGTTCTCGGACTTGCCCGCGAGGCGAGCGCGACCTTCATGCTCCCCTACAACGTGAAGGAGCCCTCCTACAAGGGCGCGGGAGGCGACATAAACACCGAGCTCTCCGTCACCGTGGAGAACCCGAAGCTCTGCTCGCGCTATATGGCGGCAAAGGTGAAGAACGTCAAGATCGCTCCCTCGCCGCGCTGGATGGTGGAAAGGCTCCGCGCAAGCGGCGTCCGCTCCATAAACAATCTCGTTGATATCACAAACTTCGTTATGCTCGAATACGGCCACCCGATGCACGCCTTCGACGCGCGCTACGTCGCCGGAAACAGAATAGTCGTAAGAAACGCGAAAGACGGCGAGACCCTGAAGCTCCTCGACGAGGCTAAGGAGCCCGTGAAGCTCTCCCCCGAAATGCTCATCATCGCGGACGGCGAAAAGCCCATGGCAGTCGCCGGCGTAATGGGAGGCGAATACAGCGGTATCTGGGACGATACCACCGAGGTCATCTTCGAGTCCGCCTGCTTCGACGGAGTCTCCGTCCGCAGGACCGCACGCAAGGTCGGCGAGCGCACCGAGGCGAGCGCACGCTTCGAAAAGGGACTTGACCCCATAAACGCGAAGAACGCCCTCTTCCGCGCCCTTGAACTCGTTGAGCTGCTGGGCTGCGGCGAGGTCGTATCCAATGTGATAGACGTCGACAATTCCAACAAGACCCCGCATAAGCTCGTTCATGACTGGAAATGGGTCAACTCGTTCCTCGGCGCCGAAATACCCGAGGAGGAGCAGATCTCGATACTCGAAAGACTGGGCTTCGTATACGACCGCGCGACCCACGAGATAACCGTGCCGAGCGTCCGCATAGATATGGAGCTGCCCTGCGATATAGGCGAGGAGATAGCAAGGATATACGGCTACAACAGGATAGCCTCCACTATCCCGAAGCTCTCCAGCCGCAGCACCGCGACAAAGGAGCAGCGCTTCACCGACAAGCTCGTGGAGGTCATGATCTCCCAGGGCTGCCTGGAGACCATGACGTTCAGCTTCATCTCGCCCAGGAGCTATGAGAAGATACGCCTTGAGGAGAGCCGCAGGAACAGCGTTACCCTGCTCCAGCCGCTCGGCGAGGATACAAGCGTTATGCGCACCACGATGATACCGTCCATGACGGAGCTCATCGTCCGCAATATAAACAACCGCACACCCGGCGGAAGATTTTTCGAGATAGGACGCGTATACCTGCCAAAGGGCGGAGCCGATACTCTCCCCGAGGAACGCGATATCCTCTGCATCGGAGCCTACGGACCCGATGAGGATTTCTTCACCCTCAAGGGCATCGCTGAGGCGGTGTTCGACGCCGTTGGCATTGACGCTAAATTCTCCCGTGCCTGCGACCTCACCTTCCACACGGGCAGATGCGCGGAGATCACAGCGAACGGTATCCGCACAGGCGTACTCGGCGAGCTCCACCCGGCCGTTGCCGAGAACTACGGCATAAAGGAGCGCGTTTACATCGCTGAGCTCGATATCGCGGCCATGTGCCAGCTTGCGCATACCGACGTGAAGTACAGGCAGCTCCCGAAATTCCCCGCTATATCCCGTGATCTGAGCCTCGTCTGCGACGACTCCGTGGAGTCCGGCGAGATCATCGACATCATCACAAAGGCGGGCAAGCACCTCGAACAGGTAACGCTCTTCGATATGTACAAGGGCGCCGGCGTTCCCGACGGCAGAAAGAGCCTCTCCTACAAGCTCGTTATGCGCCGCGAGGACAAGACCATGGAGAACGAGGAGGCGGACAAGTCCGTCGAGAAGATACTGAAAGCACTCGCAGAAAAAGATATAACACTCAGATAAAGAACATCGAAAGGACGAAAGCTATGAAAAGGAACGCAAAGACGATCATCGCCGCGATACTTTTCGCCGCGGCGGCAATGTCTGCCTCATCATGCTCAACGAGCCAGACCTATCCGCTCACGATAGACGGCGAGCAGATCCGCGCAGGCATCTATATCTTTGAGCAGCAGGCTGCTATCAACGCGGCAAAGGACAAGATCGCCGAAGAACAGCCCGATCTCGATACGAGCGGGGCGGACTTCGACTTCACAAAGCAGACCGTCGAGGGCAAGAGCTTCACCGACTGGGTCAACGAAAAGGCAGTTGAATACTGCGTCGACTATATCGCGGAGAAAAGACTCTTCGCGGAAAACGGTCTCTCGCTTACCGCGGAGCAGAACAAGTCCGTCAAGGACAACGTAAACTCGCTCTGGGACGAGGAGAACTACTACGCGCAGATACTCTACGGAACAAGCAGCGTAGGCGAGTACTTTGAAAAGCTCGGCGTCGGCAGACAGTCCTTCCGGGATCTCCAGGAAGCCAGCGAAATGCGCGAGGTGCTGTTCGACCACTTCTACGGCGAGGGAGGCTCTCTCGCAGCGACCGCCGATGAGATAAACGCAAAGCTTGAATCGGATTACGCGGCTGTGGCTGATTTCAGCTACGACCTCGAAAACGGCGACGGCGCTCAGGCATACTATGATCGTATAGTCAACGGAGGCGACAGCTTCGCGGCTGCATACGCCGACCACGCCAACCGTTATCTGCGTGAGGTGTACGACAAGCAGGTCGCGGAAGCAGCTCAGGCTGCCGCCGACGGCGTCGAGACTGAGACCGAGACCGGCGAATCCGACCTCCCCTCCGAGCCTACCACCATTGACGTTCCCGAGGAAAAGGAGATCATTTCCATTTTAAAGAAGGATGCCACGGATCCCGCCGAGGAAGTAGTCAAGCAGGCGTTTGAAATGGCTGTCGGCGAAGTAAGAGTCGTTACGACAGGCGAGGGTGATTCCGTTAAGTCCTATCTCGTAAAGCGCTACAACGTCCTTGATTACCCCGACCTCACAAGCGGTCAGATCAGCACGATACGCAAGTCGCTGAAAGAGGACGACTTCAACGAGCTTCTCAAAAACACCGGCAGTGCCTACAAGGTCACCGAGGACGGCTCGAAGAACCTCTACAAGCTCGAAAAGATACTGAACTTCAAAAAGTGATCGCATATCTCCTTCCCGAAAGGGAGGGAGATATTAATATAGGAGCAAAAATGACGGAAACAACAGTATATCTTGACAACGCCGCAACTACGCGCGTGACCGACAATGTTCTGTCCGCTATGCTGCCGTGGCTGAAAGAGGGCTACGGGAACGCTTCGGCGCTCTACTCCCTCGCGCGAAAGAGCGCGATAGCTCTCAACAAGGCGCGTGCTCTCTGCGCAGAGATACTTGGCTGCGAGAGCAGGAACGTGTACTTCACCTCCGGCGGCACGGAGAGCGACAATACGGCGATATTCGGGGCTGCGCAGGCTGCACGGCTCAGCGGCAGAAGACACTTCATCACGACGGCCTTCGAGCACCACGCGGTTCTTGAGCCGATGAAACGGCTCGCCTCCGAGGGATTTGACATCACATACCTGCCTGTCTATGACGACGGCGTAGTTCGCCCCTCCGATCTCGAAGCCGCGATAAGACCGGAGACCTCATTCGTTTCCGTAATGTCGGCAAACAACGAGATAGGCACGATCCAGCCGGTATCGGAGCTCGCGGGGATATGCCGCGAGCGAGGGATAGTCTTTCACACCGACGCTGTGCAGGCTGTCGGCAATATCCCGGTCAGCGCCTCCGACGTCGATATGCTGTCGCTGTCCGGGCACAAGCTCCACGCTCCGAAAGGGATAGGCATTTTCTGCGCGAAAGACCCTTACCCTATGCTGCTCGGAGGCTCACAGCAGGGCGGCAGGCGCGCCGGCACCGAGAACATCGCGGCGATAGTGGGGCTTGCCGAGGCTCTGAGAGCCTCCGCGGAGAATATGGACGCAAAAAACGCGAGGCTGCTGCCGCTGCGGGACAGGCTCATCTCGGAGATATCGCGGATACCCGGCGCGAAGCTCAACGGCTGCCGCGAGCGGAGGCTTGCGTGCAATGTGAACTTTTCCTTTCCCGGGCATGAGAGCGAGACTATGATACTTAAGCTCGATCTTAAGGGCATTGCCGTATCGGGAGGCTCCGCCTGTGCTTCCGGCTCACTTGAACCGTCGCACGTCCTTTCCGCTATCGGGTGTTCTTACGATGAAGCCCGGAGCTCGCTGCGCATCTCAATGTCCGATCTTACTTCGGAGGCTGACATAGACGCTTTTCTCAAAGCTCTGCCGGAATGCTTATAGTCTTGCAAAAAACTGCGCCTTTAGCTTGTAAAGGCGCAGTTATTTTTATTTATACAGTTCTTTTTCCCTGAAAAGGCGTACTACCTACCCCCGCTGCAAGGCGAAGCGATTTGTTTTAGGGTCCAGCCCTTTTTTTAAAAGGGCTGGCCGCCGGAGGCACTCTTAAAATCTTCTTCTCTCTTAAAGAGTAAACAAGCTGCCGCCGGTCTGGGCGCGGCGCCACTCGACGAACTCATCATAGGAGCCGACTTTATCGCGGCAGCCGTCCTCGGTGAGCTCTATGATACGGTTAGCGACCGTTTGTACGATTTCATGGTCGTGGGACGCGAAGAGGACGACTCCCTTAAAATCGCGGAGCCCGTTATTTACGGCTGTTATACTCTCCAGATCAAGGTGGTTGGTGGGCTGGTCGAGGACGAGGGCGTTGGAATTGAAAAGCATCATACGGGAGAACATACACCTTACCTTCTCGCCGCCGGAGAGGACGTTCACGGGCTTGTATATATCATCGCCGGAAAAGAGCATACGCCCGAGGAAACCCCGCAGATACGCCTCGGTCACGTCCGTCGAATACTGCCTTATCCAGTCGAGTATCGACATCTCACAACCATTGAAGAAATGGTCGGAGTCGATCGGGAAGTAGCTCTGAGTGATAGTGCTGCCCCATTTGAAGCTGCCCTCGTCGGGCTCCAGCTCGCCCATTATTATCCTGAACAGCGTGGTTATCGCTATCTCGGTCTCCGCAAAGAAGGCTATCTTGTCCTCCCTGCCCACCGTGAACGACACGTTGTTCAGCACCTTCACGCCGTCTATGGTCTTGGAAATGCCGCTCACCTGCAATATATCCTTGCCGGGCTCGCGTTCCATATCGAAGCCGATGAACGGGTAACGGCGGCTCGACGCGGGCATCTCCTGCACCGTGAGCTTGTCGAGCAGCTTGCGGCGCGAGGTCGCCTGCTTGGACTTCGACTTGTTCGCCGAAAAGCGCTGAATGAAGGTCTGGAGCTCTTTGATCTTCTCCTCGTTCTTCTTGTTCTGCTGCTTTATCATGCGCTGTATGAGCTGTGAGGACTCGTACCAGAACTCGTAGTTGCCTACATACATCTTTATCTTACCGTAGTCTATATCCACCGTGTGGGTGCATACATTGTTCAGGAAATGCCGGTCATGCGATACTACGATGACCGTGCCGAAGTATTCCGCAAGGAAGTCCTCCAGCCACGCCACAGCGTCGATATCAAGGTGGTTCGTGGGCTCGTCCATGAGTATGATGTCCGGATTGCCGAACAGAGCCTGAGCGAGCAGGACTTTGACCTTCTCGTTACCGGAGAGGTTCGACATTTCGCTGTACATTATGCTCTCATCGAGACCGAGACCCTGCACAAGTTTTGAAGCGTCGCTTTCCGCCTCCCAGCCGTTGAGCTCGGCGAACTCGGCTTCAAGCTCGCTCGCGCGGTTGCCGTCCTCCTCGGTGAAGTCCTCCTTTGCGTAGAGGGCGTCCTTCTCCTTCATCACCTCATAAAGCCGCTTGTTTCCCATGATCACGGTGTCCTGAACCGTGTATTCGTCAAAGGCGAAGTGATCCTGGCGCAGCACCGACATACGGAGCTCCTTCGGTATGGTGACGGTGCCGGTGGTGGGCTCCAGCTCGCCGTTGAGTATTTTCAGAAATGTGGACTTGCCCGCGCCGTTCGCACCGATCACGCCGTAGCAGTTGCCCTCGGTGAAGAGCAGGTCAACGTCCTTGAATAGTGTCTGCCCGCCGAACTGCAGGCTGAGGTTCGAGACTGTTATCATAGCCATTCTCCGTTCTTTTGTTCGTTCTCTGTCTTTTGATAAGCAATAAATAGTATACCATACTTTCAAGGACTTTGCAAACTGCTTTTTGAACAAATCCGACAGATTACAATAATGCTTTTTGTATATAATTTAGAAAAATCCGCACTCAAAGCAGCCGCTTGCGCTCGAGTGGCCGCTTGCGTTCGAGTGGTCGCTTACGCTCGAGACTGGAGGAAAACTTTTCTGAAGAAAAGTTTTCCCCCAGACCCCCTTTCAAAAGACTTCAACCGCTTCGCTTTTAAACACGAAAATAACTGCTCCTGACGTCAGAAGCAGTTATTTGTTTTTTTTTACAGATAGATGTTGCTTTTTAATATGATTCGCGTATCGAATCTCCGTGGTACGGGATTTGTTTTAGGGTCCAACCCTTTTTTAAAAGGGGTGGCCGCTGGAGGCAACTCTTAAAGCTTAAAGACACTCTTAAAACTTAATGTCTCTTACCTCTTATTTACCTATCTTCGCGGCGTCGATACGGTTGAGGGCGCGTTTGAGCTTGAACTCGGCGATATCGAGGTTTTTACGGTCATTGGTCTTTTCGTAATGCCCGATACGCTCTTCGGCGATCTCCTTGGCTCTGACGGCGCGGTCAACGTCGATCTCGTCCGCCCACTCGCAGCTCTGTGCGAGAATGACGGTCTTATCCTTTCCGACCTCAATGACGCCGGAGGATATGGCTCCGTAGCGGAACTCGCCGTCGATCTTCACCTTGAACTTGCTTATGGTTATCGCAGCCACATAGGGCTCATGGTGGGCGAGTATGCCCTTGTCCCCGACCGTGGTGCGGACAATGACATTTTCCGTCATTCCGTCAAAGAACACACCGTCGGGAGTGATGATCTGAAGCTTGAACGGGGTCATTCATGATCCCCCTTTCACTTTACGGACTTGGCTTTTTCAACAGCTTCGTCGATAGTTCCGACAAAGAGGAATGCGGACTCGGGAAGGTCGTCGTGTCTGCCCTCGATGATCTCCTTGAAGCCTCTGATAGTCTCCTTTATCGGCACATACTTGCCCTGCATGCCTGTGAACTGCTCGGCAACGCTGAACGGCTGGGAGAGGAAACGCTGTATCTTTCTCGCGCGGGAAACGATAAGCTTATCGTTCTCGTCGAGTTCGTCCATACCGAGGATCGCGATGATATCCTGAAGCTCGTTATAGCGCTGGAGCGTAGCCTGCACGGCGCGCGCGACCTCATAGTGCTCCTGACCGACTATCTCGGGTGTAAGTATTCTTGAGCTGGAATCCAGCGGGTCTACCGCGGGATAGATACCCATTGACGCTATGTTACGCGAAAGAACCGTCTTTGCGTCAAGATGCGCGAATGTAGTCGCAGGCGCAGGGTCGGTAAGGTCGTCGGCAGGAACGTAAACAGCCTGAACCGATGTGATCGAGCCCTTGTTCGTCGATGTGATACGCTCCTGGAGAGCGCCCATTTCCGTTGCCAGCGTAGGCTGATAGCCAACGGCGGAGGGCATACGTCCGAGCAGCGCCGAAACCTCGGAGCCTGCCTGTGTAAATCTGAATATATTATCAATGAACAGCAGAACGTCCTGACCCTCGCGGTCACGGAAGTATTCCGCCATGGTAAGTCCCGAGAGACCTACTCTCATTCTCGCTCCCGGAGGCTCGTTCATCTGACCGTACACGAGCGCGGTCTTGTTGATAACGCCGGACTCCTTCATTTCGTTGTAGAGGTCGTTGCCCTCACGGGTACGCTCGCCGACGCCCGTGAATACGGACAGACCGCCGTGCTGCTTGGCGACGTTGTTGATGAGCTCCATGATGAGGACGGTCTTTCCGACGCCCGCGCCTCCGAAAAGTCCGATCTTGCCGCCCTTAAGGTAAGGCGCGATAAGGTCTACGACCTTGATGCCCGTTTCGAGTATCTGGTTGGTCGCCGCCTGCTCCTCATAAGACGGAGGCTCACGGTGTATCTCCCAGCGCTCCTCGGTCACGGGGGGCGGGAGATTGTCGACAGGCTCGCCGAGAAGATTGAATATTCTTCCGAGAGTCTCCTTGCCTACGGGAACGGTAATGGACTTGCCGGTATCGACAGCCTTCGTGCCTCTTACAAGTCCGTCCGTGCTGCCCATAGCGATGCAGCGCACGATATCGTCGCCGATATGCTGCGCTACCTCGACCACGAGGCGCTCTCCGTTATTGTCGATCTCAATGGCGTTCTTCAGATTGGGCAGCGAGTCCGCAGCAAAGCGGATATCAAGTACCGCGCCGATTATCTGAACGACCGTGCCTATGTTTTTTTCAGCCATTTTGCCTGATTCCTTTCGTGCCGCCGTACGCGGCGGTCTTTAATTCAGCGCGTTCGCGCCGGATACGATTTCGGTTATCTCGTTGGTGATCTTTTCCTGACGTGCGCGGTTATAGAGCAGCGACAGATTCGATATCATCTCATCGGCATTGTCTGTGGCGCTCTCCATGGCGGTGCGTCTCGCGCCCTGCTCGGAAGCGAAGGACTCGACCGCCGCGCAGCTTATCATGCTCATCAGGAATTTCGGTACGACTCTGTCGAACACCGCCTCGGGAGACGGGTCATAGTTTATGAGCCCGAGGTCATCGCCTGTACCCGTGCCGATATTGTTTATCGGCAGGAGCTTGCAATGCTCGGGGGTCTGCACCAGCGGCGAAACGAACGCCGTGTAGAACAGCAGCACCTCGTCGACCTCGCCCACGGCGAACAGGTCGCCCGCCACCTGCGCGATATCCATGCAGTCCGCGGTCTTTGCCTTTTCGGCGAAGTACGGGTACTTGCCCACAAGCTCATAGCCGTGCTTGTCGAAGTAATCGACCGCTTTTCTGCCTACCGCGATGATCTTCGGCTTTTCGGGGTCATTCGCGTGTTCGGCTGTGACAGCCTTTATGATATTCGAGTTGAAGCCTCCCGCAAGCCCTCTGTCGCCCATGATGACGATAAACAGGCGGCTGCGCACCTCACGCGGCTCGGTGAACACGGTATTGAAATCCTTCTTGACCGAGGCGATCTTGGCGAGAAGCTCATACTGCGCTTCAAAGTAAGGACGTCCGTTCTCCGAGCGCTGCTTTGCCTTGCGCAGCTTCGACGACGCGACAAGCTCCATAGCCTTTGTTATCTGTCGCGTCGAGCTTACGCTCTTTATGCGGCGCTTGATGTCCTTCATATTGCCCGAAGCCATTTACTTCATTCCTTTCACGCTCCGCACGGGACTGCTTAGTTATCCGTTAAAATATACGGATAGAGGCAGGCTCTGCGCGGAGGGGGATCATTCTGCCCGACAGCTTCACTCCGGACTGCGAGGCAGATAGGTTATCCGCTGATAAAAAGTAACATACGGATTGGGGGCGCAGGCTCTGCGCTTATGAATCGCTCTCGATATATACGACTTTCTTTGTGAGAGCCATAAATACCGCGGCAGCTGCGAGGATAGCCGTGAGGCTGATCGAAATAATACTTAAAACCAAAGCTGCTCTGCTCATAGTTTTCTCCTTTCGTTCGTCTCCGTTAACAGAAGCGCTGTCCGAAATTTTTCAGCACCGTTCTGAGCTTTTCC
Source organism: Ruminiclostridium sp. (assembly GCA_024682455.1). Classification (GTDB taxonomy): domain Bacteria; phylum Bacillota; class Clostridia; order Oscillospirales; family Ruminococcaceae; genus Ruminiclostridium_E. The sequence continues at coordinate 5,505 of JAIKZF010000076.1, read as the reverse complement.
TCATTGTCGGGGGAGATGACCTTGTTCTTCTTTATATCGTCGATGATATCCGCATGGTCGTTCGCCATGTGCTCGAAGAGCTCCTTCTCATACTCGGGTATCTTCTCCACGGGAACATCCTTGAGGTAGTCGTTGATTACCGCGAAGATAATGATGATCTGGTTCTCGACGGAGATAGGCGAGGACTGCGGCTGCTTGAGCACGCCGACTATGCGCTCGCCCTTCGCGAGACGCGCCTTTGTGTCCGCGTCGAGGTCGGAGCCGAACTGCGAGAACGCCTGGAGCTCTCTGTACTGCGAATATTCGAGCTTAAGCGAGCCGGATACCTTCTTCATCGCCTTTATCTGAGCCGAACCGCCGACTCGGGAAACCGAGATGCCGGGGTTTACGGCGGGTCTGATACCGGAGTTGAAGAGCTCGGTCTCAAGGAATATCTGACCGTCCGTGATCGAGATGACGTTCGTGGGTATGTACGCCGAAACGTCGCCTGCCTGCGTCTCGATGATCGGGAGAGCCGTCAGCGAGCCTCCGCCGTAGTCCTCGTTGAGGTTGGCGGCGCGTTCGAGAAGTCTCGAATGCAGGTAGAATACGTCGCCGGGGTACGCTTCACGTCCCGGCGGGCGCTTGAGCAGCAGGGACATCGCTCTGTAAGCTACCGCGTGCTTGGAGAGGTCATCGTAGATGATGAGCGCGTCCTTGCCCTTCTCCATGAAGTACTCGCCCATAGCGCAGCCCGCGTAGGGCGCGATGTACTGTAACGGGGCGAGCTCAGCGGCTGTCGCGGAAACGACTATGGTATAGTCCATAGCTCCCGCGTTCACGAGCTGGTCAACTACCGAAGCGACGGTGGAAGCCTTCTGTCCGATAGCTACATAGATACAGAGCACGTCCGTATCTCTCTGGTTGATTATTGTGTCCACGGCGATAGCGGTCTTACCGGTCTGTCTGTCGCCGATGATAAGCTCACGCTGTCCGCGGCCTATCGGTATCATCGAGTCTATTGCCTTGATACCCGTCTGGAGCGGGGTATCTACGGACTTTCTGGTGATGATGCCGGGCGCTATGCGCTCTACGGGGCGGTATTCGTCGGAGAGTATCGGACCCTTGCCGTCGATAGGCTCGCCGAGGGCGTTTACGACTCTTCCGAGAAGCGCGTCTCCTACGGGAACGGAGATGATCTTGCCCGTTCTCTTCACGTTGGAGCCCTCTTTGATGCCGGCGTCCGGGCCGAGCATTACCGCGCCCACAAAATCCTGCTCAAGGTTCAGCGCCATGCACTGCACGCCGTTGTCGAATTCGAGGAGCTCGTTGATCATGCAGCTCTCCAGTCCGTGGATACGCACGATACCGTCTCCGACGGTGACTACCGTACCCGTGTCGGTGAGAGTGATCTTCGAGTCGAACGACTTGATCCTGGATTTTATGATACCTGTTATTTCATCAGGGCGTAATTCCATATTCTCGTCTTTCCTTTCATCCCGCCCGGGGCGGGAGGATATCTGTTATGTATGACGGCGGAGCTCAGCACATAATGCTGCCGATATCCGTTCGCAGGGCGCGCAGCCTTGCCTTTACGCTTCCGTCGAGCGTTGTGTTGCCGTTCTTTACGACGATGCCGCCGATTATCGACTTGTCGAGCTCTTCCTTCATGACTATCTTCCTGCCGAGCACCTTTTCCATTTTCGCGGTAAGGGCGGCTTTTGCCTGCGCGGACAGCGGGTCGCACGTCACGACGGTGATCTCCGCTATGCCGAGGTAGTCGTTGCAGCGCTGACCGAAGTATTTCGTGATCCGCCCGAGGTCTTCTAGCCTTCCCGCCTCGGTGAGCACTCTTATGAAGTTATAGACATACAAGGAGAGCTTTCCCGCAAAGGCGCTCTCGATTATGCCGAGCTTTTCGTCTTTTTCGACGGTAGGCGTTTTTGACAGCTTAATAAGCTCGGGAACGCCCGAAATTATCGAATTCACCGCCTCAAGCTCTTCCTTTGTCCCGGTGAGCCCGGCGGGGCTTTCCTCGAGGATAAGCTCAAACAGCGCGTCGCCGTAGGTCTTTTCAACCGAGCCTGCCATAATGATCTTTCCTTTCGGGATTATTCGTTTCCGACCTCGGCTATGAACTTATTGATAAGTGCCTCGTTGTCGGACTTCGAGATCTCCTTCTCACAGACCTTCTCGCTCGCCATGATGACGATATCGGAGATCTGATCCTTGATCTCGTTGATAGCCTTTTTCTTTTCCAGCTCTATGCTTTCCTCTGCCTTCTTTTTCAGTTCGGCAGCCTCCTGCTGAGCCTCCGCCAATATCTGATTTTCACGCTCGCCGGCGCGCTTTACCGCCGCGGAGACGATCTGTGCGGCTTCCTCGCGGGACTCCTTGAGCTTATCGGAGTATTCCTGCTTCATAGCCTCTGCTTCCGCCTGCGCGTCCTCTGCCGCCTTCATCTCGCCCGCTATTTTTTCCTTTCTCTCGTCCAGTATCTTCATTACCGGCTTGTGGAGGAAGAATTTATAGAGCAGGAAGATTATAAGGGTGTTAATAAGCGTGAAAATTATGGTATCGGTGTTTATGTTTACCAGCTGGAGAGTTTCTCCCGCCGACAATGTAATACCCATTCTCAGAGCTCCTTCCCCTGTTTATGCTTTGCCCTCGTTACTTGATCTGTCCGATGAAGGGGTTAGCATACATAAGAAGAAGTGCCACGATCAGGGAGTAAAGACCTGTTGTCTCGGCGAGCGCGTCGCCTATGATCATCTGTCTCGTGATCGCTCCCGAAGCCTCGGGCTGTCTGCCGATAGCCTCTACCGCCTTACCGCCGCAGTAGCCTTCACCGATACCGGGGCCGAGACCCGCGATCATTGCCAGACCCGCGCCTATTGCGGATGCGCCCAATACAAATCCTAAATTGTCCATAGAGATACCTGTCCTTTCGACCCGCCGACCTGTACGCCGGCAGGAAAATTTTACTTTATTATCAGAGACACCCGTCTCGTGAAAACAGAAATAGTGAATAGTGAATAATTGCTGTATCGCCTTCGGCGATGTATCTGAATAATGCCGGTATGTGAAGGTCCCTTCTCCGTTTGCTTTTCAAAATCGTTCGCGGAGCGAACACCACAACTATTCATTATTCATTATTCACTATTCATTATTCATTTCTTCTCACTCTTCCATGTCTGCCATGGCGACATAGGACATGGTCAGGGTAACGAAGATGTAAGACTGGATAACGGCGGAGAACAAGTCAAAATACAGCGAGAGAACCGCCGGAACAAATATCGCGAAGCTTCCCAGCGCGAAATACACAAGTCCGCCTATTACCATGCCGGAAACGTTGTTTCCGAAGAGACGCAGAGCCTGCGCCACGGGGTTCGCGAAGTCGCCGATTATATTGAACGGCAGCATGAACGGCATAGGCTCGATAAAGCTCTTCATGTAGCCCTTGAAGCCGCCTGTCTTTATCTTCGTGTAGAGGACCAGCACAAACGTGATTATGCCCCACGACGCCGTGACCGAAACGTCGGCGGTCGGATTGCGGAGCCCGAACAGACCCATAAGGCACGAAAGAATGATGAAGCAGAACAGCGCTCCTATGTACGGACCGTAGCCCCGCTTGTACTTCTGACCCATCGAGCCCTCAACGTAGCCGGTAAAGAAGCCCACTATCCACTCGGCGATCACCTGTCTCCTGCCCTCGGGCTTGAGCTTGAGGTTGCGTCCGAGAATAAAAAACAGCACCGCGAGAATTACCATTACCACCCACTGCGTGACCACGGACTCCGCGATCACCCATTCCTTGCCCAGAAACTCAAAGGTTATGGATTTAAGGGGGCCGTCTATGGTGAACGTTCTCCCGGCAGCCTCTTCCGCCATAAGTATCATGCTGTCCGTCATGCTTCCTTGTCCTCCTTTTCGGAACGGATATAGAAAAATGTATAGTAGATCTTGGGGTAAAACAGCGGCACGACTGCCGAAACGGGGTTTATCACCCTGATCGTCAGCAGTCCCGCGAGTATAGCAAAAATGCCGATGTAGCGCAAAGCATAGGATACCGAGCCGAGCTGCTTTGCCCGCCGGAAATCCCTCACCTTCACTATCTTGTCGGCAGTTACGCCGATGAGCAGGAAGTTCGCCGCCATGAGCGCGTTGCCGGTAACAAGACCGGTATACACCTGCCACTCAAAGCCAAATCCCAGCCCGACGCACACCGCGACGATCACAGCCGCCGCGTTGAACGCCAGCAGATACGGCAGCATGGCTTTCAGCTCTGCCGCCGCGTATGACGCACGCCCGCTCATAGCTTTTTCTTCTTGGTATAGGGGTCGTAGTAGTCGTGGTCGCGGCGGTCATGCCGCACCTCGGACGCACCCGTGCCCGATTCGCTGCTGTCGTACATCTCGATCAGCTTTTTCAGGTAGGTCATAGCCCCCGTGCTCATCGAGATTATCCCGATCGCCACAAAGATTATGCTCACCCAGTCCGGCCAGCCGAGGTAGTCCACCAGCCACGTGCCGCCGATAACAAACACCAGCAGCGGCACCAGTACTATGAAACCGATCTGGCTTGCCACGGCATAGACCGCGATCGGATTATCCTTTTTGTTCTTCGCCATTAAAACACATCATTTCATTATGCTGTGATGCCGCGGCATCAGTAGATTATCGAAACCAGCCTCCAGCCGTCGGCGGTTTTCTTCATGTGGCCGTTCACAGTAACGGGGGAATCGTCCGCCTTTTCGTGGATATAGATCTTTATGCCGCACTCGGTATCGCTCTCGGGCTCGATCTCGAAGTCGGGGTTGTTCCACGAACGGTCGTAGGGCATGGGAGTAAAGTTTGCGATTATGCCGAGAGTGCCGTTGGAGCGCGTGATATAGATAGGTCCGTAGCCCAGCGGGTCGGTCTTTACGGTCTGCGCGAAATCCTTTGTGAAGGTGCGGTCGACTATCTCCTCAAGCTGATCGAGGGAGTCGTAGTTCTTGCTGTCGACGGTGTAATAGCCGTCCTCGGGCGTATTGCCGTAGGGCTCGTCCTTATGCGCCATACCCTTGACATAGTAGAGCTTGAGCACGGTATAGTTGTCGGACACCAGCTTGGTGACAGCGTCTCTCATTTCCTCCTTGAGCTCCCCGTCCGGCGAATAGCCGTCCTCCTCGGGCTGAGCGGACGTCTGAACGGCCGAGGCCGTGGTCTGTGCGGGCTCCTTGGGCTTATCCTGCGCGCCGCCCTTGCCGAGTATCATGTAAACGACCACGAACACGATGACGGATACCACCGCCGCTATGCCCAATATAGCAAAGTGAAGCAGCTCACTCTCGGAATATTTTCCTTTGATCTTCATTACACATTTCTCCGATTTTATTTTCTTTAGGGTACCTCTAAAAACCGCTTTGAAAAGAGAAAATGAGATAGCCGCGTCGGATACAAGGAAAGCCGACGAAGCCGGGCTGGCGCCCGGTTAGGAGGTTTGACGCAGTAGACGGCGTGGATAGCTCCTTTTCTCTCAAAT
>JAIKZF010000074.1 GCA_024682455.1 Ruminiclostridium sp. | reverse complement strand
CCCAGACCCCCTCCCTCCCTCTCCCCTCCCTCCCGCGGGAAAGGCCAACCGCTTCGCCTTGCAGCGGGGGTAGGTATACCCCTTGACAAGCAACTGCGAGGCAGATGACCCGCCCCTTTCGGAAAAGTATCGGACGGATTCGCCGCGGGGCGCTCCCCGCCGCGACGGAGTGGAAAAAGCTTCTGTGCAATGTAGAAAATTATCTGGTATTTTTAGTCAGTTTTGCTGTTGACAATAACTAAAAAAAGTAATATCATAAAATAGTATAATTATGTGAAACAGGAGGCGGCAGTATGGAAAATTCAATAGCCACTCTGATAGCAATAGACAAAAAGGCGCGTGAGACCTCCGAAGCGGCAGCTCGTAAGGCGGAGGAAATCCTCGAAGCCGCAAGAGCCGAGCATGAGAGCCTCGTCCGTGAAAACGCCGATAAGCTCAAAGCACAGACAAACGAGCGCCTCGCAGAGCTCAAAGCCGGATCCGATAAGGAAATAGCCGACGCCGAAAAAGCCGCGGAGGAGAAATGCCGCAGCCTCGACGAGAAAATGAACGCGAACCGCGAAAGCTTCAAAAGCGAGATCGTGGGGCGCATACTGACCATAGGCTGAACCGGGGGTGAGACGCGCAAATGGCAAATAACGCCGTAACGGCCAAATCAAGAGCCGTCTCGGGAAAGCTTCTCACAAGGGACGAATATATATCGCTGCTGCATAAAAGCTCGGTCGGAGCCGTGACCTCGTTCCTGAAAACGCGCCCGCTTTACGCCGCCGCGTTCACCGATATCGACGAGAACGCGGTACACCGTGCCCGCGCAGAATCCCTGATCGAACGCAGCGTGTTTGATAATTATATCCGGATCCTGAAATTCCATACCGGAAAAAAGGACGGGATAATGAGCTTCTATATCCGGCGCATCGAGACCGAGCAGCTCATAAAGGCAGTAACAGCCATAGCGTCCGGCTCGCAGGAGAGCTTCATGTTCTCTTTCCCGGAGTATGTGACGGACTATATCTGCTTCGACCCGATAATCGTCGCCGAGGCAAAGGATCTCGTGACGCTGTCAATGGTGCTCGCTCCAACGCCCTACGGGAAGCCCCTGCATAAGCTGCTTACCGACCCGGAGCCCGATGTGAACAAGATCATAACCACGATAAATGTGTGCTACATACAATGGGCGTTCGCGAAGATCGACGAATTCGCGTTCGGGAGCTCGAACGCGCTGCTTAAGGATTTCTTCCTGCGCAAGACCGACGCGGACAACCTCCTGATGTGCTACCGTATGAAAAGCGCCTTCAAGGCAGACGCCGATCGCATTGGCGAGCTCCTGATACCGTATCATAAGCGCCTGAGCCGCAAGCAGATCGACGAGGCTCTGAGAACGAGCGACCCGGTTTCGGTGCTGAGAGAGATGTTCGTGACCGAGCGCGTCGCGACGGCGCGGGTCTCGGATATCCCCGAGATAAACGTGAATGTGTCCGAGTACCGGTACTTCCGGCACCGTCTCGCCGTCAGCGCAAACGAGGTGGAAGCCCTCTACTCGCTGATGATGCTCATGAAGGCGGAAAGCACCAATCTCTTCCGGATAATCGAGGGCATACGCTACGGGCTGCCTCCGGAGGAGACCGAGAAATATCTGATAGTATAGAAAGAGGGGGGCAGAAATTTGGCAATAGAAAAAGTGTCGCTCGCGTATATCGAGGGCAGCCTCAGAAAGGTCAACAAGACCCTGAAAAAGTGCTGCGAGAGCGGGTGCTTCCACATGAACCCGCCGCCCGACACCTCGGGTACCGAGCTCGCCGCGAAGAACCTTAAGGACAAGGGCCTTTACGAGCGAATGATAAAGCGCGCTAAAGCTCTCGCGGACAACCTCGGCGTGAAGCTCGACGAGAACGCGCCCTTCGACGAGATCGAATACAACGTCGGGTCGGACTTCAAGAAGTATCTCGACGAGCTCGACCGTCAGCAGGCGGGTGTATACGAGGAGCAGGTGAGGATAAACAGCGAGATACGCTCCAAGAGCGCGATATATCACAATCTGCTGGGATTTTCGGGCTTTGACGCGGACTTTGCGGAGCTGCTGGCTTGCAAGTATCTGAAACCGCGCTTCGGCAGGATACCCAACGGCAGCATAAAAAAGCTGGACTTCTACACGGAAAAGACGTTTTTCTTCTACCAGTTCGAGAAGAAGGAGAACTACACCTGGTGCCTGTACATAACGACGACCGCGGAGGCGAACAACATCGACTTCCTGTTCGGAGGCCTCGGATTTGAGCGCTCCGCCCTGCCCGATTACCTTAAGGGCAGCACCGATGAAGCGGCGAGGAAGCTTCTCTCCGAAATGGACGAGGATCTGGTGAAGCTGGGCGAGGCGGACAAGAAGCTTAAGGAGATAGCCGCCCGTGAGGGAGACAAGCTCTCGAAGGTCTACGCGAAGCTGGTCTCGCTGAACAGCAGCTACGAGCTCCGTGCGAACGTCACCGTATTCGACAACAGCTTCCACTTCTCGGGCTATGTGCCGACCAAGGATGTGAAGCGCTTCACGGAGATGATAAACTCCGTCGGGGACGTTACGGTGAATATCCGCGACGTGACCGCGGACGACAAGGCTCCGGTAATGCTTAAGAACAACTGGCTGTTCAGACCCTTCGAGATGTTCGTGAAGATGTACGGTCTGCCGGCGGCGAACGGCATGGATCCGACCCCGCTGGTGGCGATAACGTATATGCTGCTTTACGGAATGATGTTCGGAGATCTGGGGCAGGGGCTCTGCATAATGATACTCGGCATCATACTCACGAAGGTGACGAAGGCGGGGCTTGCCCCGATAATCGCGAGGATAGGCGTATCGAGCTCGGTGTTCGGCATACTGTACGGCTCGGTCTTCGGGAACGAGGAGATAATACAACCCTTCTTCCGGCTGCCGAAGATATATGAGCTGTTCGGCTATACCGAGGCTCCGCACGACGTTTTCAAGGCGTCGAATATGTTCCTCATACTGGCGCTGATCGTCGGGGTGTGTCTGATACTTACCACGATGATAGTGAACATAATCGTGAGCCTTCGCATGGGGGATCTTGAATCGGGTATCTTCGGAGCAAACGGTATATGCGGCTTCGTATTCTACGGCTCGCTCATCGTCGGACTCGGCGGAGGTATCGCGCTGGGCATCGAGCTGATGACTCCGGCGTATATCATAGGGCTCATAGCTCTGCCGCTGCTGCTGATATTCTTCAAGGAGCCGATACTGCACGCTCTGGAGAGCCGCGGCATAAAGCCCGCCAGGACGGGCAAGGGCTCCGGAGTCATAGACACCGGGCTGAAAGAGAAGCTCGCGAAGATGCAGGAGGGAAAGCCCGCCGAGAAAAAGTCCGTGGGAATGTTCATAATCGAGGGCTTCATAGACCTCTTCGAGATATGCCTTTCGTACCTGTCGAACACGATGTCATATCTGCGTATCGGAGGCTTCGTGCTCAGCCACGCGGGACTTATGCTGGTATTCAGCATCATAGCCGATATGTTCGACGGCGCGGGCAGCGTTGCGGTGCTCGTGTTCGGAAACATCTTCGTTACGGGATTTGAGGGCTTCATAGTCGGCATACAGGTGCTCAGACTGGAGTTCTACGAGCTGTTCAGCCGCTTCTTCAAGGGCGGCGGCATACCGTTCAAATCCGTATCCATAAACACCAAAGTACAAGTATAACGATCAAGGAGAATAAAACAATGATTCTTTATTTATTACCGCTTATTGCGCTCGCCATGATAATCATACCGCTGGCAGTCGCCATACACAGAGTACACACGGGCAAAAAGGTTAATAAGAAGCGCACGATACTTCTCAACGGCGGAATGTTCCTCGGTACTATGATACTGATGATGATATTCATGCCCGTACTTGCGGCGGCGCAGGCTCCCGAGGCTGCGCAGGCGGCGGGAGACAGCTTCGGCATCGGCATGAAGTATCTTGCGGCTGCTCTGCCGACGTGCTTCGCGACCATAGCTACCGGTATCGCGGTAGGAAACGCGGCTTCGGCGGCTATCGGAGCTCTCAGCGAGGACGAAAAGACTTTCTCGAAGGCTCTGATCTTCGTTGCTCTCGGCGAGGGCGTTGCGCTCTACGGTATCCTTGTTTCGATACTGATACTCAACGGCTGAGGACTGAGGAATGAAGTGCTGGCTGATAAGCGACAATGCCGACACGCAGATGGGCATGAGGCTTGCCGGGGTCGAGGGAGTGCTCGTGCACGAGCATGACGAGGTAATGTCGGCTCTGGACGCTGCCGCCGCGCGCGACGACATTGCGGTGGTCTTTGTGACGAAGAAGCTCTCCGACCTGTGCGGAGCGGAGATAGCCGAGCGCAAGCTCACCCTGCGCAGACCTCTGATAGTCGAGATACCCGACCGTCACGGCGACTCGCATATCTCCGAGACGATAGGGAAGTATGTCGGCGACGCCGTCGGAATGAAATTCTGATGCCCTGCCCGCCCGCACGGCGGGGGGCGGCTCGATAAAGGTACGGAAAATGGAAACTAACACTAAACTTGAACGCTTCATACAGCAGACCGAGTCTGCCGCGCAGCGCGAGGCCGATAAGCTGATCGCCGATGCTCAGGCTCAGGCTGTGACTATGATAAACGACGACCGCGAGCGCATGGAGGCCAGGTCCGCCATGCTCGCGAGGATATCCCGCGCGGAGAACGATGAGCGCAAGCGCGTCGCGGAGAGCCGCTACGTGCTGGACAGAAAGGTGCTCACTCACCGCAATGCCCTCGTGAACGGGCTCTTCGATGATATACGCAGCGAGCTCGTGGAATTCACCCGGTCGCAGAAGTACGAGGAGCACCTTGTGAAATGCGTTGACGCCGCCAACCGCGAGCGCTCGCTGTCCGACCCCGTGTTCGTCTACTGCCGCAAGGCAGACGCCGGGCTTGCGGAAAAGGTGCTGAAAAAGTACGGCATAATCCCCAAGACCGACAGGAATATCCTGATCGGTGGGCTTATGTTCAAATACCCTGTCAAGGGCATATTCATCGACCTGACGCTCGATTCCGCCTTCGACGCCGAGCGCGAGGCGTTTTCGTCGCGCTCCGAGATGCAGCTGTAGAGGAAGCCTTCCTCCGCTCTGCCGCAAAAAACGATAAATAACGAGGAAACAAGATGACAAACAAGATCTACGCGATCAACGGACCCGTTATAAAAATAAAGAATACCAAGGATTTCGCCATGCGCGAAATGGTCTATGTCGGTCAGAAGCGCCTGATCGGCGAGGTCATAGGCGTGAACGCCGATATGACGACGATACAGGTCTACGAGAACACCGCCGGACTTCGCATAGGCGAGACCGTGCGCGGTACAGGCCTGCCGATGAGCGTGACCTTAGGCCCCGGTATAATCGCCAATATCTTCGACGGTATCGCAAGACCCCTGCGCGATATGAAAAAGACCGACGGCGTCTACGTTACCGAGGGCAGCGATATCCCGACGATAGACCCCGCCCGTGAGTTCGATGTTACCGTGCTCGCAAAGGTCGGCGACGAGCTCTCGCCGGGACAGATATACGCCGAGTGCCCCGAGACCTCGCTGATAACCAACCGCGTGATGGTGCCGCCGGACTTCGGGAAATGCACCGTGACCTACGCCGCCCCCGACGGGAAATATAAGGCGGAGGATACCATACTCAAGGTGGACGTCAACGGCGAGGAGCTCACGCTGACGCTGTGTCAGCGCTGGCCTATCCGTACTCCGCGCCCGGTCGCGAAACGCATACCGATAAATACCCCGCTGATAACCGGTCAGCGCGTGCTCGACTCGATAGTGCCTGTCGCCAAGGGAGGCACCGCCGCTATACCGGGAGGCTTCGGCACAGGCAAGACTATGACTCAGCACCAGATCGCCAAGTGGTGCGACGCCGATATCATCGTCTACATAGGCTGCGGCGAGCGCGGAAATGAGATGACGCAGGTGCTTGAGGAATTCGGCGAGCTCATCGACCCGAAGAGCGGCAAGCACCTCACCGACCGCACAGTGCTGATAGCGAACACGTCGAATATGCCGGTTGCGGCGCGTGAGGCTTCGATATACACGGGAATAACCATAGCGGAATACTACCGCGACATGGGCTACGATATAGCGATAATGGCGGACTCGACCTCGCGCTGGGCGGAGGCCCTGCGCGAGATATCCGGACGTCTGGAGGAAATGCCCGCCGAGGAGGGCTACCCCGCATACCTGCCGTCGCGCCTCGCGGAATTCTACGAGCGCACGGGCAACTGCAGCGTGCTCTCGGGCAAGCGCGGCAGCGTCACGATAATCGGCGCGGTATCTCCCGCAGGCTCGGACTTCTCCGAGCCGGTAACGCAGAACACCAAGCGTTTCGTGCGGTGCTTCATCGCGCTCGACAAGCCCCTTGCCTACGCGAGACACTATCCCGCGATAAACTGGCTGACCAGCTACTCGGAGTATATCCCCGATTTCGAGGAATATTACGAGAAGAACGTGGGTGAGGATTTCCTGCGTGTGCGTCAGCGCATAAGCAACATACTGCTCGAAGAGAACAAGCTCATGGAGATCGTCAAGCTGATAGGCTCGGACGTTCTTCCCGACGACCAGAAGCTCGTGCTGGAGACCGCGAAGGTGATACGCGTGGGCTTCCTCCAGCAGAACGCCTTCCACAAGGACGACACCTATGTGCCGATGAGCAAGCAGCTGCTGATGATGCGCGTCATCCTGCGGCTCTATGACCGCGCCGGGGACGCTCTCGCGCGCGGGGTGAGCGTCCGCGCCATACTCGGTACGGGGCTCTTCGACAAGCTGATAAAGATGAAATACGACATACCGAACGACAAGCCGGAGATGTTCAGGGAATACAGCCGCGAGATCGACAAAACTCTCGACGGGCTGAAGTAACGGGAGGAGCGACAGATATGCTGAATATACAATATTCGGGTCTTGCCGAGGTAAACGGACCTCTCGTGTGCCTTGAGGGCGTCAAGGGCGTAGCCTACGAGGAGATCGCCGAGCTCAGGCTCTCGGACGGCACCTCGCGTCTCGGGCGCGTCGTGCAGATGGAGGGCGACAGGGTCATACTCCAGGTGTTCGAGGGAACGTCGGGACTGTCGCTGGACAACACCCGCACCGTGTTCAAGGGCAAGCCTCTGGAGATACCGCTGAGCCCGGAGATGCTCGGGCGGGTGTTCAACGGCGCGGGAAAGCCCGCCGACGGGCTTGGCGACGTGTTCGCGGAGAAGTACGGCGACATAAACGGCCGCGCTCTCAATCCCGTGGCTCGCTCATATCCCCGCAACTACATACACACGGGCATAAGCTCGATAGACTGCCTTATGACGCTTATCCGCGGACAGAAGCTCCCGATATTCTCGGGCTCGGGACTTTCCCACAACAAGCTGGCGGTGCAGATAGTAAAGCAGGCGCGCATAGCCGAGGACAACGGCAGGGATTTCGCCGTGGTGTTCGCGGCAATGGGCGTGCAGAACGACGTGGCGGACTACTTCCGGCGCGAGTTCGAGCATGCAGGAGCCAGCGGCAGGGTAGTCATGTTCCTGAACCTGTCCAACGACCCGATCATCGAGCGTATACTCACACCGAAATGCGCGCTGACGACAGCCGAGTATCTGGCTTTTGAGAAGAATATGCACATTCTCGTCATCATGACGGATATCACCTCCTACGCCGAGGCTCTGCGCGAGTTCTCGTCCTCAAAGGGCGAGATACCCGGACGTAAGGGCTACCCGGGCTATCTGTACTCCGACCTCGCGTCGATGTACGAGCGCGCCGGCGTTATCGAGGGCTCCACAGGCTCCGTAACGCAGATACCTATACTCACGATGCCAAACGATGACATCACCCACCCGATACCCGACCTTACCGCCTACATCACAGAGGGGCAGATAGTATTCGACCGCACCTTGGATTCCGAGGGCGTTTATCCCGGACTTTCGGTGCTGCTGTCGCTGTCCAGACTGATGAAGGACGGCATAGGCGAGGGCTTCACGCGCGCCGACCACAGCGACGTCGCGAACCAGCTCTTCGCAGCCTACGCGAAGGTTCAGGACGCGCGTTCTCTCGCCTCGGTAATCGGCGAGGACGAGCTTTCCGAGATCGACAAGCGCTATATGGTCTACGGCCGCGAGTTCGAGCGGAGATTTTTGAATCAGGGCTTCGACGAGAACCGCAGCATGGACGAGACTCTTGAGCTCGCGTGGGATCTGCTTTCGCTGCTCCCGAAGACCGAGCTCGACAGAATGAACGCGAAGCTCATCGAGGAGCACTACCGCGAAAACGCGAAGTAACCGACCGAAGGGGGGAAGCTCATGGCACAGCAGGTCTTTGCCACAAAGGGAAATCTGATAAACGCGAAGCACTCTCTGAAGCAGGCGCAGCTCGGCTATGAGCTCATGGACAGGAAGCGCAATATCCTGATTCGTGAAATGGTCATGCTCACCGACAGGGCAAAGGAGCTCTGCGGCACGCTGGAGACTATCTATGCCGAGGCGTACGCGGCTCTCCAGAACGCCAACGTCATCGACGGCGTCCTGTCCGAGAAGTGCAAGGCTATGCCCATAGACAGCTCGGTCTCTGTCTCATACAGGAGCGTCATGGGTATCGAGCTGCCGAGCCTGTCGGGAGGCGACTTTGAGCCGAAGCTCTGCTACAGCCTCGCGTCCACGGATTCCAACTATGACAGGGCGTATATCTGCTTCATGAAAGCAAAGCAGACCGGGCTGCTGCTCGCGGAGATCGAGAACAGCGTCTACCGCCTGTCCGTGGCGATACGCAAGTCCCAGAAGCGCGCCAACGCCCTGAAAAATATCCTTATCCCCACCTACCGCGAGCAGGTGAAGTACATCTCCGAGGCTCTGGAGGAGAAGGAGCGTGAGGAATTCTCGCGTCAGAAGATCATCAAAGCCACAAAAGAACGCAGATAAATGGAAAATCCCCCGTCCGCGATATTTCGCGGGTGGGGGATTCAGCTTTTGAGAGCTGTATATTGTTTTTCCGGTTTTGTCGTCCGCGTCCGTACGCGGACCGCCGCTTACCAGACGTTGGGGTTGCTCTCGGCGACAACGATCTTTTCGCTGTCCTGGGATACTATGCTGTATCCGGTCCTGAGCTGGTTCGTGAACCTGATATTCGCGTCTGTGGGGACGAGCTTGCCCTCGGCCGTGAGGCTGAAGGTCTGTCCGTCGCAGCTGATATAGATGAGTCCGTTAAGATCCGCTATCATAGGATCGGCTCCGATATCTACATATATAAGGGCTCTTGCGCGGATATCGAAGATGTACGAGCGCTGCTCACCGGTCGCGGGGTCGGTCGCCGTGATGATGAAGCTCTCGAAGGACGGGCTTCTGTGTACCTTGCAGGCGGTGCCGAGATCGGCGGATCTTGTGAGAGTTCCGTTCATGCAGTCGAACGAGTAGAGCGCGTAGTTTACGTTGTCCTCCGAGCCGGTGAACCACAGTATACCGTCCTTATAGCCTGCCGCGGCAACAGGACCCGTGAACTGCACGAGTGCGCGGAACTGGAGTCCCTCTGCGCTGTCAGCGGTCATTTCGTAGATATATGTGTTCGAATCGGAGACGGTGCTTACGAAATACTTTCTGTCGGAAGCCGAGAAGTATACTCTGCCGATCTCGGCTGTGCCGATGTTGGTCTCGTTGTTGTCGCCGTAGAGAACGCCGGTCTTAAGGTCGAGCATGACTATCATATTGCGCAGTCCGTCGCTTCCGCAGCCTGTAACGACGACGGAATCGTTGTCGGAGTAGGCTATCTTCGGGCTGGACATCTCGATGACTCTCGGTCTGCTGTCGGTCATCACGCCGCCGAGCGTGAAGAAGTATACCTGATCGCGGCAGAGGACTATCGCGTGGTTACCGATAAGAACGGTCTCAAGGGCGTTCGGGGCGTTGAGCTGGTAGATGCGCGTCATAAGTCCGACGTCGGGCGCCTCGAACTCATCGGAGGTGACTGTGATCTCCGCAGTGGTATCGGCTGTGGTATCCGATGTTGTGATCTCCGGCTCGTCTATCTCAACGACCGTTGTGATATTTTCGTCTGTATTTGTATCGACGGGAGGCTCGGTATCGTCGGGAACTACCTCGACTAAGCCGGGTTCCTCATCGGAGGTATCTGTATCGGGTTCCGCGGGCGCGGTAGTGCCTGCGGTGGTGGTATCGGCCGTGGTCGTGGTCTCGCTCTCGAAGGAGAACGGAACTGTCGTTACGGCGGGATCCGTTGTGGTTACGGACAGCATATCGCTTGCGAGCGGGTCACTGTCGTCGCGTACCAGCGGAGAGAATGTCGAATCGTTCAGTTTTTCGGACTCTATTTCCGCGACGTCAACGCGGGAGAGATCCTGAAGGTCGCGATAACAGCCGGACGGAGCGGAGAGCTTGGCACCCGAGATGCACTTTTCGGACGCCGATGTTTCGGCGAATGCTCCTATATCCGTCATACCGGTGACGGTGCTGCCGTCGTTCAGGTATATGCGCTGTATCTCTATTTCATCGGAATCTGCGAGGGCGGACAATGATACTGCCATGTCGCTGTAACACACATTTTCCTTGAATGTCAGGTATATATTGAGCATACCGTCCTCTTTCGAGGATATGCTGTAATAATTCTGTTCGGCCTCTTGTATACGCTGAGATGCCGAAATAAGGTCATCGGAGGAAACAATGTCTATACCGCTGTTGCCGGACGTGCCTGACATATATGCCACAGCTCCGACCGTTACCGCGACTGCCGCCGCCGCACCGGCTACGGTCTTCCAATGCGTGCCGAGGGTTCTCTGCCATGCGGGAGTCTTTGCCGCTTTCAGGGCGTTTTTACGGATTTTGTCTTCATCGAGCGCGTAACGCTCAAACAATTCCTTGTAAAAGTCATTGGTATTCACACTTCTTTCCTCCTTTCATAATATTTTATATCAAAGATCGAATTTTTTCTTTTGTTTTTCGATAGTGCGGTAGAGCTTATTTTTTACCGTGGAGAGGTTGAGGTCGAGAGTTCTCGCCACCTCATCGAGCTTCATATCGCACACGAAATGAAGGTAGAATATCCTTCCGATGACGGGGTCGTCATTGGCGATATCCTCGAATATCTGTTTTGCGAGTATATCATTTCCGAGCACATCTTCGAGAACGGGCTGTTCCTTTGACATCTGCGCTTCTATCTCGACCATCTGTTCCTCGGTATAATCGGAGAAATTGGCGGAGATACTGCGTTTTTTGACGTTCCCGTAATAGCTTTTGCACTCGAACTTTGCGATATTTATGACGAATGCCTCGGCGTTTTCGATATCATCGTAGCCTTTTTTTGCGATACGCTGATAGAAACGGGTATAGATATTCTGTACGATATCCTCCGATTCCTGGACGCTTCCGCATTTGCTGACGACAAAGCGGGAGACCGCCCGGAAGGTCTCGCTGTACACTTTATTGAAATAGGCTTCAAGCGTTTCGCCGGCCAAGCAAGTCACCTCTCTGTCGCGCCGCTTTTTGCCCCCTACATTTAAGTAGTAGGAGTTTTTGGCAAAAAAGTTTCAAATTTTATAAAATTTATGTCTGATAAATATGCACAAAATACCGGGTAAATCTTTGTGACTTATACCATATATATTAATGTGCAGTAATCTGTCAACTATTATAATAGTTTCGGGTATTAGTTATAAGAGTTTTCGTTTTATAATGTTCTTTTTCTTGTCAAGGAGTATACCTACCCCCGCTGCAAGGCGGCGGGGAGCGCCCCGCGGCGAATCCGTCTGTTACTTTTCTGCTATGGGCGGGTCTGTGCCTCGCAGCCGGTAGTTTCATCTGATTTAGAGCAGTTCTCTATTGTCAGTTACTTGTCAAGTCGTACTACCTTTCCCCGCTGGGCGAAATAAAACACGAAACCAAAACTCCGAAACTCAAACTGTCCCACAAACAACACAGAAAACGGAATTTTCAAAAATTACTTGATTTTTTCAGTAAAATAGTATATAATAGTAGAAAACAAAAACCCTTGATCATGAACACAGACCCCGTGCGAGGTCGTGTTGTGAACCATGTCAGGCGGGGAACCGAGCAGCATTAAGCAAACCTTCGGCCTGTGCGCGGTAAAGTCTGTGTTCATGATCAAGGGCTTTGATAATGTCTGAAAGGAGCGGGGATTATGTATCTCGCATTGTATAGGAAATATCGTCCCCGCGTGTTCGATGACGTTATCTCACAGGAGCATATCACTACCACGCTGAAAAATCAGCTCAAAAACGGTCAGTCCTCCCACGCCTATCTTTTCACGGGCTCGCGCGGAACAGGCAAGACCACCTGCGCAAAAATACTCGCAAAAGCACTCAATTGTGCCGACCTGCACGACGGCAACCCCTGCCTCGAATGTGAGAGCTGCAAAAATATAGATAATGAGTTCTCCGACGTAACGGAGATCGACGCGGCTTCAAACAACGGCGTCGATTACGTCCGCGACCTTAAGGAGGACGCCGTCTACGCCCCCATGTCCGGAAAATTCAAGGTCTATATCATAGATGAGGTGCACATGCTCTCGGCGGCGGCATTCAATGCCCTGCTGAAACTCATCGAGGAGCCCCCTCCCCATGTAGTGTTCATCCTCGCCACAACAGAGGTGCATAAAATACCCGCGACCATAATCTCGCGCTGCCAGAGATTCGAGTTCAGAAGAATTGATATCGGCGAAAGCAAAAAGCGCCTTTTGTGGGTAGCCGGACAGGAGAACAAGCAGCTCTCCGACGACGCGGCATTCCTGATATCGAAGATATCCGAGGGCGGTATGAGAGACGCTCTCTCGCTGCTCGACCAGTGCTTCTCCGTCACCGACAGCGTGACCGTAGATACAGTCAGGGAGTGCGCGGGAGTCTCCGGCTCCGACCATTTGTTCAATATGGCGGACTGCGTTTTCGCGTCGGACACCGCCGGCATACTGAAAATTCTCGACGAGCTTATAGACCGCTCAAAGGACGTAACAAGACTGTGCGAGGAGCTTATCTCGCATTTCAGGATACTTATGCTGCTGAAAGCGGGAGCCGATAATTCCGTCGTGAAGCTCACAGCGGACGATCTTACGCGTTACAGGGAGCAGACGAATAAGTTCACGCTGTCGCAGATAATGAGGTGCATTTCGATACTCAGCGAGACCTTCACCTCAATGGGCAGAGTACGCACACCGGCTATGCTGCTGGAGATGTGCCTGATAAAGCTCTGCACTCCGTCGCTCGACGCGGACGAAAAGACCCTGACGGCGCGTATCGAGAAGCTGGAGCAGATGCTTGCGAACGGCGTCACACCCGAAAATTACGCGGGGCATACAGTGACAGTGCATGAGGAAGAAAAGCAGCCTGTACCCGAGCCTCCGGACACCGACGATCTTTCGGACTTCAAGCAGCTCGATATATGGACAGATATAGTTGAAAATCTGCCGGACATCATAAAGTTCAGCCTGATTCGCTCGAACGCGCTGATAAAGGACAATTTTGTGCTGATACAGGGCTCCGCGCTTGCCGTGGAGATGTCGACGAAGGATAACAAGGAGATCATCGAAGCGGAGATATCCAAGGCGCTCGGCAGAAAGATCAGGCTTATATCCTCGCCGGACTCCATAATAACGGAGGAAAAAGAGGAGAAGCAGGACAAGGTAAAAGAATTCCTCGACCTTGCAGAGTCGATGGGAATTACAATAAAACGTCAATAAGAGAAAGGAAACAAGAAAATGAGAGCAAGACTTCCACAGGGATACGCAAACAAGGGCGCCCAGAATATGAATTCCATGGTAAAGCAGGCACAAAAGATGCAGGAGGACATACAGGCTGTACAGGAGCAGCTTGAGCAGCAGGAATTCACCGAGACTGCGGCAGGCGGCATGATAGAGCTTACCATGACAGGCGGCAGAGTGCTCAAGGAGATAAAGCTTAACCCCGACGTTGTTGACAAAGACGATATCGAGGGGCTCCAGGATATCATAGTTGCGGGCGTTAACGCCATGATACAGAAGGTAGACGAGGAAAGCGCCAAGGAAATGGAAAAGGTAACGGGCGGAGTAAGCTTCCCGGGTCTGTTCTGATATGGCTGAATACATGTCGGCTCCTCTCGTTTCGGCGTCGGAGCAGTTTGCTAAGCTGCCGGGCATAGGAATGAAGACAGCTCAGAAGCTTGCTTATTTCATACTCAACCAGCCGATCGAGGACGTCGAGAAATTCTCTTCCGAGATACTGAACGCGAGAAAGAGCGTGCATTTCTGCAAAGTCTGTCAGAACTTCACAGACTCTGACAAATGCTCTATCTGCAACGATGAAAAGCGAGACAAGAGCATAATCTGCGTAGTGGAGGCTCCGAAGGACGTTTCGGCTCTGGAAAGGGCAGGGGGCTTCAATGGAGTATATCATGTTCTGCACGGACTTTTGTCTCCAATGGATAATGTAGGCCCCAACGATATAAAGATAGCGGAGCTGGTGAAAAGATTATCGGGGGACGTTACCGAGGTCATCATGGCAACCAACCCCACAGTTGAGGGCGAAACTACATCGTCATATATCAGCCGGATGATAAAACCTCTCGGCATAAAGGTAACCCGCCTCGCCTACGGCCTCCCCGCAGGCGCCACCCTCGAATTCGCCGACGACGTCACCTTGCAGAGAGCGTTAGAAAACAGAAACGAGCTGTGAGAGAGAAAAAGAGAATAAGAGTTGCCTCCGGCGGCCGTCTGTCGGTCAGCCCCTCTGCCGTTTTTGGCAAAGCCAAAAACTCCACCTCCCCGCTAACGGGGAGACCACCCTTTAAAAAGGGGTGGACCCTAAACTAAATACCGTACCACGGAGATCCGATACGCGAATCATATTCAATAGTAACTTCTATCCGTTAATAAAAAAATAACTGCTTCTAAAAAGTCGCAGTTATTTTTATATTGAGAAAAAATTGCCAAGCAACATAATTGTCAATATTATTTATAAGTTTTTAACATAAATGTAAGATATGCACAATGAAATTTATTTGTTTTGCCGTTGAAAAAAAAAAGGTTTTGTGATAGAATAATAATTGTCATTCAATATACAATGGAAAGGAAATTTAAATGGATCTTCAGAACGAAAAATCCGGCTTCAATTCATTCAGCGATATCTTTGAACTGATGAAACAGCGCCTCGATATCACCGATACCGCAAAGCACGTGTTCATTGATACAATAAAACCTCTGAAGCTCACAAACAAAACAGTCACTTTATATATCGAAAATGATTGGTCAAAAAACGTCATAAAGGATAATTATGACGATATGTTCAAAAAAGAGCTTAAGGAGATCCTCGGCTTCGATGTTGAGATCGAGTATATTTCAAAGGATTCCGGCAATATCTCCCCCGAAGAGCGCGTCCGCGTCTCCGACCCACTCCCCGAGCTCGACGACGACCCCTACGCGAAAAACAGAATGCATGAGACCGAGGAAAACAGTAATTATAAGTATACTTTCGATACCTTCATAGTGGGAGAAAGCAATAAGCTTGCAAGCTCCGCCTGCCGTTCGATAGCACAGGGTCAGGCGCAGTTCAATCCGCTCTATATATACAGCGAGCCAGGTCTCGGCAAGACCCACCTCCTCTACGCCATAAAGAACGAAATAGTCCCCATGCACCCGGAATATAATATAGTGTACGTGTCCGCGGAGACCTTCGTGAATGAGTTCGTAAACAGCGTAAAAACAAACAATACCGACGAATTCAAGAAAAAGTACAGAAGCGCCGACTTCCTGCTCGTGGACGATGTTCAGTTCTTCTCCGGCAAAAAGGAGTCTCAGAATGAGCTTTTCCACACATTCGAGGAGCTCCACCGCCGCGGTAAAAAGATAATCTTCACCTCCGACCGCCCTCCGAAAGAGATCAACGATATCGAGGACAGGCTCAGAACAAGATTTGAATGGGGACTTCTTGCGGATATCGCTCCGCCGGAGTTCGAGACAAGGCTCGCCATAATCAAGCGTAAAGCTGAACTCATGGATATCAAGATACCCAATAATGTAATGGAATATATGGCGGACAAGCTGAAAAACAATATCCGTCAGATCGAAGGCGCAATAGTCAAGATGTACCATATAGTATTTCTTACAGGTACTACCCCGACTATAATAATGGCTCAGAATATCATCAAGGACGTAATGACCGAGCAGCAGCCAATTCCCGTTACAGTCGAACACGTAATAACAGATGTGTCACATATATTCAGCGTTTCTCCCGAGGAAATGAAGTCCAAAAACCGTAATTCGCAGGTATCAACAGCAAGACAGGTAGCAATGTACGTGATAAGCAAGGTCACAGACCTGTCCTATACCTCTATAGGTAAGGAGTTCGGCGGCAGAGATCATTCCACCGTGGTCTACGCAACAAATAAAGTCAAAAAAGCTATGCAGACAGACCCCGCCTACAGAGCCACAGTCGAAGACCTGATAAAGAATATCTCAAATACGTGAGAGAGAAGAAGAGTTTTTAAGAGTTGCCTCCGGCGGCCACCCCTTTAAAAAGGGGTGGACCCTAAACCAAATACCGTACCACGGAGATTCGATACGCGAATCATATTTAATAGTATCATCTATGTGGTCAATTGAAATTAGAAAAGCCTCACAAAACAAAAAAAAATAATTTAGCAGTTGCGAGACACTCCGTGACGAGTAATAATGCTAAGAAAAGAGTAATTATAATAGATTGTGTGTTTATATGAATTTAACTCTTTTCTCAACTTTCTTTCAATTGTTGAATTGAAAATGTCGAAAGTTGAAAATGTTAAAATCCGTTTTAACAGTGCCAACTTTTTATCAACCCGGCTGTCAACCGGGTAATTCCGGAAATAAAAGGAAAAATCGGGTTTTTCCACCAATTTCCCGGCTCTACTATTACTATTATAAAATAATAGAAGTCCTCTCCTTTTTTTCTGATTTTTTTATCTCTCGATAAAATGAAAGGAAACAGACAAATGAAATTTACTATCGACAGAACTACATTATCGGACGCTCTGATGAATGCTTCAAAAGCAAGTGCTTCCAGATCGAATATGCCCGCTCTTGAAGGTGTACTTATAAGACTCAAAAAAGATGTCATCACCGTAACAGGCTATGACCTCTCCATGGGTATCAAGTGCATTATCCCCCCCATAGATATCGTCGAGGAGGGTGAAATAGTCGTAAACGCGCGTATATTCAGCGAGATGATAAAAAGAATGCCCGCCGGTGCAGTCGAGATCAGTACAAACGACCTTGAAGTCACCCTGAGATCGGGTGAGATAGTATATAAGCTCTCCGGTCTTTCCGGCGACGATTACCCCAATATCCCCGAGCTTCGCAATAACGTTACATTCTATATGGACGAGGCGACCTTCAAAAGTATGATCCGTCAGACTATCCACGCGATAGCCGTTACAGATCTTAAGCCCGTATATATGGGAAGTAATTTCCATATAGAGAATAATATATTAAGTATAGCTTCCGTTGACGGAGTCAGAATGGCGAAAAGAACAGAGCCCTGCGAGTACAAGGATCTTGATTTCGTGGTTCCGAAGAAAACTCTCGAAGAGTTTATGAAAATGCTCTCCGACGAGCCGAACGAAAAGAAGATATCCGTTTGCATAGACAGAAATCAGATATGCCTCTCAAAAGAGGATTATACTATAATATCCCGACTGCTTGAGGGAACATTCATCGACTATAACAAGATAATGAGCTTCCAGGAGACTTCCTCCGCGACGGTAAAGATGTCGGATCTCGCTTCGGCGCTTGACAGAACTCTGCTGCTTAACACTGAAAAATATAAGTGCCCTGTCATCTGTACATTTGAAAACGATAAGCTGCACATTGAGATTAAGTCCGCTATAGGTAATTTCAATGAGAATATGCCCGTAAAATATACGGGCAGTCCTATAAAAATTGCATTTAACGCAAAGTATATGATAGATTCGCTCAGAAACAGCGAATGTGACGAGATCAAGCTCGATTTCTGCGGCGATCTCCAGCCTATCCGCGTGAAGCCCGTCGGCGACGACAGCTATGTGGGCATAGTTCTGCCGGTAAGGAACAAGTGATATGACTGAGATAAAAATTCAGCCTCCGTTCATAAAGCTGGAGCAGTTCCTGAAATTTTCGGGTGCTGCCGATACCGGAGGAATGGCGAAGATGATGATACTTGACGGCATTGTCGAGGTAAACGGCGAGGTTTGCCTGATGAGAGGCAAAAAACTCGTCGACGGCGACAAGGTAGCCATAAACTTCGAGGAAGGCACAGAGGAATTTGTGTGCCGCTTCTGATAAACAAACTGTATAAATCACGTTTATTTATCAATTTGTAGAAGAAAACAGATCTGAAAGGGGGTTCGGGTGAGAAAGCGAGACTTTCGAGCCCGGCTCGGTTTTGCTGATACGATCTTTATCTGTTAGAAATTTCAGGAATATAGCCTCTGCTGATTTCATTTTTGACCCTAAGGTGAACATTTTCACGGGAAACAACGCTCAGGGCAAAACAAATCTGTGCGAGGCTATTTCCGTATGTCTCGGAAAAAGCTTCCGCAGTCCGCGGGCGGGCGATATACTGCCTTTCGGCAGCTCGAACGGCGAGACTGCTCTGGAGATGAGCTTCACCTTTGACAGTATGCCCGATAAGGTCAACACCGTGACATATATCCAGAAAAACGGCAGCATAAGACTCAGATTCAATGACATAGAGATGAAAGAGGCTGAAAAATTATACGGCGCGTTGAGATATGTCATATTTATACCCGAAGATTTGTATATAGTAAAGGGAGAGCCTGCAAACAGACGCGATTATCTCGATTCGGTCTCAAATATGATAAACCGTGTTCATATTACCAAATTATATGAATATAATAAGGCTTTAAAGCAGAAAAACAACATTCTTATGAATTACACAAAGCTCGACAACATACTTATCGGTATGCTTGAAAGCTGGAACGAGACGATAGCGCGCGCGGGCGTGAACGTGATGTGCGGACGACTGAAATATTTCAGCAGTCTTTCGGAGGCTGCCGACAGATATTACGGTATGCTTACGGCTTCGGACGAGAAGCTGAAAATGAAATACATCAGCACCGTAATGGACGATGAGAACTTCACTTCCGACGATTACCTGTACATCTACGAACGATATCTGATGAAGCTGAAAAGCAGCGCAGAGCGTGAGCTTAAAATGAAATATACGGTCGTGGGGGCTCACAGGGACGACATCGGCTTTTTCATCAACGATATGCCGGCGAAGGAATTCGGTTCGCAGGGGCAGATACGCAGTATAGCTGTGGCACTTAAACTTGCGGAGGCTGAGATGATATATTCCCGAAGCGAGGATCAGCCTGTGGTCATTCTTGACGATGTTCTGAGCGAGCTTGACGCGGGCAGGCGCTCGTTTATTCTTAACCATATTGATAAACACCAGATATTTATTACTTCCTGTAATCTATCCAATCTCGGAGACAGGCAAACCGGCAAGGCATGGAACGTGGACGGCGGGAAATTCACGCCGGAGGAGGTTTGAGATGTATATTCATCTTGGCAGCGATGTTTCCGTTCATATTGACGAGATAGTGGGAATATTTGATATCGAGAAGGTCACCGTGGACAGATATATGAAGGATTACTTATCATATTGTCAAAAACACGGAAAAATATACTATGTGTCACTTGATATGCCGAAAAGTATAGTCATCTGCGACGACGTTGTGTATATCACGAACGTGAGCTGCATGACGCTGCGTAAACGCGCAGAGCTGATCTGTCAAGATTAAGCTATATGTTTGACAGGTAATCTGGAGTCATATAACATATAAGCAAAATCTTCTAATGGTAGTCTGTGCAATGGAGTTTGATGCTTATTGAGTTTAGGGTCCAACCCTTTTTAAAGGGTGGTCTCCCCGTTAGCGGGGAGGTGGTGTGTTTAAGCGCAGCTTAAACACAGCAGAGGGGCTGACCGACAGACGGCCGCCGGAGGCATACTCGAGCGTAAGCGGCTTCTTGTTCCCGTTTTCGAGCGTAAGCGGCCTCTTGTTCCCGTTCTCGAGCGTAAGCGGCCACTTATTCCCGTTCTCGAGCGACAGCGGCCGATCGAGCGCAAGCGGCAAATACGGTTTACAGACTGAACAATGGGAAAATATAATGCAAATCTGTAAAAGTCAAGCATAAAATCTTGTCAAATTGTAATTTTGTTACCAAACTGTAACCAAAATCTGAATTTTTCCGCGACAAAAAGAAATTCCCCGAAAAGTGTTGATAAAAATTTTAAACCGAGATTTTGGTTGAAAAATCGGTTGAAAATGTGAAAAATGGCTTGTTTATAGTATTTGAGGAACCGGGGAAAAATATACAGGCTGAGGATAACTGATCTGTGCATAATGCACAGTTTGAGATTGGAAAAACAAATATAATTTGTAATGTCCGGAAATGCGATAATCAATAGGGTTTGGCGGTTATACAAAAATTATTTTGAAATCTGATTTAAACGTTTCGTAGAAAGTTACCTTCTGTATGTTTTTTACGGTTTGTAGAAAGATTTTTATTCACCAAAAATCGGTTGAAAAGTTGAAAACTATGGTCGAAAACCGGGTATTGACCCTATGAACAGTTGAAAAAACGGTTGAATTCGTTAAAAAACAGCGTATCCAAGCCGTTTACAAAACCACACCCCACCAAAGAAAACTCCCGGCAAAAATTGTTATGAACAATACGGAGATGAACAATGTCAGAGCTGTATGTTGTAGGAACGCCGATAGGCAACCTTTCCGATATGTCGCCGCGCGCCGTTGAAATACTGAATACGGTCGACCTGATCGCGGCGGAGGATACAAGAGTGACTATGAAGCTGCTGACCCATTTCGGGATAAAGAAGCCTCTGATAAGCTACTATGAGCATAACCTGCGTGAAAAGGGAACATATATCGCCGACAGGATAGCCGCGGGCGAGAGCTGCGCTATAGTCACCGACGCCGGAATGCCCTGTGTGTCCGACCCGGGTGAGGATCTCGTCCGGATATGCGTAGAGCGGGGAATAGATGTGAAGGTAGTCCCCGGACCCACCGCCGCAATGTCCGCGCTCGCTGTGTCGGGACTTCCGACATCGAGATTCTCGTTCGAGGGCTTTCTGAGCGTCACGGCAAAGCAGAGAAAAGCTCACCTCGATGAAGTGAAAAATTACCGCTATACCCTGATATTCTACGAGGCTCCGCATAAGCTCAGGACTACCCTGAACGATCTGTATGAGGCTCTCGGCGACAGGCGGATATCACTTTGCAGAGAAATGACAAAAATACATGAGGAGGTACTGCGCGGGCATATCTCCGATATGATAAAATACTACAATGAAAATACCCCGAAGGGCGAATACGTCCTCGTCATAGAGGGCGCAAAGGAAGAAAAACAGCCGGAAGCCGACATCGGCGCGGCAGTCGAGTACGCGAAAAAGCTGATATCTGAGGGAGCAAAGGCTTCGGATGCCTGCCGCGAGACAGCAAAATTATTCGGCTTTTCAAAAAGTGAGATATATTCGGAAGTAATGAAATCAGAATGACATTCGGAAGAAGGGAGGTCGGTCTTATATGGTCATAGATACAGGCACGCTGCCGAAATATATAAGATCGTTCTCCTTTTCGCCGAGAATGATACTCTCCGAAAACGAAAATATCCTGTTCCTCGTCAGAATGAAAGAGCTGATATTCGGGAAAAAATGCTGCGAAGACGTGGGAAAAATCGGCATAGATCTGTTCGACCTCGTGTTCGTGAACGAGAAGCCCTTCCGCGACTGCTTCGACGAGCGCAAATGCTCGGAGGAGAACAGCGATGAGATAAAGACAGCCTTCATGCTGAAAAAGCTGTACAAATGCGAAAATGTCAGAGTCGCGAGAGTAAGAGTCGAGGGAGATCTTGCTTTTGTGGAGGAGCCCGAGCCCGTTACAGCCGGAGCAGGCAGCCTCCCGGAAAAGGATATAAAAAAACCCCTCAACAAGCGCGCGGTCATTATGCTGGAGTCGATAAGACTCGCGGCCCTGCGCTTTACGATGAAAAAATGTATGGATTATAAGAGACTCGCCGATGAGTACAATTACGGGCGCTTCACAAAGGGACTGAGGCTGAACAACCGTCCCGCCCCGCTGGAGGATATCAAGGCTACCATGGCGGTAAGAAAGGGTAAGCTGTTCGGAGACCTGTCACGGGACAAGACCCGGATAAATTTCTCGATACTCTACGCGCTCGCGTTCGGCGGCTATACCATGGACGACATTTATTCGAGAGCCGGTGTTTTCGGCAGCGACGCGGATAAGAAGAGAAAAAGCCTCGCCGATCTCTCGGGCGACCTGCTTACCATATTATATAACGGCAACGGAGTTGAGATATCCAATATGCTGATAAATATGATAGTAAGCTTCTCGCGGCTGCCGCTGCCGCCCGTCGATCTTAAGGATCTCAGCAATATCGTGACTTATTACCCCGTTTATTACACGATAACAAATCTCGCCTCGGTGCTGGAGGGAATATTCGCCGCGGACAAAAATTCAGGCTCGCAGATGAAAGAGTATATGAAGAAGCATACCTTTTTCAACTACTGGACTGTCATGGACAGGCTTATGTTCATGAAGCAGTATTCGACGGTCGTGTCGTTTTGCTACAAGCTCGCGAACTTCGATGTCGAGCTTTACCGTACCGACCCCGAGTATCAGGGTACGGTGCTTTATGCCTACGACTGTGCGGAAAAATTCGCGGAGGAGCTGAAAAACAATGTCTGAATGCAGGCTTTGTCCGCGTATGTGCGGAGCCGACCGTGCCGTGAGACCCGGAGCCTGCGGCTGCGGGGAAGAGATAAGGCTCGCGAAATATATGAGGCACTTCGGTGAGGAGCCCTGTATCTCCGGAACAAACGGCTGCGGAGCGATATTCTTCTCCGGGTGCAGTCTGCGGTGCGTGTTCTGTCAGAATTATCCCGTAAGCCACGGTCTGAAGGGCGAGGATATTTCCCCGGAAAGGCTCGCGGAGATAATGTTCACGCTCCGGGACGAGGGTGCGCACAATATCTCGTTCATCACCGGCACGCACTACGCCGATAAGATCGCCGGAGTTCTTTCAAAGTACAGGTCGGAGCTCGGCATTCCCGTGATATGGAACTGCGGGGGCTATGAGAATGTTGAGACGCTGAAAATGCTCGACGGGCTGATTGATATTTACTTGCCTGATTTAAAGTATTACAGCAGCGAATTATCCGAGCGGTATTCGGGAGCTCCGGATTACTTTGAAAAAGCCAGCCCCGCGCTGAGGGAAATGCTCCGTCAGCAGCCGGAGAACGTGGTGGAGGACGGCATAATGAAGCGCGGCGTGATAGTCCGTCATCTGGTTCTGCCGAAGGCGTACAGGGACAGTCTGCGTCTTATGGAGGAGCTGGCGGCTCTGCCTGAACGTCCTCTTGTCAGCATTATGCGGCAGTACACGCCCTGCTACGGTGCGGAGAAATTTCCCGAGATAAACAGAAAGCTCACGAGCTTCGAGTATGACAAGGTGGTTGACCGGTGTGCGGAGTTGGGACTCGAGGGATTCATGCAGGAAAAGGGCTGCGATAACCTTGACATGACTCCGGATTTCTGATTTGATTTAAGGAGGAAAAAATCATGGCTGAAAATCTGACGGCACAGCAGATAGAAAATTTAAGAAAATACGAAGAAGATATTGCGAATGCAAAAAGAAGAGAAAAGAAAATGGAACCGATAAGAGAGGAATTAGAGAAAAGAGAAGATGAAATATACGAGCTTAAACAAAAGATCTGCGAGATCGGCAAGAGACTGTGGAAGCTCGGTTTTGTTGCAGGTAACGACGGAAATATTTCAGTGAAGTATGACAACGATACAATACTGACGACTCCGACGGGTGTAAGCAAGGGAGATATGATACCGGGGCGCTGTGAACGCAATTCGATACTTGAGATATTTAATGACATAAATTACGATCCGAAGAATTATCTGATAAGACCTTCATCGGAATTCAAGATGCACCTGCGCTGCTATAAGGAGCGCCCGGACATCGGGGCTGTTGTTCATGCGCACCCGCCGTTTGCGACTGCATTCGCGGCTGCGAACATTCCGATAGACAACGATATACTCACCGAGGCTGTGATGCTGCTGGGACCTGTACTTGTTGCGCCTTATGCGACGCCGGGCTCGGACGATGTTCCCGAGGTCATTGCTCCGATCATCAGGGAGCACAATGCTGTGCTTCTAGCGAACCACGGGGCTCTGACTGTAGGTGCCGATCTTACTGAGGCTTATTATCGTATGGAAATTCTGGAGCACGTCGCGAAGATGACCTTTATAACAAAGCTTCTTGGAGGTGGAGTTCCGATCCCTCCGGAGAAGGTCAGCGAGCTTACCGAGCTTGGTATGGGGTTCTCTTTGTCTAATCCGAGGGATTGAATAAAGTTTTCTATTAAGTTGGTGACTATTTTATTTTATTTCGCATGGCAGGTGCTTGTCAAGTCGCACTACCTCTCTCCGCTGCAAGGCGAAGCGCGTGGCCTTTCCCGCAGGAGAGGGGGAGAGGGTCATAAGGGGTCCGGGGGAGTAGGGAGAGGGGGAGAGGGAGCGCCTTTCCTTGGAAAGGGGCTTCCTCTCCCACTCTCCCTGCGTCCCCCGGGAACTCGAGCGTAAGCGGCTACTCTATGTTCCACGTGGAACAAAATATAGTGTATTAGGTAAGAAGGTGTATAACTATATATAGTATAGGAGAATATGATGTTGCCGTAATAGGCGCGGGGCACGCGGGGTGCGAGGCTGCGCTTGCGGCTGCGAGACTTGGGATGAAAACCGTGGTTTTCGTGCTGTCTCTGGACACTATCGCAAATATGCCCTGCAACCCGTGCATCGGAGGCTCGGCAAAAGGTCAGCTCGTCAGCGAGATAGACGCTCTCGGGGGAGAAATGGGTAAAGCTGCGGACGCCACCTTTATACAGTCACGCATACTGAACAGGGGGAAAGGACCTGCTGTTCATTCGCTGCGAGTTCAGTCCGACAGAGTGAAATATCACTGTTATATGAAACATACCCTCGAATGTGAGCCCCTGCTCGACATAAAACAGGCTGAGGTCACCAAGGTCTGCACCGAAAACGGGAAAGTAACCGGAGTTAAGACCAAGCTCGGGGCTTTCTGCGCTGCTAAAGCCGTCATTATTACCACCGGGACGTATCTCGGAGGCGAAATTTATATCGGCGACCAATCTTATAAAAGCGGGCCCGACAATATCAATCCTTCGAACGAGCTTACCGAAAATCTGCGGTCGCTGGGAATTTCTGTAAGGCGCTTCAAGACCGGGACTCCCGCGAGGGTACATCGCCGTTCGATAGACTTTTCCGTTATGGAGGAGCAGGACGGCGACGAGGTGATTACCCCGTTCTCGTTCGACAATCGGCTGCCACTTGAAAATAAGGTCAAGTGCTATGTGACCTACACAAACGAACGCACCCACAAAATAATACTCGACAATATCGGTCGGTCGGCGCTGTACGGCGGTAAGATAACCGGCACGGGTCCACGGTATTGCCCGAGTATCGAAACAAAGCTAATGCGCTTCAAGGACAAGGAGCGTCATCAGCTTTTTGTCGAGCCTATGGGTATCGACTGCGAGGAATACTATTTGCAGGGAATGTCCACATCTCTTCCCGAGGACGTGCAGCTCGAATTTCTGCGCACTATCCGGGGACTTGAAAATGTAGAGATCATGCGCCCTGCTTATGCGATAGAATATGACTGCTGCGACCCGCTGGAGCTGTACGCAACTCTGGAGACAAAAAAGATCGAGGGTTTGTACGGAGCGGGGCAGTTCAACTCGACATCGGGGTATGAGGAGGCGGCTGCGCAGGGACTTGTTGCGGGGATAAATGCCGCGCGTTCGATAGCTGGTAAGAAGCCCGTCATACTCGACCGCTCTAACTCATATATAGGCACGCTCATCGACGATCTTGTGACGAAGGGCTGCGACGAGCCGTACAGAATGATGACCTCCCGCAGTGAGTACCGCCTGATAATCAGACAGGACAATGCCCCGGAGCGGCTGACAGAGATCGGGCACTCGATAGGTCTGATAAGCGACGAACGGTATGAGGCATTTCTCGAAATGAAACGCATCGTGGACGAAGAGACCGCGAGGATAAAAAAGGCTACCGTGCGACCGACTCCCGAGCTGAATGAAATGCTTACTGCCCAGGGGACTTCTCCGATAGATCAGGGCGTGAAGTTCATCGAGCTTCTGCGCAGACCTCAGATATCATACTTTGATCTTATCCGCTTCGACCCGGACGATCCTCACATACGCGCCGACCTTGCGGAGAAACTGCAGGTCAACATAAAGTACGAGGGCTACATCAGAACGCAGCTCGAAAAGATAGAGGAAATGAAGAAGCTCGAAAAGAAGCTCCTTCCCGCCGATACCGACTACACGGAGATCATGGGTCTGCGTCTCGAAGCGCAGGAGAAGCTGAACGCGCACAAGCCCCTGAACATCGGGCAGGCAAGCCGCATATCGGGCGTGAACCCTGCCGATGTTTCCGTATTGCTGATATGGCTGGCGGGGAAGAACGGAGGTCACGAAAATGATCGCTGAATTTGAACGCGCGGGCATAACGATAACTCCGGAGCAGGCGGACAAGCTGCAAAAGCTTGCCGACTACATGGTGGAGTACAACAAGCACACGAACCTGACCCGCATAACCGAGCCCGCGGAGATAATCGAGAAGCATTATATCGACAGCATACTGCCCCTAACCATGGTGAATGTTCCACGTGGAACAAAATGTATCGACGTCGGGGCGGGAGCGGGCTTCCCGTCGCTGCCAATGAAGATATACCGCGACGACCTGGACTTCACGCTGCTGGACAGCGGAAATAAGCGTACAGCGTACCTCGAAAGCGCCTGCAAGCTGCTGGGATTAAGCTGTGAGACCGTGCACGCGCGGGGCGAGGAGCTCGGGCGGGACGCGGGATACCGTGAAAAATATGGTCTCGCTGCGGCAAGAGCTGTGGCGCAGCTGAATGTGCTGTGCGAATACTGCCTGCCCTTTGTGAAGGTCGGGGGAGTGTTCCTCGCGCTCAAGGGCGAGAGGGACGAGACGGAGATCGCGGAAAATTCCGTAAAAACTCTCGGCGGCGAGATAGAGGATATAAAACGCTATGAGCTGCCGGGCGGGGATAAGCGCTCCCTTATTATAATAAGAAAGACGGCTCCCACGCCGCCGCAGTATCCGAGAGTATCGGCGAAAATAGCGAAGAAGCCGCTGTGAGCAGATCCCCGGACTGACAGGAGATGAGTAAAACGAGAAAAAACGGATTCAAACGGCTGATGAACACGATATCCAATAACTGGAGGGTCGCTGTGGTCGTCACGGTAATGATGGGGATTTCCGGCTATATACTGGCGGGGTACGGGCTGAAAAAGCACTTTATCGCCACCGCCGAGGTGTATGTCGAAAGCACCGACGGCACCTCCGCGACCGAGAAGGCAGCCATGGCCGCGCTGCTGTTCACAAGCCCGAGAATGTACGACGCCGTGAACGATAACCTGCGCGTGGTGTTCTCCTACGCCGAGCTCGACGAGATAATCTCGGTGGAGCAGGAGAACGGCACCCAGATAGTAAGGGCGACCTTCGACTGCCCTACATCGTCTGAGGCGGTCAGGATAGCGGAGCTTTTCCTGATCCTTATGCAGAAAGTGCTCGACGAGTACGACGCGGGCGCTACGGTCAGAACAGTCTCCCAGCCCGTAGAGCCTCAGTACCCGTCCTACCCGGACGAGATGCTCTTCACGCTCATAGGGGCGTGCATAGGCTTCGTGATATCGGCGGCAGGCATAATCGTGATCTGGAAGCTCGACAACACCATAACCTCTGCCGACAACATCACCGAGGAATATAACGTCCCCGTCATCGGGGAAATAACCGACCTCGACAACGAGATCGACTACCTCGGAAGGTGAGGGGAAGAAGTGAATAATGAATAGTGAACAGTGAATAATTGTGAAGCCGCCTACGGCGGCGTATTTGAAAGGAGTTTCGGTATGATAAGAAGCATGACAGGTTTCGGCAGAGACCACAGAATCATCGACGGCAGGGAATACCTCGTTGAGATACGCTCGGTAAATTCCCGCTACTATGAGTTCAACGCAAAGCTCCCGAGAGCGTACAATTATCTGGAGGAAAAGCTGAAAACTCTGGTGAAGAGCAAAATGAGCCGCGGCAAGGTCGAGGTCTCGCTCTCGATCTACAACATCACCGCGAACGAAACACAGGTCTCGCTGAATGACGGGGTGGTGCAGAACTACCTCGAAGTGTTGCGCGCCGCGGGTCAGAAGTATTCGCTGACAGACGACCTCTCGGTGTCCACGATATTCCGTATGCAGGACGCGTTCAACGTCGTGCGCGCGGAGGCCGACGAGGACAGTATATGGGAGACTGTGAAGGAGACCGCCGAGGCCGCGCTTGAACGCTTCGTCGCCATGCGTGAGGCGGAGGGCGCTAAGATGAAGGAGGATATCCTCGAAAAGCTCGCCAATGTGGAGAAGATGACTCTTACGGTGTGCGAGTACGCTCCCGAGACCGTCGCCGCGTACCGCGAGAGACTGTTCGCGAAGATGAGCGAGATCCTGGAGAACAAGCAGATCGACGAGCAGAGGATACTGCTCGAAGCAGGCCTGTTCGCCGAGAAGGTCGCCGTGGACGAGGAGACTGTCAGACTGAAAAGCCATTTCGTGCAGTTCCGCGATATGATGACCGCGGACGAGCCTGTTGGCAGAAAGCTCGACTTCCTCGTGCAAGAGATGAACCGTGAGGTAAATACCACCGGCTCGAAGGCTCAGGACGTGCGTATCACGAAGCTCGTCGTCGATATGAAGAGCGAGATAGAGAAGATACGTGAGCAGATACAGAATATCGAGTAATACTGTAAGTAGAATATTTTTGGTATTATAAGTAGTATTTTGTCGGAAAGTGATATTATAAGTCGAAATTCGACTTAACGGTAAGGCAGATGTATATTGATTATAAGGAACTCGGAAAAAGGATATCGGCCCGGCGTAAGGAGCTGAAAATGACTCAGACCGAGGTGAACGAAAAGGCAGGCCTCAGCGAAAAATACCTGTCCAACATCGAGCGCGCGGTATCGGTGCCGAGCATTGACGTGCTTATGCGGATATGCGTGGTGCTGAAAACTACGCCGGACAAGCTACTGCTCGGTATCGAGAACGTGGAGCACATCGGAAACGTCGGAAGGGTCGCGGCAATGAAGATCGACGGTATGACCCGCGGTCAGCAGATGCTGGCGCTGAGCCTTCTCGACTGGATAGCCGAGCAGAAGATCTGAAAAGAGAACGAAAATGAAAATACTTGCAATTGAAAGCTCGTGCGACGAGACCGCTGCTGCGGTAGTCGAGGACGGGCGAAAAATACTTTCAAACATAATCGCCACGCAGGTCGAGGAGCACAAGCTCTACGGCGGAGTGGTGCCGGAGATAGCGTCCCGCCGCCACTGCGAGAGCATAGTCGGCGTGACCGACGAAGCTCTCGCGGCGGCGGGGCTGGCGCTCCACGAGATCGACGCGGTGGCGGTGACTTATGCGCCGGGGCTCATCGGGGCTCTGCTGGTAGGCGTGAACTTTGCAAAGGGGCTGGCTTTTGCGGCGGGGAAGCCCCTGATACCTGTGCATCACATCAAGGGTCACATAGCCGCGAACTACATCGCTCACCCGGAGCTGGAGCCTCCGTATATCTGTCTTGCGGCGTCGGGCGGGCATTCGCAGATAATGAGGGTCGAGAGCTACACGCGCTACTCGACGGTCGGCAGGACACTCGACGACGCGGCAGGCGAGGCTTTCGACAAGGCGGCGCGCGCAATGGGCTTCCCCTATCCGGGAGGCGTATATATTGACAAGGCATCAAAGCGCGGCGACAGCACAAAGTACAGGCTCCCGCGTCCGCACACCGCCGAGCCGTATGATTTCAGCTTTTCCGGGCTTAAGACCAACGTTATAAATCTTGTTCATAACGCTGCGCAGAAGGGCGAGGAGATCGACATTGATTCGTTGGCGGCATCGTTCCAGTACACCGTGGCGGACATTCTGACCTCGAAATTTGTAGCGGCGGCATCAGATCTCGGCTATAAGACAGCGGCTCTTGCGGGAGGCGTAGCTGCGAACTCAGGGCTTCGTTCATTGTTGGAGGAGCGCTGCGCGGAGCGCGGTATCACGCTGTATATCCCGCCAATTGGGCTTTGCGGCGACAACGCCGCAATGATCGGCAGTCAGGCATTCTTCGAGTACACAGAGGCTAAGGCTGTCGCCGACCTCTCCCTCAACGCCGCCGCAAGTATGCCGCTTACGCTCGAGTAGCCGCTTGCGCTTGAGAATAGAAGAGAGAAGAAAAGAGAAGAAATTTTTTAGAGTGCCTCCGGCGGCAAGAGCAAGAGTTTTAAGAGTTGCCTCCGGCGGCCACCCCTTTAAAAAGGGGTGGACCCTAAACTGAATACCGTACCACGGAGATTCGATACGCGAATCAAAACCAATACTGTCTTCTAAATGTAAGTAAAAAAATAACTGCGCCTTTCGTTGCTTAAAAGGCGCAGATTTTTTTGATTTATACTGTTCTTTTTTCTTGTCAAGGGGTATACCTACCCCCGCTGCAAGGCGAAGCGGTTCGCCTTTCCCGAAAGAGAGAGGGTGGAGGAGGGAGGGGGCCTGGGGGAGGGAGGAGGCGGGGCAGGGAGAAAACCAATTTCCCTCAACGGCACGATGCCGTTGTAAGTTGCCCAAAACGCCGCATGGACGCGGCGACTAAAGGCAACTGAAGCGGAACAGGGGTTTTCTTCCTTCCCTGCCTTCTCTCTCCCCCAGAAAGGGGGGCTTCCTTCCTACCCTCTCTCTTCCTCTTTTGGGCTTATGCTGAAAGGGGGGAGGGGGAGGGAGGACTCATTATAGATCGGGATGGAATCGGAGTAATTTGTCCAGAGGTAGCGGACGGAGACGGGGTGTGGGACTTCCTTTGAAAAGACTGTGATCTTATTACCGGAGACCTTGCACTGAGCGGGGCGGAAGGTGCCGTCCGCGCCTGCAAGCTCGAATCCGGAAGTTACGGTGCGCATCACGAGCGGCGACGACGTTCTCACCGTAACTGTCATGGCGCCGTTCTCCGGGAGCGCGGAATCGAACATCGGGGCGTTGAAGTCCTCGTTTTTCTCCCCGTAGGCTATGTAAAGCGCCTGCAGGAAAAGTCTGTGAGCGACCTGCTCCTTATCGTGGGGGTGTATCTCGTCGTACTCGCCGCAGTCTATCGCCACGGCAAGCCCGGTATTCCTTATCGTCCGGTACGCCTTGTCCTGAGCCTCGCGTATAATGCACCAGCTCTTTGTGTCGGGGTCGGCGTGATATTTGTGCATCGGGAGCTGCACAATAAGAAACGGCAGTCCGCTGTCTCCCCAATCCGTGCGCCACAGGTCGATAAGCCCGCGCAGCAGCTTATAATACGGACCCGGGTGGTTGTCGTCGCTCTCGCCCTGATAGTAGAGAAAGCCCGCCAGAGTGTAGGGGCAGACGCGCTTTATCATGCTCCTGTACAGCGCCGTCGGGCTCATGGGGTTAGCGGGTACCAGAGGCCCCGGGTACCTGCACTCGCCGCAGACCTTCAGACACTCGCCCCAGTCGGGCTTCTCCGCAGTCGCGTAGTATTCGTCGCGGCGCTTTTCCCACGCGGAGTTATAATCAACATACTCGCGGTAGATGTCCGCGATCTCACGCTCGCTTTTGCCCTCGCAGAGAGCCCTCATATTGTCCAGATCGAAGCTCATATCCTTGTCGGCGCTCAGGCTTTCCTCGCTCATCCAGTAGCTTGCCTTTGTGCCTCCCCAGTTGCAGCCTATTATCCCGACCGTGCAGCCGAGCCTTTCGGAAAGCTCCTTGGCGAAGATATATCCTACCGCCGACCAGCATTTCGCGGTTTCGCCGTCGAATCTGTTCCAGCAGGTATTGGTCATCGTCTCCTCGTAGGCGGGGTCGGAGAGCGTAATTTTCGGGGTGTAGTAATAACGCACATCGGGGCGGTCGTTTTCGAGGTGCTGTCTGCCCGTGGTGCAGTTCCGAAGCTCATACTCCATATTCGACTGCCCGCCCGCAAGCCAGACCTCGCCCGACGCGATACCGGTGAACGTCCTTTCGCGGCCCTCGCCGCGGACGGTCATTTCGAGCCCGTCGGCGTAATCCTCACGCGCGGGCAGGCTCACCTGCCACCTGCCGTCTTTTACGGCAGTCTCCGCGGTGAAGTCCCCGAACGTGACGCGAACGTGTTCGCCGTCGTCGCCGGTGCCGAACACCTTTATTATCTTCCCTTTCTGCAATACCATATTGTCGCTGAATATCGGCGCTGTTCTTATCATAGTGACCTCCGTATAATATGTGATACACAAATTATATAACATCGGGCGGGTTTTGTCAATAATCAGCCGGAGGTCATACATTGGATCCGCGGGGCATCAATCTTTCAAAATAGTGCAGTTTCCTGTTATTTCTCTTTGTTTTACTATCGAAAGGAGCACTACCTATCCCCGCTGCAAGGCGAAGCGGTTTATTTTAGGGTCCAGCCCTTTTTTCAAAAGGTGGTCTCCCCGTTAGCGGGGAGGTGGAGTTTTTGGTTTTGCCAAAAACGGCAGAGGGGCTGACCGACAGACCTGGCCGCCGGAGGCACTCAAGCGCAGCGGCTTCTCGAGCGCAAGCGGCCGAATGGGCAAATTATTGCATAAATTTAGCAAATTTTGATAATAATGCCGACAAAAATTGACTGGACAAATGGCGAATATAGTGATATAATTAAGAAAATACTACAAATGGGAGGTTTACCATGAAAAAGTTACATAAAGCTCTTGCGGGCGTTCTGGCGATCGCAAGCGTGATATCCGCCGCATCGTGCAACGGCGGCGAAAGCAGCAGACCCGCGTCCACTACCGCGGCAGGCACCTCCGATACTGCGGCTACGACGACCGTTACCACCACCGAGGTAGTAACGAACGATACCGACGCGGCTGTTCAGGAGCTTGCGTCCGCAACCGAGGTAGACTCCGAGCTTAAGCCCCAGAAGAAGATCAAGTGGCTCTCGTGGTGGGCTATCGACGAGACATCCGCAGAGTCCGAGCTCTTCAAGGCCAACTACGGTATCCCCGAGGAGGGCAGCAAGGATTACGGCGAGGAATTCGCGGACAAGATCTTCGTTTACACTACCGTCGATTATCAGTCCCGTTACGATAAGCTCGGAAAGATGATCGCGTCGGGCGACTCTCCGGATATGTTCGAGTTCGAGATCGGTTACTTCCCGCTCTCCGCTTACAAGGGAATGTTCCAGAGCATCGACGGCATCATCGACACCTACGCCGATGAGTGGTCGGGTACGCGTGAGGCTATGGATAAGTTCATGTGGGGCGGCAAGAACTACACGCCTATCATCTCCGAGGGCGTCGCGGCTCTCTGGTATTACAGAAGAAGCGTAGTTCAGGAAGCTGGTCTCCAGGATCCCTACGAGCTCTATAAGGCTGGCGAGTGGGACTGGGACGCAATGCTCGACATGGCTGACAAGTTCCAGCAGTCCGGCGATAAGAAGTACCTCTGCGACGGCTGGTATGTCCAGAAGCAGATCGTGCTGACGACCGGCGTTCCGGTAGTGGGACTTGAAAACGGCAAGCTCGTCAATAATATGAACAACTCCAACATCGAGCGCGCTATGGACGTAGTTTCCAAGCTCTGCGCCGAGGGCTACGGCTATCCGAAGGTGGAGAACAACTGGTCGCTCAACGAAAAGCTCTGGACATCCGGTGATATCCTGTTCTTCGTAGACGGCAAGTGGTGGTTCCAGGGCAACGGCCATAAGTATGTAAAGAAGTTCAACTGGGATACCGACGATGTATTCTTCGTACCGGCTCCCCGTGATCCTAAGGCCGACGCTTACTATCAGGAAATGAAGACAGACCCGTTCATGCTCGTTGCAGGCTCCGACAACCTCGACTCCTACAAGGCATGGATCAAGTGCAACCTCATCGCTTCCAAGGATCCCGACATCAGAGCTGCGGCAAGAGAAAAGCTCAAGAGAGACGAGGAATGGACAGACGAGATGCTCGACTTCATCGACGAGCTCGAAAGAAGCGGCAACCTCAAGGGCGTTTATGACTTCAAGAACGGCATAAGCACCGCCTGCGCGAACTCCGACGGTTCTTCGCCTACCGACAAGATCATCAACGAACCGTACAACTCCGTTGATAACACCTACGCTGGTCTGCGCGCCGAGAATGAGGGCGAGATCAAGGCGGCTATCGACGAGCTCAACGCCTCGGTGGCATAAACTTACACAAGATCACTCCATAGATATTCACTTTTTCGCGGCTGTCGGTTACGGCAGCCGCGTTTTTTCGCAATTTTTGGTGCCGTAAAGACAATAAATGTGTAGAACGGCGGGAGAATACGTGTTATAATAAGAATACAGAGGATCGTACAGGAGGAGAACCATGAGAAAACTGATAAGCTCATCTGTCGCGTTATTATTGGTGCTTGCGCTCTCGTCCTGTTCGGGCGGCGCGCAGAAGCCCGATGCCGGTGCTGTCGGAGATGAGGCCGCAAATGCCGGTACCACCGCTGCCGCGCCTGCCGATACCCGGTCCGGAGCACCGGACACCACCGCTGTGACCGAGGAGCTGAGCAATGATATGCAGGAAAACAACGGCGTACCTTCGATAAACGAGGACTTCGCGGGAGGCGAGCTTACCGCGGTGAAGCGCGGCTCGGCGATACTGAGCATAGTGCAGGACGACGCCGCAAAGAACGGCAGGGCGCTCTTCATCGAGGGGCGCAAGGAAAGCTGGAACGGCGCGGACTATAAGGCGGAGCTCTTC
This sequence comes from Ruminiclostridium sp., assembly GCA_024682455.1. GTDB lineage: Bacteria > Bacillota > Clostridia > Oscillospirales > Ruminococcaceae > Ruminiclostridium_E. The sequence continues at coordinate 10,700 of JAIKZF010000074.1, read as the reverse complement.
CGCGGGAACGAGATCGAGGTAAAGGGCTCGTTCCGCAGCGCGAACAAGGCGGTAAGAGTTTCGGTACAGTTCAATGTCCGCGGCAATACCACATACAACATGGTGTTCGCCGTAAACACAAACGACAGCACATACACCGCGGGAAGCGGAAAGTACACCATACCCGCCTCCGCCGAGCGCATAGTCGTGTATATCGAGAGCGACGAGCTGAAGGATATATACTGTGACGAATTTTCGGTGAATGTCTGCGGCGATTACACATATTACGAGGAAGCAGCCGAAGCGCTGTTCGCGAACACCTCGGAATATCCCTCGCTGCGCGACACCTACGCCGATCTGTTCCGCATAGGGATGGCGGTCTCGCCGGCCATACTCTCGAAGCCCCAGTACGCCGAGCTCGTAAAGGCTCAGTGCAGCAGCATCACAGCCGAGAACGACATGAAGCCAGAGGCCATACTTGACTACGGAACAAGCATTTCCGATCTTGACAAGTATCAGGAGGCTCCCGCGATGAAGTTCGACCACCTGAATGTCGAGCTGGGATTTGCGCGCGATAACGGAATGACGGTGCGCGGGCATACGCTCGTATGGCACTCGCAGACTCCGGAGTGGCTGTTCTACAAGGACTACGACAGAAGCGGCGAGCTTGCGGACAGGGAGCTCATGCTCAAGCGCATGGAGAACTACATCAAGGGAATGATGGAGTGGACGACCGCGAACTACCCGGGACTTATAAGCGCGTGGGACGTCGTCAACGAGGCAGCCGCCGACGAAGGCGGAATGAGAAAGAGCCTCTGGTATCAGACAGTCGGAGAGGATTATATAGAGAAGGCGTTCGAGTACGCGCGCAAATACGCTCCCGAGGACGCAAAACTGTTCTACAACGACTACAACTCCTATCAGAAGAAAAAGCAGGAAGATATCCTCACATTCCTGAGACCCGTAGCCGCCGCGGGGAACATCGACGGTGTAGGTATGCAGTCACATATCGGTACTTATATGAGTATCAACGAGTATATGTTGGCGCTGAAAAAGTACGTTGAGGAGCTTGGGGTCGAAATCCACATCACCGAGCTCGATATCGGAGCCGACAAATCTGATGATTGGGAAGAAAAGCAGGGTAAATATTTCAGCCGCTTCATGAAGAAGATCATCGAACTGAAGAATGAAGGAGTCCCGATCACAAGCCTCACCCTCTGGGGCATCTCCGATTCCCTTTCGTGGAAAGCCGGCGACCGCCCCCTCGTCTTCCGCGATGACCTCTCCCGTAAACCCGCCTTCGACGCTATGATCAACGCGCGTGCAGAAGAGTAGAAGAGAGAAGAAAAGAAGAAGAATTTTTAAGAGTTGCCTCCGGCGGCCAGCCCTTTTAAAAAAGGGCTGGACCCTAAAACAAATCGCTTCGCCTTGCAGCGGGGAGAGGTAGTGCGCCTTTACTCATTACTCATAAAAGTAAACTGCTCCCAATTAGCTGAAACTTACAAAAGAGAACAGCCCTCAATCAGATGAAACTTACGGCTGCGAGGCAGTTGACCCGCCCGTAGCAGAAAAGCCTCATACGGATTGGCGGCGCGGCTTCCGCGCCGGAATGGGAGCGCAGGCTCTGCGCCGCTTTCTTCATTTTTGTTTCACTATACAGGAATACCCCTATATCCGACCTCCACGGATATGGGGGTATTTCTGTCTATTCGTATATCTTTCTTCCGTGAGAATCGGGGATGCCCGACTTGCGGAAAAAGTAGGTGTTGACGACGTCCCGCCAGTTTTCGCTGTTAGCGGCCTGGAGCTCGAACCTGTGCAGACATTCCGCGTAGATGTCGGCAGGGATATAGGATTCCAGAGACTTCCAGTCCTTAAGGAGCCCGGCGGCTTGCTCCGCACCCTCGAAATGACTGTCGTAAATGTGCTGTATCACCGTCTTGCCGCTGTGAAGAACGTGAGTGTACGGAACATGATGAAAGAACAGCAGCAGCTCGTCCGGACATGTTTTTATGTCCTCATAGAGACGTGCGTTCACGGAGTCATACTGCGCCGTGTAGCCCGTGCCGGTCGCCTGGGTACGGTCGGCGCCGATACCGTCCCCGTCGGCGTAGTGGTACGTCCCCCAGCGCGAATATTCGTAGCCGTCCACGTCCACGCCGTAGTGAGTGCCCGGGACTACCATCCAGCCGACTCCCAGCGGCGAGGTGTAGCTCTCATAGATCTCCCGCGAGCGTACAAGCATGCAGACGATCTCAACAGCGGCGATCTTGTTCGTTGTGATCGAAGCGCATACCCACTCGGCGGCGATACGGTCCGCAGACTGCTCCGGGTCGAACAGCAGCCTCCCGAATCCGTAAAGATTTGCCCCCGCGAGCGGGTTCCCGGTCAGGAACGCGCCGTCCCCGGTGTTGGAAACTCCCGCAGCCCCTTGTATGCGGTCCTTCACCTGCCCGTGCCGCTTGCCGAAGTCGAGACATTCCTTCCACATCGGCACAAGATAGCACAGGTCGATCTGCTGACCCGTGTATTCCTGCGTTATCTGGAACTCCGCAAGCATATTGGTCTTATTGAGAGCCCCGAAAAGCGGCGACACGGGCTCGCGTATCTGAAAGTCCATGGGGCCGTTCTTTATCTGGAGATAAACGTTGTCGGCAAAGCGCCCGTCAAGCGGCAGAAAATTGTCGTAAGCCGCCTTTGCGCGATCGGTGCTCCGGTCGTTCCGGTCGGTGCGGCAGTTGTAGACGAAGCACCGCCATATCACGGCTCCCCCGTAGGGCGCGAGAGCCTCGGCGAGCATATTCGCGCCGTCAGCGTGGTCTCTGCCGTAGGTGTGGGGGCCGGGGCGGCCTTCGGAGTCAGCCTTGACCACAAATCCTCCGAAATCGGGTATGCGGCGGTAGATCTCTGCGGCTGCGGAGCTCCACCACTTCCGGACAGAGTCGTCGAGCGGGTCGGCGGTATCGAGCCCCCCGATCTGCGTCGGAGCCGCGAAGTTCACGGAGAGGAACAGCCTTATCCCGTAGCCGCGGAATATCTTCGCTATGCGCGCGAAGTCCCCGAGGTACCTGTCCGTGATGAACAGGGTCTCGGTGTCGTGAACGTTGACGTTATTCGGGCATACCGCGTTTATCCCGACGGAAGCCAGCAGCCGCGCGTAGTCGGTGAGAGCCTCGTTATCGTCGGAGACCCTGTCTTCCCGGAAGAAGAGCGAGCCTCCGGAATAGCCGCGCTCGACGGTGCCGTCGGCGTTGTCCCAGTGGTCGACGATGCGCAGGGGATAAGCGGGGGTCTCGCAGAGCGTTTTGCTTTTGAGCATACTGCCCGCGGCGAGGGTGAGGAAGCGCAGGACGCCGTACAGTTTTCCGCTGCCGTCGCCTCCCGCAATGACTATCTCGCTGTCGGTAATGCCTATCCTGTAGCCTCCCGCCCCGAGGCTCTCGTCTGTGACGAGCGCGAAGCCCTCGCCTGTGCGCTCGGAGGAGGTCCTGATCCTCGCGGCGCGTCGGAGCTCTCTGACGGCGGTTTGCGTCGTCTTGTCGGAGCTGTCCGCGTAAACGGAGGTGAAATAGCTCTTCCACAGCGCGAGTCTTTTGTCGTTCTTTTCCGGCAGCCAGCATTTATATATATCGCTCATATAATCTCCTTTCCGATATTGATCTCAAACGGAGATATCGGTATTCCCGCGTCGTCGCGCAGTACGACGGCTTCCGGGGCGTTGCTCCACTCGCAGCGCACCTTTTCCGGGAGCGTGCCGTGAGCAAAGGTCAGCAGTACGCCGTTCTCCGTAAGCTCCGCGGACTGCGCCGGCAGCTTTCCGGAGGCTGTTATGATATTGAACATATCCGGTCGGCTGCCGTCGAGCCGCACGCGGGAATTGTCCGTGAAGCCGAGCAGGACTCTGCCTGCGCCGGAGCAGACCGCGCTTTCGCAGTAAACGGAGGGCTTTATATCCGTATCGCCGTACAGCAGTCTCATCGCGCAGAGCGCGAGGCGCTTTCCGACGGTCTTTTTGTCGCGCGGGTGCAGGTCGTTGTCCTCGCCGGCGTCTATGGTGACAGCCATATCGGTGCCGGGGACAGCGAGACATTCAAGCTGCGCCTGACGCAGCCGGGCCCAGCAGTCGGAGCCTCCGGCGAACGGGTCGTCGTAGTTGCAGAGCTGCGTGGTGATAACGGGAATGTCATACCCGTATCTTTCCCGGAAGAACGCGACCGTATTGCGGAACAGGAACGCGTATCTGTCGGGGTGATTACAGTTCGACTCGCCCTGATACCATAGCAGGGCGCGGCATCTTATCCTGAATGCCGGAGATGTCATAGCGCCGTACACTCCGAGCGGCAGTCCCGGGAAGAAGGTGCCTCCCTTTTCCCACGGTATCTTTGCGGCTGTTGCGTACTCCCAGGCACCGGACAGGGGAATGAGCCGGTCTCCGAGCTTCAGGCAGTAGTCCTTGCCCTTTGTGAAGCCTCCGCGCGCGCACTGCACATCCACGCGGACGTGAACGGTGTTCGTGCCGTGTATGAGAGTTCCGGCAGGCACGGGGTAGATACGCGGCGGGTACATATAGGTGGTCTCGCCGACGAGCTCCCCGTTCACGTACGTCACGTCCGCGTCGGTAATAGTGCCGAGTATCAGCACCGCGTCCGACAGGTCGGCGTCCCCGGGTATCTCAAAGCTCTTCCTGAACCATATCCTGCCGCAGAAGCCCCGCAGCTCTTCGTTTTCGTCAAAGTCGAGCGGCACCGTACATTCCGTAAAGCGCACGGTATCGCTGAATACCGCGCCGGATATCCCGTCGAGGCTGTCGAGCCTTTCCGTACGCTTCGCGGCGCGTTCCGCGTCCCCGGAGGTGACGCGCTCCATGTAGCCGTCGGCTGTACACTCTTTCAGGAAATCGTCGTACCAGCCGAGCTCCGACAGCATCTTATACGGCAGTCTGCCCTCTATCGGGGCTCCGCCCGCCGAGGTGTTCAGCAGTCCTACCGGAATTTTGTACTTATTGTATATCTCATAAGCGAACCAGAAGCCCGCGGCGCTCATGTCCGGGACGTTCTCCGGCACAGCCGTTTTCCATTCGCCTCCCGTGAAGTCCTCGCACACGTCGTCCTTTCCGAACCTGCACTCCACCGGCACCCGGAACTCCCGGATATACCCGCAGGACGGGAATTCCTCCGGCGCGAGGGGATCGGTCGTCCGGAACATGGGCAGCTCCATGTTCGACTGACCGCTTATGTGGAACAAGTCGCCGAACAGGATATCGTCGAATCTCAGCTCCGCGCCGCCGTTCGTGAATGTGAAAACGTAAGCCTCCCGGGAAGCCGAGAAAGGCGGGAGAACGATCTCCCACCTTCCGTTTTCGTCTGCAATGGCGGTAAGCGTTGTACCGCCCGTTATTTCAAGCCTTGTCTCCGACCCGGCGTCAGCCGTGCCGTATATCGTATTCCCGCAGTCAGCCTGCAATACCGCGTGACTGCTTATCACGCGCATTACGGAAAATTTATTTGCCATATCAGTTTATCTCCGTGCTCACGCAGTCCGTGCCGCTGAGCGCGCAGCTCAGGCTGTCGGGCTGATGAGTTCCCGCGTACAGCGTGAATGACGTGCCGAAGCGCGCTCTCTTTCCGTTTTCGTCCACCGAGGTGAAGGCGCTCTCGGGTACGGGTATCACGACCTCGGCGCTTTCGCCCGCGCCGAGCCTTACGCGCCTGAACCCGCAGAGACTTCCGTACGGAGCAGCCCACTCGCTGTTATCCTTTATGTAGAGCTGGATAACATCCTCGGAGGCGGTGTCTCCGGTGTTCGTCACCTTTACCGAAGCCCTGCCGTCCTCATAGGCGACCGACTCGCAGACGACCCTGCCGTAGGTCAGACCGTAGCCGAACGGGTAAAGCACGTTCTCGCGGGTATAGCGGTAGGTCCTGCCCTTCATCGAGTAGTCCGTGAAATCGGGGAGCTTGTCGGTGTTCTCGTAGAACGTCACGGGGAGCTTTCCGGACGGCGATATATCGCCGAACAGTATCTTCGCGAGAGCAGTGCCTCCCTCGGAGCCGGGATACCACGCGTGTATCAGGGCGTTCGCCTTGTCCGCGTGAACGTTCACCGAGCTGCCGGCGGCGGTGATGATGACCGTGGGCTTGCCGACGGCGAGCACTTTCTCGGTCAGTATGCGCTGCGGAGGCGGGAGCTCAAGGCTGTTCTTGTCGCCGGAGGAGAACTCGTTGCCGGTGTCGCCCTCCTCGCCCTCGATAGAAGCGTCGAGCCCCACGCAGAGTATCACGAGGTCGGCGCACTCTGCGGCTGCGACTGCCTCAGCCGAGCGGTCGTCCGGCACAGCGAGCACGGAGACCTTCTCCTTATACAGGTGGCAGCCCTCGGCGAAGATCACGCGACCGTCGAAGCGCTCGCGTATGCCGTCGAGGAATGTCACATACTTATCGGCTCTGCCGTTGTAATTGCCTTCGAGAACGGCACGGCTGTCGGCGTTGGGGCCTATGACCGCTATCGTCTTTATCTTCGACGCGTCGAGGGGCAGTATGCCGTCGTTTTTCAGCATGACCGCCGATCTTTCGGAGCACTCCAGCGATACCGACTTGTGCTCGGCGCAGGAAACTACCGTGTAGGGTATATCGTCGAACTCGGTGTGCTTGTCGAACATACCGAGCCTTATTCTCGTTCTCATCAGGTGCACGCAGGCCTTGCGGATATCGTCCTTTGTTATAAGCCCCTCGTCCAGCGCTGTGAGCAGGTTCATATATGTGCAGCCGCAGTTAACGTCGCAGCCTGTCTTTAGGGCAAGAGCCGCGGACTCCGCCGCCGTCGCGGTGAGGCCGTGGTGCTCGTGGAAGTCGCGTATCGCCCAGCAGTCGGACACGAAATATCCGTCGAATCCCCAGTCTTTCAGGTGCTTCATCAGCATTTTGCTTGCGCAGGCTCCCTCGCCGTTTACGCGATTGTAGGCTCCCATGACGCCCTCGACCTTTGCCTCGCGCACCAGAGCCTCGAACGCGGGCAGGTAGGTCTCCTCAAGATCCTTTTCCGACACCTCGGCGTTGAACTCATGGCGTATAGCCTCGGGGCCGCTGTGCACCGCGAAATGCTTCGCGCAGGCGGCGGTCATCATCGTCTTTCCGCCGCCCTGCAGGCCGCGGACGTACGCCTTGCCGTTCTCGGCGGTCAGGAACGGATCCTCGCCGTAGGTCTCATGGCCGCGTCCCCAGCGCGGGTCGCGGAATATGTTGATATTCGGAGCCCACATCGTCAGCCCCTTGTATATGTCGCGGTCGCCGTGCTTTGTGTAGGCGTTGTACTTGGCGCGGGATTCTACGCCGGTGATATGGCCTGCCTTTTCGACGCGCTCCGGGTCGAACATCGCCGCCATGCCTATTGCCTGCGGGAACATGGTCGCTATTCCGGAGCGCGCCAGTCCGTGCAGAGCCTCGTTCCACCAGTTATAGGCGGGTATGCCGAGCCTTTCCACGGCGGGGGCGTCATATCGGAGCTGCGATGCCTGCTCCTCCGTCGTCATTGCGTCTGTCAGCGCTTCGGCGCGTTCTTCTATGCTCAGGGTCTCATCAAGATACTTTTCCATATTCCTGTCCTTTCCGGCGAGGTGCCTGTTGTTCTTATCTTATTATACATTATAGTTATAAACGTTTTCTACACATTTTTTGCACTTTTCATTCCGTTTTTTGCGCAAATTTTGAGATTTGCTATTGAAATCCGCGCAAAGCGGTAGTATAATAGTATCGGGAACACCCGATATCCCCGCAAAGGAGGGAATTACGGTGATAGCGCACCTGAACGGAGACTTTGAAACGGTCGACTATCTGAAAAACAAGAGCATACGTCTTTACGACAACGTGGAGAACGAGGAATATCCTCCGCACTGGCACAACGCCATTGAGATAATAATGCCGCTCAGCAACACCTATACAGTTATATGCAGCGGCAGGGTATATACATTGAACGAGCGCGACATAATGCTGATACCGGCTGGCAAGATACACAATCTCAAAGCCAATCCCGGCCGCAGGCTGATACTTCTCTGCGACAACCGACTGATCGACGGAGTTCCCGCCTTGCCGGAGCTGCGCGCGGTCATCACCGAGCCTCTTGTCATCAACGCGGAGACCGGTACCGAGATACGCCGTTCGCTCGGTCACATCATGGAGGAGATCTACACTCTTTACTTCGAGTTCGGCGTTCTGTCCGACATTTACGTCTATATGAAGCTTTTAAGCTTTCTCACGCACATCAGGGAATTTCAGCTCAGCCGGTTCAAACACGAGGAAAGCGAGAAATACTCGGACACGATACACCTTGTCTTCGGCTATATCGAGAAAAACTACATGAACGACATATCGCTTGAAAGTCTCGCGGATATTGCGGGTTACAGCTCCTGCCATTTTTCGCGTATTTTCAAGAAATACAGCGGCACGACGTTCATCAGCTTTCTGAACAACCGCCGTGTCAGCGCCGCGGAGCTTCTTCTTCTGGAGGAGAACGCTTCTGTCACCGACGCCGCCGCCCGGGTGGGGTTCTCCAGTCTCACCACGTTCAACCGCGTGTTCAAGGACATAAACGGCTGCACGCCGTCGGAGTTCAAGAAGCTTTATCGTACGGCGAAGCTTCAATAAGCCGCGTTTTATTTCGCCCGGCGGGGAGCGCCCCTTCGGGTTCGCTCCTTTTCGGAGTATACTATACTTAAATGTATAAAAATAACTGCTCCTTTTGTTGCGTAAAAGGAGCAGATTTTTTTGGTTTATACTGTTCTTTTTACTTGTCAAGGCGTATTACCTACCCCCGCTGCAAGGCGAAGCGGTTCGCCTTTCCCGAAAGAGGGAGAGGGTGGAGGAGGGAGGGGGTCTGGGGGAGGGAGGAGGCGGGGGAGGGAGAAAACGCCTTTTTTACGGCAGGAGGCCGTAATCAGTTGCCCAGAACGCCGCAAGGACGCGGCGATTAAAGGCAACTGACGTGGAACAGGGGTTTTCTTCCTTCCTCGCCTTCTTCCTCCCCCAGCCAGACAGCTAAGTGTTTACTTATTCTCGTTCTGGCTCTCTCATTCCCGTAACTGAGTAGACGAAGACGCCGACGGATTTACCTTTGAGGGGGATTTCGCCGATAGGCTCGGCGGTAATGCGGTCTTTGACGCGCTCATAGACCTCGCTGCTTATAAGTATCTGGCCGCGCTTGGCGTTAGCTTCGAGGCGGGCGGCAGTATTGACAGTATCGCCCATGGCAGTATAATCCATACGGAAATCACAGCCCATATTGCCGACTACGGCGTCTCCGCAGTTCACGCCTATGCCGAAGCCTACGCTCTTGCCGTATTTCTCCATGAACTTCGCTTCTATCTCCGCGCTGCCCGCGTTTATGTCCATTGCAGTCTTTACCGCGCGGAACACATAATCGTCCAGATCGAAAGGCGCGTTGAATACCGCCATGGTCGCGTCCCCGACAAACTTGTCGAGTGTTCCCTCATTTGCAAATATCGACCTCGTCGTAAGATTCAGGTATGTGTTGACTATATCCACCACCTGCTCAGGCTCTAAGCTCTCCGACATCGTGGTGAAGCCGCGTATATCCACGAAAAGCACCGCTATGTGCTTGCGCTCGCCGCCGAGGTTTATCCTGTAATTCCCGCTCTTTGCTATATTCTCGACTACCTGCGGAGCTACATACTTCCTGAACGCGCTCATTATCCTGCGCTTTTCGAGAGTTTCCTCCGTGTAGTTGAATATCAGCTGCGTAAGAAACGCAAGTCCCGTGAATATCGGAGTGTAGATAAGCGGCATTATCACGCCTTCGCGCCACAGCAGAAAGCACGCGGCTCCCCACAGCAGTACGGTGCCTATGAAAACCGGCGTGCTCACGCGTACCTTCGTCACCCCGGCAAGAATGAACACCGCCGCAGCCGCAGCCGCGCAGATAAGCGACGCGGGAAGCCTGTCCGCAGGAACGGGCGAGCGCCCGTCAAGCAGAGCCTGCACAACGTTCGCGTTTATCTCCACGCCGAACATACGCTCGGCGCTGACCGGAACGCTGTACTCGTCGCGCAGCCCCGTCTCGTACGCGCCCACAAACACGATGCAGTCCCTGAACGCGCGCGGATCCACAGTCCCGTTGAGCACCGAGGTTATCGGTATGTGCTCATAGGCGCGTGGTCTGCCGGCATAGTCTATCCACATACAGCCCGCCTCGTCAAGCGCGGGCTCGTTCGGAGCCACGCCTTTCAGCTCGCAGTAGCGCGTGTATGTCCGGCAGGCAAGGCTCTGCATCGCGGAGCCCTCAAAGCTCTCCGTCAGCATTACGCTCCTGACCTCGCCGTCCTCGCTCACCGGGAAATTCACAAATCCCAGCTCCGCGCTGCCGTCGAGTATCGGCTTGCTGACCGAGTCTATGTGCGTATAGTCGATGTAGCCGAAGCCGTCCTCGCCGGACTCATACTTTGCGGTATAGTTGATATGCTCGGCGGCGACGACTCTGCCGCTGCTGCGGCACGCCTCGATGAGCCTGCTGTCGGTCTCTTCGTCGATACCGCCAAGCAGGAGAACGTCCAGCGATATCACAGCCGGATAGTCTCCCAGCGTTTCGATGACGCGCGCGTACACGTCGCGCTTCCAGGTGCCGAAATTCCCGAGCGTCGCCCGGCTCTCGTCCGAGTCGTCTATCGCGATGATCTTTATGTCCGGGCTCACGCCGCGGGGCTGCTGATAGAG
>JAIKZF010000057.1 GCA_024682455.1 Ruminiclostridium sp. | reverse complement strand
GCCTGCGGCAGGGCGATAAACTCCTCATACGTGGACGGGAGCGTGTCGAACACGATATCGACGTATTTGTTGCCGAGAGCGTTTATGCCCTCGTTCGGTGCAAGAGTCGTGGTCACGCCGATGTTGTCGAATATGTTGGTCTTTGCGGCGGTCGTTTCGGCCGCGGTCTCAATCGGGGCTGCGGTCTCAATCGGGGCTGCGGTCTCATCCGGGGGCTCGTAGAAGGTTTCGGGGAGCGAGTCCTGTGTAGTCGTGTCGGCAGTCGTTTCCTCCCATTCGCTCTCCGCAGCGGGAGCTTCGGCAGTCTCGGTGTCGGGAGGGAGTGGGGCAGGTTCGGGAGCTGCCTCCGAAGTTGTAGTGGTAGTTGTGGCTGCCGCTGTTGTGGTGGTTTCCGCGGCCGTTGTGGTTGTAGTTTCCGCGGCGGCAGTCGTTGTATCTGCTGACGTTCCCGTGGTCGCCGCAGCCGTAGCGGCGCTTTCAGCCGGAGCGGGCGCGCTCTGACACGATGCCGCCGATGCAAGCATTGTGGCGGTAACCGCGAGTATAAGGGGCTTCGATATCTTTTTCATTATGTACCTCCGTTTTTGGGTATTGATTTTGCTGTTGCTGTTGGTAAAATTATATCACATATAAAAGAAAAAGGCAATAGGAGGAGAGAATAATAAATTAAACGGGGATTTCCGGGATTTTAATGTTTGCGCGGGCTCCGCGCAATTTGAAAAAGTTGTTGAAATATCGCTTCAATTATGCTATAATGGACAATAGAGATCCGAAAAAACAAAACGGAGGTTATAATATGACAGAGAACATAACCGTGAACACTCAAAGCAGTATCCGTATAGACGGCGGCAGCGTCGTTGTCCGCGCAGACCCCTTCGGACTGACGGGAGAGCCGCATGACGCGGATATTATCCTGATAACGCATGAGCACTACGACCATTTCTCCCCCGGGGATATCGCAAAGGTGCGCAGACCCGATACGGTATTTGCTGCTCCGAAGAGTATGGCGAAGAAGCTGGCGGCTGCGGGGATAGAAAACGCCGTGCTCCTTGCTCCCGGCGAGAGCTGCGAGATACGGGGCATTCCCGTTGAGGCTGTCGCGGCGTACAACATAATGAAGCCGTTCCACCCGAAGGGCAGCGGCTGGCTCGGATATGTGGTATGTGTCGGCGGAAAGCGCATCTACATAGCGGGTGATACCGACGCCGTCAAAGAGGCGAAGTCCGTGCGCTGCGATATCGCGCTGGTGCCTGTGGGAGGTACGTACACGATGAATTATAAGGAGGCGGCGGCTCTCGTCAACGAGCTGTCTTCCGAGGCCGCAGTACCGATACACTATGGCTCGATAGTCGGGAACAAGACCGACGGAGAAGCGTTCGCGAAGCTTGTGCGGGACGGCATAAGCGTTGAGCCGAAGCTGTTCGTATAACGAAAAAACCGCCCGCGGAGATAAACGGTCTCTGCGGGCGGTAAGTCTTGTTATTCGGGGCAGGCTGCCTATCCGAGCATTTCGAACGCGGCTGCGAAATCTGTGTCGCTCGATTCGCTGACGCTTGCAGGCGCGTACTTTTTGCTCATAGCCATGTACATGATTTTGTCGGAGCTTTCGGAGCCTACCAGACAAATTAAGGATTCGTTCTTGTTGTCCAACCATTCATAGAGCTTGACGCCCTTGTTTTCCATATTGATGTCAGGCTTGCCCTTTACAGACTTTATATCGGAATAAAGCGTCGAGAGCTTGAACGCGCTGCTCGGTAATAAAGCCGCGCCGTAGAAGAATTTGCCGCTTTCCGTGAAATAAAGCAGGATCATGCATTCAGTGCCGTTGATCTTCTTGTAGCCGCCGTAAGCGTATACATCGTCCTTGACCTTTCCGGCATCATAACCTTCCGTGAGAGCCATAGTCTTTATAACGTCCGCTTTCGCAGTGCCGAATGCCGGGAAGGTCACAGGAAGGCTCGCCGTCTTTTCCTCTGTTGAGGATGACGACTTGACCGTCGCCGTTATGGGCGAGGACTTTGTCTGCACGGTGTAGCTGCTGCCCTTCTTGACGAGAGCCGCTATCTTGTATTTGTATTTGCCGGCTTTGAGGCTCTTTATGGTAAGGCTCGTTCCGGTCACGTTCTTGAAAGTCTCATACTTCTTGGTCGAGTCGTTCAGCTTGTAGATCCTGTACGCGTCGGCACCCTTGACCTTTTTCCACGTCAGCTTGACCGTGGTGCCGGTGACCGTGGCTTTGAAATTCTTCGGAGCGGCAAGCTTAGTGGTCACGGAAGCCGTGGCCGTGGCGGTGGCGGCGCTCACCTGTGTGTTCAGCGGCAGGACCGCGGCGGGTACGCCCGTGAAAGCCATAGCGACAGCAAGCAGTGCGCCCAGGATTTTTTTCTTTTTCATAGTATATTCCTCCCTCGTTGAAATTACTGATTATACGGATATATTAATTATATCATCTTTTTCCCGGTAAGTCAAGCGTATACTTGCGTTCCGTGACATATTGTTTTGGTCTACAATGCCCTATATTCATTGTCAGCTTTGGTGTATTATGACCAAATGCACGCGGCGGAGGCAATAAAGTGTTGACAAAAATGCTGATAAGGTGTATAATTCTTACATAACAGTCTGTGTTTTTTTCTGTCATTACGGCAGACACGGCACAATGACAGACCGCGGGGCACCAGAACGCGGACGACATACGGAGTTGAAACGGATATGGCAGATGAGCCTGCAAGGATAGCACATATCATAGGCAAGCTCAACGCGGCGGGCGTTGAGGCTGTCATGAATAATTATTATCGTTCGATCGACCGGAGCGTATATCAGTTTGATTATTTCATCGAAGCCGACGGCGCGTGTGAGCCGCCGGAGGAACTGAAGGCGCTCGGGGCGAGGTATTTTGTGCTGCCTCCTTACAGGCATATTTTCCGTTATATCAAGGTCCTGAAGCGCTATCTCAGGGAAAACCGCTACCCGATAGTACATTCGGGTATGAACGCTCTTTCGGTGTTTCCGCTGTACGCGGCATGGGCAGCGGGCGTTCCGGTCAGGATAAACCACAATCACAGCACCGCCGGAAAGGGCGAGGCGAAGAGAAACGCCGTAAAATACCTGCTGAGACCGTTCGCTAAGCTGTTCGCCACGCATTATGCCGCCTGCTCGCGGTACGCGGGAGAGTGGCTGTTCGGAAAAAGAGCCTCAGCAAAGGGAAAAGTTACCATATTCAACAACGCGATAGACGCTGCGAGGTTTCGCTTTGACCCGGCTGTACGCAGCGAGGTCAGACGTGAGCTCGGTATAGAGGATAAGTTCGTCCTCGGTCATGTGGGAAGATTCTGCTGCCAGAAGAACCATGAATTTCTGCTGGAGGTTTTCAGGGAGCTGCACGAGCGTGAGCCGGATTCCGTGCTGCTGCTTGTCGGCACGGGAGAGCTTAGAGGCAGGACGGAGGCAAGGGCGTCGGAGCTCGGGCTCGCAGGAGCGGTGATATTCATGGGAGTGAGAAACGATGTCCACAGGCTTTATCAGGCTATGGACGCGTTTGCGCTGCCCTCGCTTTACGAGGGGCTGCCTCTGGTAGGCGTCGAGGCTCAGGCAGCGGGTCTGCCGTGCGTTATATCCGACCGTATGACCAAGGATACAGTCATCATCGGGTCGACGAAAATAGTGCCTCTCGCGGAAGGCCCCGGCAAGTGGGCTGAGCGTATATTGGAAATGAGGACAACGGAGCGGCGCGATACCTCCGCCGCGATAAAAAGCGCCGGCTTCGACATCACGGACGAGGTAAAAAAGCTTGAGGCTTACTACGCGTCGGCTTTGTCCGATATGAAAAAAAGCGGCAGGTGAGAGCCGCGCCGGGAGGTATGGCTGTGAAGATATCCGTGATAATACCGGTATATAACGTAAAACCGTTTCTGGATACCTGTCTGAAAAGCGTTGCAGAGCAGACATACAGAGATATGGAGATAATACTTGCTGACGACGGTTCGACCGACGGCTCGGGCGCTGTGTGCGACGAGTGGGCGGAGCGTGACAGCAGGATAAGGGTAATACATAAGGAAAACGGCGGTCTGTCGAGTGCGAGAAATGCCGGTATAGAGGCATCGTCGGGCGACGCCGTTTTTTTTCTTGACAGCGACGACTATATATCCCCCGGCTGCATAGGGCTCTGCGCCGACCTGCTCACGGAGTACGACGCGGATATTTCCATAGTGCAGCTGCGCATTGTGGCGGAAGACAACAATGCCGCGGCTCCCGGCGGAGATGCGGCGGCTGTCGAGGTGTTCGACAGCGAGGGAGCTATCGAGGCTTCGTTCTATCAGATAAAATTCAGCTGTTCGGCATGGGGCAAGCTGTACCGCAGACAGGTCATCGGCGGCATCAGGTTCCCGGCAGGCAGGTACGCGGAGGATCTTGCGACCTGTCATCTGTTTATGGACAACGCAAAGAGGATCGTTTTTAAGGACGAGTGCGGATATTTTTACCGGCAGAGAACGAACAGCATAATGCACAGCTTCGACCCTAAGCGGCTCGACGCCATAGAGTGGGCGGACGCGGCTGCGGCGTTCTGCGCGGAAAAATACCCGCGTATTTACAATGCAGCTCTGTGCAGAAAATTCAACGCGAGCATGCATATCCTGCTCGACCTGCCTGCTGGGGGGGAAGAGCACGACAGATACAAGCCCGAGATCTGGAGAGCGATCACCTCGACGCGCGGATATGTGCTCCGGAACGGAAATGTGCGCGGCAGGGAAAAGGCGGCCGCGCTGCTGTCGTATTTCGGAGAGGGTATGCTGAGGAAGGTGTGGAACAGCCGTCTGGCTGTCAGAAGAAAGGCCGAATAGGACGCGGATGTCCTGAGGAGTATTCCGAAAGCGCGCACGAACGCGCTCATAAAAAAGAAAACTACGGGGGGCGGGGGTGATATCGGTTGGAAGAACCGCTGGTAAGTGTAATAATCCCTGTATACAGGGTCGGGGAATATCTGGTGCAATGCGTTGACAGCGTTATATGCCAGACCTATACCGCGCTGGAGATCATTCTCGTGGACGACGGTTCTCCCGATGGCTGCGGGGCTGTGTGCGACAGATACGCCGAAGCCGACAGCAGAGTAAGAGTGATACACAAGGAGAACGGGGGACTGAGCTCCGCACGCAACGCGGGACTGGATATCATGCGGGGCGAGTATGTGTATTTCCTTGACAGCGACGATTATATAGCTCCCGACCTTGTTGAGGCATACGTGCGGCTGGTACGTGAGAATGACGCGGATATCGTACAGGGAACATGGTATGAGTTCTGGGGCAGCATCGACAGAGAACCGGACAGGAGCGCTCCGGGAACGGAGGTGTTCACCTCCGAGGAGGCGACAGCTTCGATCCTTATGGACAGCGGGCTCGGAGTACATGCCGCCTGTTCGTTTTACAGAGCGGAGCTTTTTTCCGATATACGTTTTCCCGAGGGGCTGCTGTATGAGGATCTCGCTACGACCTACCGCGTGGTCGCAAAGGCGAAAAAAGTTGTCCTGAGCAGAGATGAACGTTATTATTACCGCCTCAGACCGGACTCCATCATGAATTCGCCCGTGACTGAAAAGGATATGGTGCTGCTGGATATCGTGGACAGAGTGACCGGGGATATCAGAAAGATGTACACCGGGCTGGAGGATGAATGTCTCAGAAAGCAGACGGTCACATATCTGAAGCTGTACAGCCGGATACTGTATGCCGGATATAACTCGTTCGCCGATGAGCAGAGGCGGATAAAGGCATTTATAAAAGAACACGGTAAAAGCTGTCTTGCTTCGCCGCGGATCAATAAAACGGATAAGATGAAGGTGCGCCTGTTCAGGGCGGGAAAGCCATTGTTTTTCCTCGCCTACTGCGTGAGCGACAAGCTCCAGCTGATGAGGAAGAAGAGGGCGTGAGGACGTAAAAGGTACCTTCGGTGGAATATTCTTTATAATGTCAGAAAATTGATCTTCGTTTCAATATACGAATCACGCAGTAAACGCCGAGAGCAAAACCGACCAGCCATCTTATAAGCCATAGACCGTCAAGCAGATACGATGCGGCGCAGCAGACCGCTGTACATACTATCCACGGTGCGAAGGAAGTAAGGCTGTATGGGAAATCTTTGCCGATAATGTACTTTGCGCTGATATAATGGAACGAAAATTGTAATATGTATGAAATGATAGTGGCGATGACCGCGCCCATTACACCATAAAGCCCTATAAGAAAATAGTTGAGTATGATATTGCATACTGCCGCCGAGACCGTGACTGCCGCGATAAGTCCGGTCTTTTTGTGATAGAATTCAAAGTTGACGGGGAAGCTGTACAAAAACATGAAGAAAGTACCCGCCGCAAGAGCAGGGATATAGATACTGCCGCTCGCGAAGGCTTCACCTCCGAACAAGGCGTAGACCTCTCCGGAAAGCAGCATGAAACCGCAGGTTATGATAGTATACAGCTCAAGATAGTTCCTTGAGTGTATTCTTATGCTTTCTTTGTCATCATTTTTGGTATAATCGTAATAGAAAGGGACCCAGGCGTTATTGAGAGCCGAGTATATAGCGGAGATCACCACGGTAAAATTAACTGCGAGAGAGTATACGCCTGCGTCAGCGCTTCCGAGCATACCGTCTATCATAAGCCGGTCACTCTGAGCTATAAGTATATTCGCAAGCAGATGAAATATTGTCGGTACTGTTATGGGAAGAGTGAAACGCCAGAATTCTCTGCTGAAAAAACGGCGGCCTTTTCTGAATATGTAAAAATACGCGAATATGCCCGCTATGAAATAAGTGAGCGATATTCCGGCGATCCTGCCCTTGTAATTGTCCTGCGGCTCCGAAATAAGCACAAGAAGCAGAGATAACAATATCCCCGATATGGACACTGATATCGTCAGTACGAAGTTCCGGAATGCGTCATATTCAAATATAAACTTGTATTGGAGTGCAGCTATAAGACAGCTTCCGAGACCATGCGCGAGCATTGCTGTAATGTAAAAACTGTCTGCTCCGAGAGCGAGCGAGATCAGAAAGACGGGGACCGAAAGAATGACATAAGCGGTAACGGCGAGAGAAATTGCCGATGACTGATACTCCTCCTGTCTTTCTTTCGGGAAAGTCGCTTTTGCGACTGCGAACGCGCTGTGAGCCTGGAGCGGAAGCACTATCGCGATTATCGAGACCCATGTGCTGTAAACGGAATAAATACCGTAGTTGCTTTGCCCCAGAAGGCGTGAAAAGATAGGGGCTGTAAAAAAAGCGAGTCCCTGAAGGATCACAGTACTGAGTATATTAAAGAAAGTGATTGTATTTATTGATCTGGAGCTCGTTTTATTCATCTCCTGTCAGAAGGATAGTGCGCTTGATCAATCAAAGACTCAGCTTTGGCGAGAGGGCGGAGCGTATTATATGTAATGCTTCGCTGTCCTGCGGTTGTTCTTTTAGAAAGTTTCTTTCGGCTATCGGCATTTTTGAGGTGCTGAAATGTGCTTTGCGGCATATACTTTCCAGCGACATGAACATAAGGCTTGCCTGCTCCTTTGTGAGCAGCTCCCGGCTGCCTCCCCAGAAGCTTTCATAAAGCTCCGCCTGACGTTTGAGCTGAGAGTCGTCAAAGCTCATGTCTTTCGTCGAGAAAGCCTCTTTAAATTTACGGTAGTTTTCTGTATACATAGCATCATCGAGTAGAAGAGACCCGGCTTCTTCGAAATACACGGGTTTGCCCATATATATGCAGTAGCCTATATTTGTGCCTATGTCATCAACAACTACAGTATCGGCGAGGCGTATTATAGTTTTCAGCCGCCTGACAAAATTTCTGTCGCCTCTGAAGCCCGCCGAAACGATAATTGCACCTTCAGCCTCGAAACGGCTCACAATATCTGAGGAAATATCTTTCCAATATGTACAAACAAGTATCGAATCAAACCTGTGTGAATACTTTTTCATAATACGGTTGACGATGTTCTGATCGTTAGTTGTCTTATCTTCTCCCTCACAGGTGTGGCTCGGGAATACGAGAAGCGTTTTACCGAGCTTTTTTTTAATATCGAGATATCTCTTTTTTTCATATATGTCCCGGGCGTAATGAATGTAGGGTCCTATGCTGAACACGAGCTTCCACGGATCTGTATCATGTATCTCATGAGTGCGGTTCCTGCCCTGACAGGCATAACTCAGGCTGTAAACATTTATTTTGGGTTGTAAACTTGAAAATCTTATCCCGTGCTCAAACGATGGTATCAGCGTTATTCCGTCCCTGTGTCTGTCCGCGTATCTGAGGAGCTCGTCATAGTAGCCATATAAGCGGGTCTCGGCACCGTATCCCGTTGCAGCGTATAGTGTGGTCTTTGTAAGGATAGGAGCTATTGCTTTTTTAAAGCTCCCGATATCGAAAATGGGATCTATCTCGCTTATCATTCCGACAAATCTGTGATATTCCCGTTCGCTTGGCAGGAGCCCGGCCTTTGCAGCTGTGATATGACTGTAAAGACGAATATTCCCTTTTATCATATCCTTGATCCCGCTCATTTTCATCCTCCCGGAATTATATATATGTTTGGTCTGTACATCATTCAAAATATTTTACTAGTATTATATCACTTTCCTCCCGGAAATGCAAGTGCCCGGTATAAAAAAGCGGTCCTGCCTTCTGCGCGGCGGGAGGCGGAAAGTTTTGTTTGACAAAACGCGGGTTTTACTGTATAATAAGTATATATTATCAATAAAACGGAGGTATCCCACATGAAGATATTAGTTACCGGCGGCGCCGGATACATCGG
Organism: Ruminiclostridium sp.; assembly: GCA_024682455.1. Classification (GTDB taxonomy): domain Bacteria; phylum Bacillota; class Clostridia; order Oscillospirales; family Ruminococcaceae; genus Ruminiclostridium_E. Next base: position 10,586 of record JAIKZF010000057.1, on the reverse strand, counting down.
ATCGCATACTGTCGTTTCGCTGCTTGAGAGCGGCTATGAGGCTGTCGTTGTCGATAATCTCGTCAACTCGTCGAAGAAGAGCCTCGACCGCGCAGAGCGGATCACCGGGAAAAAGGTGACCTTCTATGAAGCGGATATCCTTGACCGCGCGGCGCTGAACGATATACTCGACAAGGAAAAGGTCGACGCCTGCATACATTTCGCGGGGCTCAAGGCTGTGGGCGAGTCTGTCCGCAAGCCGTGGGAATACTACGAGAACAACATACAGGGCACGCTCATACTCGTGGATGTTCTCAGGCAGCACAACGTGAAGAACATCATCTTCTCGTCCTCCGCCACGGTCTACGGTGAGCCGGAGTTCGTCCCGATAACCGAGAAATGCCCGAAGAAAGCCTGCACCAACCCCTACGGCTGGACGAAATCAATGCTTGAGCAGATCCTGACGGATATCCAGAAGGCCGACCCGGAGTGGAACGTCATACTTCTGCGCTACTTCAACCCTATCGGCGCGCACAAGTCCGGTCTCATCGGCGAGAACCCCAACGGCATACCGAACAATCTGATGCCGTACATCACGCAGGTGGCGGTCGGTAAGCTGAAGGAGCTGGGCGTATTCGGAAACGACTATGACACCCCCGACGGCACGGGAGTCCGCGATTATATCCATGTAGTCGATCTCGCGGAGGGGCACGTTAAGGCTCTCGACAAGATAAAGGAGAACTGCGGGCTCAGGATCTACAATCTCGGCACCGGCAACGGCGTAAGCGTGCTGGAGCTCGTAAAGACCTTTGAGGAGTCGACCGGGCAGAAGATACCGTACTCGATTAAGCCCCGACGCCCCGGCGATATCGCGGAGTGCTACGCTTCGGCGGAGCTCGCGGAAAAGGAGCTCGGCTGGAAGGCAAAGTACGGCATAAAGGAAATGTGCGAGGATTCGTGGCGCTGGCAGTCGATGAACCCCAACGGCTTTGAGGACTGATAAAATGCGGCGGCGCTTTGGAAAGCGTCCTTGCCGCTTCCGCGTACTGGCGGGGATTTGCGCCGCGTTGACCTGCTTATCCGGAGCTTTCGCCGCGCCTGCGTACGCGGACGATGTACCGATGGGCGGCGGCTACGCGGTCACGGGGCAGCTTGAAGATATCGGATACGCCGCGAAGCTCTACAACGCGGAAAACGGACTTCCGACCTCGGACGCTAACTATATAATGGCTGCGAGCGACGGATATATCTGGATAGGCGGCTACAGCGGCATCATAAAATATGACGGCTCGGACTTCGAGCGCCTTGACCCCTCCGGAGGTCTTACCAGCGGAAGGGTGATATACGAGGACAGCAAGGGGCGCATCTGGGCAGGCACCAACGACAACGGCGCTGTTCTTATGGACGGCAGCCAGCGCCGGCACTACACATATAAGGACGGACTCGCGTCCTCCTCGGTGCGCGGTATAACCGAGGACGGAAACGGCAATGTCTGGCTCGGGCTTACGGCGGGCATTGCTTACGTCGGCGGGGACGGGGAGCTGAAAAAGCTCGACGACGAGAGGATAAATTCCGCGTCTGTGCAGCGCCTCGTTACGGGCGCGGACGGGATAGTGTACGGCAATACCCGCAACGGTGAGATATTCGCCGTATCCGCGGACGGTCTGATCTCGTTCCGCACCTCGGACGAGCTCGGCATAAACAAGATAACGACTGTCTTCGCCGACCCGGAGTCTCCCGGGACGATGTACTTCGGCACCGACGGCGAAAAGGTATACCGCGGAGCGTTCGGAGCCGGTGCCTCGGAGCTTACTGAGATATCCGCGGCGCCCGCGGACGGTATATGCTGGATAACCCGCGCCTGCGGACATATATGGATAAACTCCAATTCCACGGCAGGCTGGCTCGATGAAAACGACACGTTCCACGTGCTGCGGGATATGCCCCTGAACAACGCGATAGAGATGATGACCGCGGACTATCAGGGCAACCTTTGGTTCGCGTCTACAAGGCAGGGCGTGATGAAGGTCGCCGCGACCAATTTCCGTGACATTACCGATCTCTCCGGTCTTAGCCGCGAGGTCGTAAACGCGGTATGCATACGCGAGGGACAGATCTATATCGGCACGGACAAGGGGCTCGATATTCTCGGCGGAGGGCTCACGCCTGTGGAGAACGAGCTGACCGCGCTCCTTGACGGCATAAGGATACGCTGCCTTACCGCCGACAGCGCGGGAGATCTCTGGATATCCACCTACACCGACGGCATGGGACTGATACGCTGGTCGCCGTCCGGAGAGATAAAAAGCTTCACCGAGGCCGACGGACTTGCCGACAACGGCGTGCGCTGTACGACCGAAGCCTCGGACGGAAGCCTCCTCGTCGGCACGAACGGCGGGCTTTCGGTCATAAGAAACGGCGTTATCGAAAGGAATATCGACAGAAGCTCCGGAATAAGCAATTCCGTTTTCCTCACGGTCGAGGAGGGAGCCGACGGTAAGATCTACGTCGGCACCGACGGCGGCGGTATATACGTCATCGACGGCGAAAACGTCACCTCGCTCGGCAGGGACGACGGGCTCACAAGTGACGTTATACTGCGGATAAAGCGTGACGACAAGCACGGCGTGCTCTGGATAATAACCTCGAACTCCGTGGAATATATGCGCGACGGCGTTATCAGGGAGATCGAGAGTTTTCCGTACAACAACAACTTCGACCTGTATTCCGGTATCGACGATGATATCTGGATACTGTCCTCGTTCGGCATATTCAGGGTAAACGCGTTGGATATGCTGGACGGCGGCGACCTCGAATATGAGGTGTGCGGCGCGGCGAACGGACTTACAAGTATCCCGACCGCAAACAGCTTCAGCGCGCTGTCATTTACCGGCGACCTCTACATAGCCGGAAGGACCGGCGTCTGCGCTGTGAACATCTACCGGTATACCAGGCATAAGGACAGCATAAAGACGGGTATAAGGTCGTTTATATGCGGCGACGGAGAAATATACCCGGACAGCGGCGGGGTCTATACCATAAGCCCCGAGCCCGGGCGAATACAGATAAACGCCGCGGTGCTTGACTACACCCTGACAGACCCGCTTGTGAGGATATTTCTTGAGGGGGACGACGACCCCGGTATCACGGCATCGCACAGCGGACTGGTACCGCTGGAATTCACGGGGCTGCCTTACGGGAAATACACGTTCCATATACAGATACTTAACGGCAGCGACGGCTCGGTGTTCGAGGACAATACCTTTACGGTCGTGAAGCAGCCGCGCTTCTTCGAGCTCATCGGCGTGAGGATCGCTTTGGTGGTGCTTCTCGTACTCGCCGCCGGTCTGATCGTGTGGCGCGTCATGACCAACACGGTTATCCGCAGACAGTATGAGCAGATCAGAGCGGCAAAGGAAGAGGCGGAGCGCGCAAATTCCGCGAAGTCGCGCTTCCTCGCAAATATGTCTCACGAGATACGCACGCCGATAAATACGATCATGGGCATGGACGAGATGATACTGCGCGAGGACGCGGAGAACGTGCCGGACGAATACTTCAAAGCAGTTACCGGCTGCGCAGAGGATATAAAGAACGCCTCGGAATCGCTGCTCAGTCTTGTGAACGACCTTCTCGATATGTCGAAGATCGAGTCCGGCAAAATGCACCTCGTCGAACAGGAATACGATACCGTTGATCTGATACGCTCGGTGGTGTCGATGATAAGGGTTCGTGCCTCTCAGAAGGGGCTCACATTTGAGACCGATGTGGACGAGAACCTGCCAAAGCGCCTGTACGGCGACGCGGGCAAGATAAAGCAGATAGTGCTGAATCTGCTGACAAACGCCGTGAAATACACCGAAAAGGGCGGCTTCGTCCTGAAGGTATCGGGAGAGCGTGACGGCGAGAAATGCGCGATGCGCGTCTCGGTAAAGGATACGGGCATCGGCGTGAAGCCGGAGGATATGGAAAAGCTCTTTACCGCTTATGAGCGTCTCGATGAGGAAAAGAACAGCGGCATACAGGGAACAGGTCTGGGACTCGATATCTCGCGGCGCTTCGCGGAGCTCATGGACGGTAAGCTGTGGTGCGAGAGCGTCTACGGTGAGGGCTCTGAGTTCATACTGACGTTCACTCAGGGTATAGTCGACGGCGAAAGCATCGGTGGATTCACGGAGCACAGCACCGAGCGCGGCAGGGGAGGCTACAAGGCGCTGTTCACGGCACCGGACGCGCGCGTCCTCGTGACCGACGACAATCCGATGAACCTGAATGTCGCCAAGGGTCTGCTTAAGGCTACAAAGGTCGGCGTGACCACGGCGGCGAGCGGCGAGGAGTGTCTGGAGCTGCTGAAAGAGCAAAGCTTCGATATCGTGTTCTTAGACCACATGATGCCGGGAATGGACGGTATAAAGACCGTTGCGCGGATAAGGGAGGATCACCCCGATCTGCCGGTATACGCGCTTACCGCGAATATCACCGCAGGCGGCGAGGATTTTTACAGAACCAAGGGCTTCGACGGTTATCTGTCAAAGCCGATAGACAGCCCCGCGCTGGAGCGCGCGATAATGATGCATCTGCCTCCGGAGCTCATCTGTGCTCCCGAGGAGGCGGATACCGGGGAGGAGCAGGTCTCGCTGCCGGAGGATATGCTCTGGCTGAACGACATCGACGGTATTTCTCCGGAGGAGGGCATAAGGAACGCCGGGGGAGTGTCCTCGTACATTTCCTCGCTGAAAATGTTCGCCGATACGCTGGACGAGAATTCCTCGGTGATAGAGAACGCGTACAGCGGCGGAGACATAAGGCTGTATACGGTCAAGGTACACGCTCTGAAAAGCTCGGCGAGGATAATAGGGGCTTCCGGGCTTTCGGCTCTGGCGCAGGAGCTGGAGAACGCGGGCAACGCGGGGGATATGGACTTTATCCGTGCCAATACGGACAGGTTCCTCTCGGATTACCGCGCATATAAAGAAAAGCTCTCGCCGCTGTGCGTGAGCGGTGAGAACGTGAGCGGCGAGCCCATACCGGAGGACGAGCTCCGCGACGCCTATTCGGCGCTGTCGGAGGTCATACCGCAGATGGACTACGACTCGGTGGAAATGATAATAGGGCAGCTTAAGGAATACCGTCTCCCGGAGAAGGACGCGGAGAAGATATCCGCGCTCGAAGGAGCTCTCAGGAGATTCGACTGGGACGCTATGGAAGCGCTCATGAATGAGGAGTGAACAGTATGAACAGGGTAGTGATGACCGGAAAAAAGGAGACCTTCGCCGCGAAGATACTTATGAAAAAGCTGAATGACGCGGGGATAGAGTGCATATTCGTTCCGTTGGGAGTCAACAGCCTCCACGCAAAACTGGAGTACACCGTGCTGTTCGTGCTTCTGATCGAGGACGGAGACGAGCCGGAGGACGACGTGCTGCAGTTCCTGTCGGACAAGACCGTGGATCATGAGAAGCACATGATGGTCATAGGCTCGGCGAACGAGCTGGAGTACGTGTCGCAGCGTGTGCGCGCGGACAGGATATACAGAACGTTCGTGCGGCCGGTGGACAATAACGTGTTTGTGAGCACAGTCAGGGAGCTCTTCGATAAGGTAAGCTCCGGGGAGTTCAGAAAGAGCCTGCTGGTGGTGGACGACGATCCCGCGTTCCTGGCGCTTGTCCGTGACTGGCTCCGTGACAGCTACAACGTGACAGGCGTGTCATCGGGTATGCAGGCGATAAAGTGGCTCGGCAGGAACAAGGCCGATCTTGTGCTGCTGGATTACGAGATGCCCGTAACGACGGGTCCTCAGGTGTTTGAGATGCTCAGGAGCGACGAGGACACGAAGGACATACCGATAATCTTTCTCACCGGCAAGAGCGACCGTGAGAGCGTGCTCGCGGTGCTTTCGCTCAAGCCGGACGGGTACTTCCTTAAAGATATCAGGAAGAAGGAGCTCTGCGACAGGCTCGCCGAGTTCTTCGTGCTCAGGGGCGGCAAGTGAATGGGAGTCTTGCGCTCTATGCCCGGAGTATGTGCTTGAATTTTCCGCTGACCTTGTGAGCCTCGGGGGCTTTGTCGGAGAGGAAGACCTCCGCTCCGACGACTCCCTTGCTTTCAAGGAATGTCAGCAGATCGTGCTTTGCCGTCTCAAAGGCTTTTTCGGGATCGTCCGCTGTCAGCCGCAGCTCCAGTCTGTCACCGGGGTGCTGTATGAGCTGGAAGCGGCGTATCTCCTTTACCTCCTCAAGTATCTTGTACAGCGACATCGGCGCGACGGATATGCCTCCCTCAAAGGTAAGTATATCGTCCGTCCTGCCCTCGATCTCGACCCAGCGCGTGCTTCTTCCGCACGCGCATTTTTCATCGTGCAGTATAACGCGGTCGGTGAGCTCGTAGCGTATGAAGGGCTGGATAAAGTTGGAAAGGTTCGTGATGAGCACCTTGTCTGACCGGGCTCCGCAGCCGACCGGTCTGTTGTCCTTATCCACGGGTTCAAATATCACCCAGTCCTCGTTGAGGTGCAGGTGACGTTCGGAGCACTCACATGCTGTCTCGCCGCCTTCGGTGCAGGAATAATGCGTCTGCACGTAACAGCCGAAGCGCCCGCTCAGCTTCTCGCGTATGCTGTCCGTCAGCAGCTCTCCGCCCGTAATGATGACGTCGGGGCTTATATCGAGCCCCGCGAGGTCCGCCAGCAGCGACAGATTTGACGGGTAGCCGCTGAGCATTGCGGGCTGAAACTCGTTCAGCTCCCGTACTATCTGCTCCTCGGGCGCGTTCACGTCCACGGTTATCTTGGTATTTTTGCGTGGCATTTTCAGTTGAAGGTATCTCGACATACCGCAGGCAAGGTAAAAGCCGTGGTCGGCAAAAACGCCCGCGGTGCGCCTGCCGTGCTCCATGAAGCGGTCGAAATCCTCTTTTCGCGCAAATGTGCGCAGCGCCGCGACTGCCGAGGACACGTCGACGGCGCGCTTGTCGTACAGTACCACCGCCGGATTTCCTGTAGAGCCCGATGTCCTGAATATCAGATATTTGCCGTCGATCATTCTTCCGATATTGTCGGTATTTTCTGTAAATTTGTCTATGCGTTCCATAGTGACGGCGCGGTCGGTGAGCACGCTGTCGAAGTTCGCCATTATCCCGGGCTTGTCGGTCGGCGGCAGGTCGGACAGCTCAAAGTCCTCCCCGATACCGGAGTAAAGCTTTTCATAATACGGGCTGTTTTTTCTCGCGTAAGCGACGAGCTTTTTCAGCCGCTTTTGCTGCAGCTCCCGGAGCTTTTCTCCGGACAGGCTGCCGCCGCGGCGCGTTTTTATCATCATTCCCAAAAGACTCATATTATACCTCCGTAAGCTTATGGTTATATTATAGAGCAAAAAAACGCCGCTGTCGATCACCGCGGGCGTAAGATGCCGGTGAGCTCCGGTCAGGAGCTGCCGGCGGCAGGAGCAACAGCGGGTTGCTTGATTTTATGCTGAGCCCGTGCTATAATAACATTGAGGTGGTGAAATATGGAAACAAAAAACGTAATACATGAGCTCCGCACAAGGAGCGGATTATCTCAGGACGCGCTGGCGGAGAAGGTATTTGTCACTCGTCAGGCAGTCTCGCGCTGGGAAAACGGCGAGACCGTACCGAACACGGAAACTCTTAAGCTGCTGTCGAAGGTGTTCGGGGTCTCGATCAATACGCTGCTGGGCTCGCCGAGAAAGCTGGTGTGCCAGTGCTGCGGAATGCCGCTGGAGGACGTTATGGTGAGCCGTGAAAAGGACGGCACCGCCAACGACGACTACTGCAAGTGGTGCTACGCGGACGGCGAATTTATGTACAGCGACATGGACGATCTGATCGAGGTCTGCGTGAAGAATATGACAAGCTCCGAACACCCCGAGGAACAGGTGCGCGCCTATCTTAAGGAGACGCTCCCTCAGCTCGGCTATTGGAAGCGTTACAAGGAGCTCGGCGGGGACGGTGAGTTTGAGAGATTCAAACAGAAGCTCATAGACGAGATCAATGCCCTGAACATCGAGGGTATGCCGAAGCTGGAAAAGCTGAACGCGCTGGTCGGCAGCTATGTCAACCTTGCGTACAGGCTCCCGAACGGAGCTGAGGTCAAATTCCTCGACGACAACGCGACCTATCTCGGCAATCAGCTTGAATGTGAGTTCGGCGGAGACAGGTGCTTCGGGGTGATCGCAAATATGGAATTCATACTTGTCTGCACCTACGGGGAAGGTGGTGCCGATCCCGAGCTTGTACTCTATAAAAAACGATAAGAAGTATATTTTTATTATCTTAGTTTCTTCTCCCATTGCTTTTTTCTGTTGTATATGGTATAATTTATATATCCCGATCAACTGCCTGTAAAACAGGCTTTCAGAAAATGCCGAAAGGAAAAAGCAATATGAAGTACATAATGTCGATAGATCAGGGCACCACTTCTTCAAGAGCGATAATATTCGATAAAGCCGCGAACGTGGTATCCGTGGCTCATAAGGAATTCCGTCAGTTCTACCCGGGCAACGGCTATGTGGAGCACGACCCGGAGGAGATATGGGAATCACAGCTCGGGGTGTGCCGCGCGGCGATCGAGAAGGCAGGGATTTCCGCCTCCGATATAGCGGCGATAGGCATAACCAATCAGCGCGAGACTACGATAGTCTGGGACAGGGCGACCGGAAAGCCCGTGTACAACGCGATAGTGTGGCAGTGCCGCCGTACCGCGCCTCTGTGCGAGGAGCTGACCGCGAAAGGAATGACCGACCTTATACGCGAGCGTACGGGACTTCTGATAGACCCGTATTTCAGCGCGGGCAAGCTCAAATGGATACTCGACAACGTCGGGGGAGCCCGCGAAAGAGCCGAGCGCGGCGAGCTTCTGTTCGGCACGATAGACTGCTGGCTGATGTGGAAGCTCTCCGGCGGAAAGGCTCACGTCACCGACTACTCTAACGCCTCACGAACGATGATGTTCAATATCCACACTCTCAGATGGGACGAGGATATACTGAAGCTTCTCGATATACCCGCGTGTATGCTGCCGGAGCCTGTGGATTCCTCCGGTCATATCTGCGATACAGACCCCGGAGTTTTCGGCGCGGCGATACCGATAACCGGCTGCGCGGGAGATCAGCAGGCGGCTCTGTTCGGGCAGCGGTGCTTCTCTGCGGGTGACGTGAAGAACACCTACGGCACGGGCGCTTTCCTGCTGATGAACACGGGGAGCTGGCCTGCGCGCTCGTCCTCGGGGCTGCTTACGACGATAGCGTGGGGGATAGGCGGAAAGGTGACATACGCTCTGGAGGGCTCGGTATTCATCGCGGGCGCGGTGGTGAAGTGGCTGCGCGACGAGCTGGAGCTGATAGAGACCGCCGCCGAGACAGAGCGTATAGCCGAGAGCGTCCCGGATAACGGGGGAGTGTATCTAGTCCCGGCATTCGTGGGACTCGGCGCGCCCTACTGGGACAGCGCTGCGAGAGGCACCATAACCGGACTTACCCGAGGCTCCGGCAAGCGCTACATCGTGCGCGCGGCTCTTGAAGCCATAGCCTATCAGGTCGCCGACCTGCTCACCGCCATGGAGAAGGACGGCACGGTCCCCGGCACGATAAAGGCTGACGGCGGCGCAAGCTCGAACGACTTTCTGATGCGCTTTCAGGCGGATATCGCGGCGCGGACAGTACTTCGCCCCGCGAATGTGGAAACGACGGCGCTGGGCGCGTGTTTCCTCGCGGGGCTGGGCTGCGGATATTTCGCGGATATAGATGAAATAAACTCGATCCCGTGCGAGACCGCCTCGTTCGAGCCGCGCATGGCTCCGGAGGAGAGACAGGCTCTTCTCGACGGCTGGCATGAAGCCGTTAAGCGTACACTAAGCGTGTAGCTGCGGCTCGACGCTCACATCGAGCAGAGTCATACCCTCGGCGAGCTTGATCGCGAGTTCGTCCGAGGCGCGCAGCTCCGCGGTGTCGGCGAAGCTTACGGTGACCTTTTTGAAGTCGTCATAGGAGTCTGAAACAGTCGTTTTCGCTTCGATAGTCTGACCGCCTGCCGTGAAGGTCACGGTGTCGCTGCCGAGCAGAGCCGATATCCTCGCGGTCACGGTCTGACCTGCCGTGAGATCGACGCCGCGGTATGTGACTGTCCCGCTCCACATGACGGGGCGTACAGCGTCGGTGCCGTAAGCCCGCGAGCGGTGCAGGCGGATATTCTCACATTCCTCGAATGTGTCTGCGGCGAACCGCGCGGGGCGCTTGCCTATGCTTTCGCCGGAGGTCAGCTCAGCCTCCGCGTGTGCGCGTATGTCGGCAGACGAGGCTCCGACGGAGAAAAGATATTTCCCGTTCTCGGCGAGCATTCTCCCCGAGCGCACGTCATAGACGCGCAGGATATCAAACGGTATCGTGACCGCCGCGGTCACGGTCTCTCCCGCCCTCACGAAGACCCGCTCAAAGCCGCAGAGCTTTCTCGGTGCGCGCTTCACGGCGGACGAGGGCATGGTAAAGTAGACCTGTACCACCTCGGTGCCGTCGGTCTCCGAGGTGTTGGTCACATCCGTGCTCAGCAGGAAATGATCCTCCTCCGCTGTGACAGAAGGCTTTCCGTACTCAAAT
>JAIKZF010000035.1 GCA_024682455.1 Ruminiclostridium sp. | reverse complement strand
TCCCTCCCTCCCCTCTCCCTCCCTCCCCCAGACTCCCTCCCTCCCTCTCCCCTCCCTCCCTCCCGCGAGAAAGGCCACGCGCTTCGCCTTGCTATGGGGATAGGTAGTGCGCCTTTACAGAGTAGAAGAAATCAGAAGAATAAAAAATATAACTGCTCCTTTTGTTACGAAAGGAGCAGTTATTTGTTTTACTGTAAATCGCAGGGACTTGTAAAAGGGGTACTACCTCCCCCCATAGCAAGGCGAAGCGATTTGTTTTAGGATCCAGCCCTTTTTTAAAGGGCTGGCCGCCGGAGGCACTCGAGCGCAAGCGGCTACTCGAGTGCGAAGCACGGCTTCTTAACGAAGAGCTGCCTGAGCGGCTGCGAGGCGAGCGATCGGAACGCGGAAAGGCGAGCAGGATACATAATCCAGGCCGATCTTATGGCAGAACTCAACGGAGGTCGGGTCGCCGCCGTGCTCACCGCAGATACCGCAGTGGAGCTTGCTGTTTACGGGCTTACCGAGCTTGATAGCCATTTCCATGAGCTTGCCTACGCCTGTCTGATCGAGCTTAGCGAAAGGATCGTTCTCGAAGATCTTGGTATCGTAGTAAGCGCCGAGGAACTTGCCTGCGTCGTCTCTGGAGAAGCCGAATGTCATCTGAGTGAGGTCGTTTGTGCCGAAGCAGAAGAAATCAGCTTCCTTGGCGATCTCGTCGGCTGTGAGAGCAGCTCTCGGGATCTCGATCATCGTACCTACCTCATACTTAAGGTCGGAGCCTGCTTCCTTGATAACTTCGTCGGCGGTCTCAACGACAACCTTCTTGACGAATTTGAGCTCCTTGATCTCGCAAACCAGCGGGATCATGATCTCGGGAACGAGGTTCCAGTCGGGGTGAGCCTTCTTGATGTTGATAGCGGCCTTGATGACAGCCTTTGTCTGCATCTTCGCGATCTCGGGGTAAGTTACCGCGAGACGGCATCCTCTGTGACCCATCATCGGGTTGAACTCGTGGAGGGAAGCGATGAGAGCCTTGATCTGCTCAACGGACTTGCCCTTCTTGTCGGCGAGAGCCTTGATGTCGGCTTCTTCCGTGGGAACGAATTCGTGAAGCGGAGGATCGAGGAAGCGGATAGTTACCGGATAGCCCTCAAGAGCCTCATAGAGCTTCTCGAAGTCAGCCTGCTGCATGGGTTCGATCTTAGCGAGAGCAGCCTCTCTCTCCTCAACTGTGTCGGAGCAGATCATCTCTCTGAACGGCCCGATACGGTCGGGATCGAAGAACATGTGCTCTGTACGGCAGAGACCGATGCCCTCTGCGCCGAGCTCTCTTGCCTTCTTGGCGTCTGCGGGTGTATCGGCGTTTGTTCTTACCTTGAGCTTTCTGTACTTGTCAGCCCAGCCCATAACTCTGCCGAACTCGCCTGCGATCTTAGCGTCAACGGTCTTGATCTGACCGTCATAGATGTTACCTGTTGTACCGTCGATGGAGATCCAGTCTCCCTCAACGAAGGTCTTGCCTGCGAGAGTGAACTTCTTGTTCTCCTCGTCCATGTTGATATCGGAGCAGCCGGATACGCAGCAGGTGCCCATACCGCGCGCTACGACAGCAGCGTGCGAGGTCATGCCGCCTCTTACCGTCAGGATACCCTGAGAAGCCTTCATACCGGTGATATCCTCGGGGGAGGTCTCCAGTCTTACGAGAACGACCTTCTTGCCCTGAGCCTTCCACTTTTCAGCGTCGTCAGCGGTGAATACGATCTGACCGCAGGCTGCGCCGGGGGAAGCGCCGAGACCCTTGCCGATAGGTGTAGCCGCCTTAAGGGCTGCCGTATCGAACTGCGGGTGGAGAAGGGTGTCGAGGTTGCGGGGGTCGATCATCAGAACAGCTTCCTGCTCTGTCTTCATTCCCTCGTCAACGAGGTCGCAAGCGATCTTGAGGGCAGCGGGAGCTGTTCTCTTACCGTTGCGGCACTGGAGCATATAGAGCTTCTTGTTCTCGACTGTGAACTCCATATCCTGCATATCGTGATAGTGCTTTTCGAGAATGTCGCATACCTTTACGAATTCAGCGTAAGCCTCGGGGAACTCCTGCTCCATCTGAGCGATAGGCATAGGAGTACGAACGCCTGCTACGACGTCCTCGCCCTGAGCGTTCTTCAGGAACTCGCCCATGAGCTTCTTTTCGCCTGTTGCGGGATCTCTTGTGAATGCAACGCCTGTACCGGACTCATTGTTGAGGTTGCCGAATACCATAGGCATTACGTTTACTGCTGTACCCCAGCTGTACGGGATATCGTTGTCGCGGCGGTATACGTTTGCGCGCGGGTTGTCCCAAGAACGGAAAACAGCCTCGATAGCGAGCTTGAGCTGTTCGATAGGATCGGACGGGAAGTCCTTGCCGAGCTGGTTCTTGTACTCGGCCTTGAACTGGCCTGCGAGCTCCTTAAGGTCTGCGGCGGTGAGCTCTACGTCGAACTTAACGCCCTTTGCTTCCTTCATCTTGTCGATGAGCTGCTCAAAGTACTTCTTGCCGACTTCCATAACAACATCGGAGAACATCTGGATAAAGCGTCTGTAGGAGTCATAAACGAAGCGCTCGAAGGTGGGGTCGGGGTTGCCGGCGATCATAGCGGCAACGACCTCGTCGTTAAGACCGAGGTTAAGGATAGTATCCATCATGCCGGGCATAGAAGCTCTTGCGCCGGAGCGAACGGATACGAGCAGGGGATTCTGCTTGTCGCCGAACTTTTTGCCGTTTATCTTTTCCATTTCCTCAACGCCCTTCATAGCCTGAGCCATGATCTCGTCGTTGATCTTTCTGCCGTCCTCATAGTACTGAGTGCAAGCCTCGGTAGTGATAGTGAAGCCCTGGGGAACGGGGAGACCGATCTTGGTCATTTCCGCGAGGTTTGCGCCCTTACCGCCGAGAAGCTCTCTCATGTCTGCGTTACCTTCGGAAAACAGGTAACAGTATTTCTTTGCCATTGGATTTGTCCTCCTGTGTATTTATTTGGTTTCACAGCCTGTCCGTCCGGAAGCGCGAGCGCGTCTTTTCAACGGTCATCTGTAATACACATTTATTATAGCATATTTTTAACGGAATTTCCAGTATTTTTTTAAAATTTTTGATGAAATTTTTGAAAAACTTCCAAGATATGGTATTGAGGGCTTTTGCAGAGCACAATTTGTTGATATATACGAAAAACGCGCCCGTTTTTTGTGTAAATGTGATATAAGCGCGGAGGCCGCCCTCCCGGACAGTCCGGCATAAATATATTATTTCCCTCTCCCATTGCTTTTTTTCGCTTTATGTGGTATAATTCAAGCGATGAAGCATACAAAACGGCAGGGAGGTAACGAAAATGGATAAGAGCACAGTCGAAAGGCTGATAAAAGCCGCCGCCGGGGCGCGGGAGAACGCCTACGCGCCGTACTCGGGGTACAGGGTCGGAGCCGCGGTCCTCGCGGACGGGGAGATATATACGGGCTGCAATGTCGAGAGCGCCTCCTACCCCTGCGGGATATGCGCCGAGCGCGCCGCCGCGGCGAAAGCCGTCGGAGAGGGGCGCCGCGGGATCGGAGCGGTCGCCGTCATCGGCAGCTCCGGGGAGGTCTGCACGCCCTGCGGGATGTGCAGACAGTTCCTGTATGAGTTCGGCGAAGATATGACGGTCATCTGCTGCGACAGGGACGGCGGTTACGAAACGCACACAATGAAAGAGCTGCTGCCCTTTGGATTCGGCAGCAGCTCTATGAAGTGATCGTTATTCTGTCACGGTGATGCAGTTGGCGAGCTTAAGTCTGCATATCTTTACGGAGGAGCCGTCGGCATTGAGCCTGCGCACGGAGCTGCCGTCCGAATAGATGATCGTGCCGTCCGGAAGCAGGTTATAGTCCATGACGCTTTTGGCCGCGACTGTCTCGGTGCCGTCCGGCGAGCGCTTTATAAGCACCCACTCCGACGGTATCACGGCTTCGTCGCCGTTTTCCTGCGCCTCCGATATCCTTCGGGCGTTTATGAGGTTCCCCTCGACGAACCACTCGCGCTCGTCCTTGTTCCTCGATTTTGCGGGGTTGCCGCCGCCCGTGCGCAGGGGCTCGCCTCCATAGATCATCGAGAATATGCTTAAAAACCCGCCTATCGCCTTTATGATGCGCACCGGGAACATAAGGATATCCTTGCCTATGTTCGACTTGCGGCGCATGGGCTGATATCTGCGGCGGATATAGTAGAGGTCGCCGTCCGCGGTATCCGAGGGCTTGATGTAATCGTATCCCGGGTCCGCTATGACATCTTCGAGAGAGCCGGAGTCCGAGTCGTACACGCATATCGAGCTGGCGCTCTTTTCCTGGACGTAGCCCGCGTTGTTCTGCGCGTAGCCTATGGCGGCGTAGTATATCTTCGACGGGTCTCTGCGGGATATGAAAGGACTGCTCTCGTTCGTGAAGCCCTCGGTTATCTGATCGACGCTGCCGTTATGCGGGTCGAGCATGGCGATGTGGCGCTCATAGGCTCCCTCTCCCGCGTCGATGCAGTATTTCCCGCTGTTCACGGAGATGCGCCCGGGGTCGGCGTTGAGGTTCGCGGTGATGTAGGTCTCGTCCCCGGACTCCGGGTCTTTCAGATAGATGCCGCCCACGCCGTCTATGTATGTGGTATATATGAGCCGTTCGCCGTCCGTGCCGAGGGAACGCAGGAAGCGGCTCTCGGTATCGTAGTATTTTTCCTCGACGTTCATGAAGTGCGCGCCCTTGCCGGTGGTCTTCCACTCGTCGCGCTTCTTCATCCCGTTCACTGCGGAAAGGTAGTCCTTTATCCTGCCGCACTCTATTTTCCGGGGCGTTGTTTCGTCCACACGATATATGGAATCTTCGCTTATACAGTAGATCTTCATGACACTTCCCCTCCGCTTATGATTATATATTAACGAGCGGAGATTGTCAAGCGCGTTTTTGCTTTGAAAGGCTGATCCGAATGATAAAAACAAAGAACGGTATAGATATGACGAGCGGCTCCATACTGCCGAAGCTTCTGCGGCTGTCGCTGCCGCTGATGCTGTCGAGCGTGCTTCAGCTGCTGTTCAACGCCGCCGACATCATCGTAGTCGGCAACTTCGCGAGCGAGCACTCTCTGGCGGCTGTGACGGCTACCTCGTCGCTCGTGAACCTGATGACGAATCTGTTCCTCGGGTTCTCGACGGGCGCGAACGTGCTGGCGTCGCACTATCTCGGAGCCCGTGACGACGAGCGCGTCGGCAGGACGGTGCACACGTCGGTGCTGCTGTCCGTGATAAGCGGGCTGCTGCTCACGTTTATCGGCTGCGTGTTCGCGGACGACCTGCTGGGGCTGATACAGACCCCGCCCGAGGTGATAGGGCTGTCGGCGCTGTACCTGCGCATATATTTCGCGGGAATGGTCGCGATGCTCGTCTACAACCTCGGCAGCTCGATACTGCGCGCGAAGGGCGACACAAAGCGCCCTCTCGTGTTCCTGACGATATCGGGAGTGATAAACGTGGGGCTAAACCTGCTGTTCGTCATAGTGTTCGGCATGGACGTGGCGGGAGTGGCGCTGGCGACCGTGATATCCCAGTGCATATCCGCTTTCCTTATAATCCGCTGCCTGATGAAGGAGGAGGGCCCTCTGAGGCTCGACCCGCGGAAGCTGCGTCTGGACGGACAGACGGTGTCCAAGATGATGAAGATAGGCATACCCGCGGGCTTTCAGGGGGTGCTGTTCTCGCTGTCCAATGTGGTGATACAGTCGTCCGTCAACGGCTTCGGACCCGTGGTAATGGCGGGGAGCGGCGCGGCTGCGAGCATAGAGGGCTTTATATGGGTGTCGATGAACGCGTTCTCGCAGGGCGCGCTGACATTCACGAGTGCGAACGTCGGAGCCGGGAAGTACAGCCGCATAAACCGCATAGCCGTGATATCCTGCGCCTGCGCGGCGACTGCGGGAGTGGTGCTGGGGAATATCGCCTACATGCTCGGGAGGCCGCTGCTCAGCATATACGACAGCCGCCCCGAGGTCATAGAGGCGGGTCTTGTGCGCATGAGCCTCGTCTGTACGATGTACTGCACCTGCGGGCTTATGGACTGCATCGTGGGCTCGATAAGGGGAATGCAGTACGCCATAACCCCGACGATAGTCTCGCTGCTGGGTGCGTGCGGACTGCGCCTGCTCTGGATCTTCACGGGCTTTCAGCTTGAGGAGTTCCACACCGAGTTCTGGCTCTTCATGTCCTACCCTGCCTCGTGGATAACCACGTTCCTCGTGCACCTGATATGCTTCTTCTTCATGAGGCGCCGGCTCCCGAAGCGGGACGCGGAGAGCGCGGAGGGCTGATGCCGTCGTTTGTACGAAATTTTTAGTGTAAAAGTAACAAAAATGTTACCGATATTGCAAATAATCGTAAAAACTTACAAAATCACATTGACTTTTCGGGGAGTTTTGTGTATAATGAGATTAATAGTAGTATAAGGGGTAGTATGCCCTTTTTGCTGCTATAATGAACGGAAAAGGAGGTGTGAATGTGTTAACGAAAGCAGTATCCATGGATATGAAGGTGGGTACCGCAAACCGCGGCGGACAGCGCGGCGACGCCGATAACGGCTTTTCGGACGTTCTCGGAAGCGTCAGAAAGGACGGCGGAGGACAGGAGCCCGGCAGACGCGGCGGTGAGGCAGTCGGCAGACGCAGCAGCAATGCGGCGGGAAGACCCGGCGGCGAGGTCACCGGCACCAGAGAGACCGGACGAAAGTTCACCTTTACCGAAAAGGCAGGAGGAAGACCCGCAGGCAGCATTTCCGACGATATGCGCGGACAGCCCGGCATGAGCGGGAGCCCGGCAGGAGGCGCGGAACAGTTCGACGCGGCTGCGGCGGACGAGCTGCTGACAAAAGCGGCGGAGCTGGTCACACAGACAGTGCGCGAGACCGGTGAGAAGCCCGACAGGACCGAGGCGGCAGAAATGCTGTCGGAAGCCCTGAAAACGCTGAAAAGCGGCGACGAGGAAGCTCGTGTGCCCGAGGACGCGCTCATAGACGCGGTCATACAGGTGCTCGCAGCAGTCTCGGACAGCGCGGCGGAGGGTGCGGCGGCAGCCGGGACCGTTACCGACGATATGCGTATATCGGATATCGCGGATCTGCCGGTCGATGAAGCTGCGGCAGCGGTCGGTGAGGCGGCTTCGGAGATCGCGGACGGCACGGAGGCGGCTGTGACGGGCGAAGAAGCGCCGGAAACAGAGCCGGAGCATACCGCAGGCGAGACCTTCGCAAAGGCGGTGCAGACCCTGACGGACGAGCCGGCGGACGGCGGAGAGATATTCCGGCAGACGGCAGAGCAGAGCTTCGAGGACGACGGGCTTAAGGCTTTTGTCGGAGAATCGGTGCAGAAGCTCGCGGACGGGAAATTGTCGGTAGAGGCGGCGGCGGTCGATTTTGAGACGGCTGCGGCGGCGGAGTCCGAGGAAGCCCCCGATCTGAGCGAAATGACGGTCACGGAGACCGTGAAGCTGCTGGCGGATCTCATCGAGGAGGTCAAGGACGAGCTCGGGATCACCGAGATCAGCGCGAGACACGTCTACGGCGGCAACGAAACGGCTGCGACCATGGCTGAGGGCAGTCACGCGGAGCTATCGAACAGAATGTTCCGTACAGACCGCACGGGAGAGCTCGATCATATCCTCAACGGAACAAGAGCCGATCTTGTGGCCGGGGACGGCAAAAAGCCCGAAACGGAGACCGAGACCTACGACGCCGTACACATGGCGGCAGAGCTGGTGGGAAGCAGGACCGAAACGGATATCCCCGTGGAGAACGAGCCGATGTTCCCCGAAGCGGCGGAGGTAAGACCCCCCGAGGTGCAGACAGCGGAGCAGATACTTGACCGCATAAGCACGATGCAGGACGACCATACCGAGTTCACAATGGTACTCAACCCCGAATCGCTCGGACGCATAACCGTAAAGATAGCGGCGGCGGGAGAGCGGATATCGGTGGAGATCACGGCTGACGACCCGAGAACGGGCGCTATGCTGGCGGCAAGGAACGAAGGCCTCCAGAATATGCTCCGTGACAGCGGCGTGCAGCTCGAAAAATGCCAGATAGTCTCCGAGCACGAGGACACGCAGTTCAACGAGCAGAGCTACGACGGCAGCAGCAAGAACCCATACGGCAGACAGGACGGCGAAAACAAGAAGCCGGACGATGACGACGGCGAGAATTTCTACGACCTTCTGCAAAGCATCTGACAGAAAAGGAGGAATAATATGGCAGCGGTAACGGGACTTGACAATCTCGCCTCCCCGCAGAGCAACTACGAGAAGTATAAGGATATGTTCACGAACGATAAGCACGACCTTATCACCATGGACAACTTCTACTCGCTCCTTGTGGCGGAGATGCAGAATCAGGATCCTCTTGAGCCCACGTCCAATACCGAGTTCATTTCCCAGATGGCGAGCTTCACGGCGCTCCAGGCACAGCAGGACGCTTACAACACCCAGAAGCAGAACTACGCCGACACTCTCGTGGGAAAGACAGTCACGGTAACGGCGGGCGACGGAGAGGCTATCACGGGTACGGTCGATTCCGTGACTCACGGCGACGAGCCCAAGGTAATGGTAGGCGGGAAGCAGTATCTTCTCAGCTCGATAAGCCAGGTACACGACCAGAGCGCGCAGAGTGCCTCGGGAATAGGCGATTACGGAGCCTTCGCGGCAGGCATACTCGGCAGAACGGTAGTGGTGCAGTCGATAGACTCGATGGGCATGACCTACATAGACGAAGGCGTGGTAAGCTCGCTGGAGATCGAAAAGGGCAATGTGAGAGTCATAGTGAACGGCTATGCCTACGACGCTACGGATATCGTGAAGGTCAACGGACCCGAGCAGGCGGAGCAGACAGCGGCGGCTGACGAGCCGGACAGCGTTTCGGCAGAGGAAGCGGCAGCGGCGAACGGAAACGACGCGGTCGAGGAAGTCCCCGAGGACGAGGAGGATATCGAGGATATCGCGGCTGAAGAGGCGGCATCGGTACAGCCTCAGGATACGGGCAGCGACAGCGGCGTCATAGAGACAGACGAGGACGATATCGACGACATCTACGAATTGTTTGAATAACAGACCTGAAAGGTGAGGGATCACGATGCTAATCAGTGAGTATCTTGCCGGACGCGGCGCGATAAGCGTATCCACAGGAGCGGCACGGACTTCTCCCGGCGCACAGGGCGCGGAACGGGCGGAGGAAAACGCGGGCAGCTTCGCGCAGGAGCTTCGGGAAAAGCTCGGAAGCAAAGAGGTGGAGTTCTCCAATCACGCGATAAAGCGGCTTGAGAGCAGACAGATCGACATTGTCGGCAACGACAGGATCGAGAGGCTGAACAGAGGCGTTGAGCTCGCGGCGGAGAAGGGCTGCGACGAGAGTCTCATACTCGTGGACAGCACGGCGTTCATCGTCAGCGTAAAGAATAATACCGTGATAACAACGGTATCGGCAGAGGACTTAAAGGAAAACGTATTTACCAACATTGATTCCGCCGTTATAGTGTGATATCGGACCCGGGAGAAGTTCCCGGGGGATATCGCCGTCCCGAACGACAGAAGGACGGCGCGGCGGCAGACCAGAAAGGAATAACCGCTATGATGAAATCATTGTACTCCGGTGTTGCCGGAATGAAGACTCATAACCAGAGAATGGACGTTATAGGCAATAACATCTCCAACGTCAATACAACGGGCTATAAGGCGAGCGCGGTAACGTTCAAGGACGTTTACTACCAGACCAAGGTCAACCCCTCGGCGGGCGACGCTACCACGGGCGGCAAGAACCCCACGCAGATAGGCTACGGCGCTCAGCTCGGCTCGGTGCAGCAGGTAATGACGCAGTCGGGCTTCACATATACCGACAGCTACTATGACTGTGCTCTTGAGGGCGAGGGCTTCTTCCAGGTAATGGACAGCTCCGGAAATATTTACTATACCCGTTCGGGCAAGTTCTCCGTGGACAGCTACGGCAACCTCTGCGACCAGAACGGAAACATGGTGCTCGGCGTTTCGGGCGACCCCACCAAGGTCGAGACCGGCCAGTCCCAGCGCATCAACATAAAGGTGCCTGCCGTGGACGACAACAGGGCTTCGGCGACAAAGAACGTCAACGGCTATGACATCACCATACGCGCAAACGGAAACGGCGAGGAGGGCAACATCTCCTTTACGGTCGTCAATTCCGACACGCCCTACGCTACCAAGAGCGGCTCGACACTCACTATCTATATGGACCTCGACCAGGACTTCGGAGGAGAGGCTCTCCAGGAGTTCTACAAGACCGTCGTTGACGCGTACTACGGCACTCTCGAAGCCACAAGCGCCGAGGCTGTGGATATAAAGGCTATCCAGGACAAGTACAACAACGGCGTGACCACCGATCCGCTCCCCTACCTCAGCGACCCCAAGTATTATGAGGAAGTGTACAGAAAGTACGAGGACAAGATAAGCGAAGCCATGGAGACCAACACGACGCTGGGCGATACCGTTTCCAACGCGAGGAACAAGTACACCCAGGCGGCTCTGGAGGATTTCGAGAACAAGCTCAATGAAGCCATAAAGCAGGGCGGCGTCGATCTTTCCGACGACGTTATCCCGCTCGATGTCGAATTTGACGCGCTCCCGCCCTTCAGCGACGTGCAGGCTCTTCAGGCGTCGAACGAGATAACGCTTGAAAACTACAATGAAGACGGAAGCGTAAAGGACAAGGTAAAGCTGACCTTTACGGCGAATACCCCCGGCGAGACTGCCAACAAGTTCGAGATAGACCTTAAGTACAGCTCGACCAGCACCACTCCGACAGCGAAGTGGAAGGACAGCACGCTCATACTGACTCTCCCCAGCAACGCAACGCTCGAAGATATCCAGAAGGCTATCGACAAGGCGTCCGCGGAGAAGAGCGCCGACGGCGCTTACGGTATCACCGTATCCGCTTCCACCGATACCACGGAAAGCAAGCATACCGTTGATGTGAAGGACGCCAACGGTGTCGTTACCGGAACGAAAGATGTAAGCGATAAGGACTTCATTGACGGCAAATACTTTGATTTCTCCAACGCCCTCGAAGGCAGGACCGAGCGTCTCGGTCTGGTCGGCGGACGCAACAACTTCTTCTCCGACATCGCCACGGCTCTCAGCACGGTATCTCTAACCGACGGCCGCAAGGCTGCCGAGCAGACAGTCGCCGATCTGGAGACTCTGCGCATACAGAACGACGGTACCATTATCGGCCGCCACGCCGTACACGGACTGCTGTTCCTCGGACGTATAGACATCGCCACCTTCGAGAACCCCACGGGTCTTGAGCAGGCAGGCACCACGCTCTGGAGAGCCACGCTCGCTTCCGGCGAGGCACAGGTCAAGATCGCGGGCAAGGACGGCGCAGGCGAGGTAGTTTCGGGCGCCCTCGAAATGTCCAACGTCGATCTCGCGCAGGAATTCTCCGACATGATAATCACGCAGAGAGGCTATCAGGCAAACTCCCGTATCATCACGGTATCGGATACGATGCTTGAAGAGCTCATCAACCTGAAGAGGTAATAAACTTCCGCGGCGGTGGGGGCTTGCCCCTCACCGCATAGGCGGTTTACACAGGGATATAGTATGATAATTCTTACAAAACTCAACGGCAAGGATATAATGCTGAACGAAAGGCACATCGAGAATGTGGTCGAATCTCCGGACACCGTGATAAATATGGTGAACGGGAACAGCTATATCGTGCAGGAGTCGCTCAATGAGATAATGGGAAAGATCGTGGGGTTCAACCGCGCCTGTCACGCAAGGACAAGGGAAAACCCGCGCGAAAGCTGAATAATGCTTTTATTACCGTGTGATCCCGAATGCTTCGCCGCGTTAAAGCGGCAGGTATCCGGGTTTATGCGGGATTTGGCGTGAGAAAATATATTTATTGGAGGGAACCTTTTTGAATATTACACTGATCATAGGCTGGGTAATAGCGTTCGGACTTATCCTGTTCGGTATCTTCCAGGGAGGACAGCTCCCGTGGTTCATAGATATACCGTCTCTGATGATAACCGTCGGCGGAACCTTCGGCGTACTTATCGCACTTTCACCGATCTCGCTGCTGAAAACGCTGCCGAAGCTGTTCATTCTCGCGATAATGCCGCAGAAGTACAATCCGCAGAAGTACATAGATCAGATAGTCGAGTTCGCGAACACGGCGCGAAGCAAGGGACTTCTCGCGCTGGAGGACAGTGCGAACAAGTGCGACGACCCGTTTATGAAGCAGAGCCTTATGCTTATCGTTGACGCCAACGACTCGGCGAAGGTCAGAGAGATGCTGGAGGGCTCGCTGGAGTTCCTCGAAGCCCGTCACGAGGCGAACAGAGGCTTCTTTGAGAAGGGCGCCAGCCTGTGCCCGGCGTTCGGAATGATAGGAACGCTGGTCGGACTTGTTATCATGCTCCAGAACCTGGACGGCGGCGACCTGGGACCTGCCATGGCGACCGCGCTCATCACCACGTTCTACGGCTCGCTGTTCGCGAACGTTATCTTTACGCCTATCGCGACCTCGCTGAAGAACGCTCACGACGACGAGGTATTCTGTATGCAGATAATCATTGAGGGCGTAATGGCGATAGCCGCGGGCTCCAACCCCCGAATGATAAAGGAAAAGCTCGAATTCATGATGCCGAAGTCGGCGAAGAAGGAAGAAAGCTCGGGAGGCTGATATCCGGGCGCCGCGGGCGTGCAGTCAATGCGGGCGTGCGGAGGAGCGGGCGTGCGGAGGAGCGGATGTGCGGAGGAGCGGACGACTCGTGCGCGGGAAAGGACTTCCCGGTATGCGAACGGCGGAGCTCCGCCGGAAAAATGCAAAAAAATATTGCAAAACGCCTGTTTTTATGGTATAATATATTATTCCCCTGCCCGGAACCGTCAGCGCCGGTGCGGCGGGGCTCACAAAAAAAGCGAAAGGAGAGGCACCCTGACGGCTGCCGGTCACAGTAAATGGCAAAGAAAAAAGTCAAGATCATACATACCGGCGTCGATGAGTGGATGTCCACCTACGGCGACATGGTAACGCTGCTGATGTGCTTCTTCGTTCTTCTTTACGCCGCGTCCACACAGGACCCGGTCAAGTTCCAGTACATATTCCAGTCCTTCAACAGCCAGGGCAAGTACATAAACCCGTTCGTGCTGGAGGACATAGACGAGGGAAACAGCAGGTCCAGCGGAGAAGGCAACTCCGATACCCCGATGAACACCGGAGACGGCACACAGATGAACGAGACCGAGACAAAAATGGGTCTGCCGAACAACTTCGACGAGCTGTTCGCGTGGGCGTCGAGAGCGGCTGCGGAGAGCGAGTTCTCCGAGTCGATATCCGTTTCCCAGTCCTCGGCGGGACGCATAAATATCAGATTTGACAATTCGATAATGTTCGACGGCGACAGCGCTGTGCTCAAGGAGAGCGGCAAGAAGGCTATACGCACCATAATGCCCGGAATCGGCGCGATAGGCGAGTATATCAAGTCTATCAGAGTCCAGGGACATACCGCCGCGGTGGCTTTCTCGACCGTGAACGACTGGGATCTGTCGGCGGCGAGAGCCTGCTCGGTCACGAAGTATATGGACTTCAACCGCCTCGTGGACAGCAACAAGTACGTCCCCGAGGGCAGAGCGCAGTATGACCCGATAGCCACCAACGAGACCGAGGAGGGCAGAGCCCAGAACCGCCGCGTCGAGCTGGTCATCACCAGAAACGAGATAGCCGCGGAGGATACCCAGGTCATCCAGGATATGCTGATGTACGACTACGGCATAGAATATTCGCACTCCGATATCATCGACCGCACCGACGTTTACGGCGGCACCTCGGACGATACCGTGCAGCAGATCATCGACGGCCTCGACGGCAAGTACTCCGGCGCGATATCCGGTTCCGACGGCGGCGACGACGATTATACCGGCCCGACATACAGCATACCGATCTCGGAGATACCGGAATCCATACTCCAGGAGATCGAGGAGCCCGCTGAGGAAGAGACCGAGGCTGCCGAGGAATAACCGGCGTTACACAGAGGATATCCCACAGAGAAGGCGAGGTGAGGTTTGAATGGCTGAGACCCTTACGCAGGAACAGATAGACGCGCTGCTGAGCAGTGCGATGTCCGGCGGGGTAGTCGAGAGCAGCAAGGAGCCGGATGTCAAGGAATATGACTTTCGAGCGCCGAAGAAATTTACAAAAGAGCGTATCAAGATACTCGACAGCATTTTCGACAACTACGCGAGACTTCTTTCCTCGTATCTGACGGGACTTCTGAGACTGTACTGCAAGGTCACCCTCGCTTCCATAGAGGAACAGCGATATTTCGAGTTCAACAACGCGCTCCCGGATTACGTAATGATGGGAACGCTCGACCTCGGCATACACGACGACGATATAGGCACCGTGACCTCGATAGTCCAGCTTTCAAACTCGCTGACATATACGCTTATAGACAGACTTCTCGGAGGCAGAGGCGAATATAAGGACGCCGACAGAGACTTCACCGAGATAGAGGTCAGCATAATCGACAAGATAATCAACAATATGGCGGCGCTGCTGCGCGAGCCGTGGGAGCCCTACCTTGAGGTAAACCCCACGGTGGTCAATATCGAGACCAACTCCCGCGTTTACTCGGCAGTGGATTACGACGATACCATGATACTCGTCGCGCTTGAGGCGACCGTCAACGACACAAAGACGATAATCACGATCTGTATGCCCGTGCTCAGCCTTGACGAGGTAATGCAGAAATATATGACAAGATCGGTAAGGACGACCCGGCGCTTCGACGCCGCGAGAGAGCAGGAGCGCCGTGACCACATAATGAAGGCGCTCAACGAAACGTCGCTGGAGATCACGGCGGTGCTCGGAAATACGTCGCTCGATGTGTACGACGTCCTCAACCTCCAGGTGGACGACATAATCCCGCTGGATATGAGCATCGACAGCAATGTGAAGCTCAGGATAGGCAACAAGATCTGGTTCGACGGAAAGCTCGGCTCGTTCAACCAGAACAAGGCTATCAAGATCGAAAATGTTTACAGAAGCGAGGTTTGATATATGGCTGTGACAGACCTTTCCGAGATGGAAAAGGACGCCCTCGGCGAAGTCATGAACATAAGCATGGGAAGCGCGGCAACAGCTGTTTCTGAGCTTCTCAGCGCCAAGGTTTGGATCACTACCCCGAGAGTGGAAGTCGTCAGAGCGGACGATATGCTCCAGTATGACAAGCTTGAGCCCGCCGTCTGCGTGAAAATAGAATATGTAAAGGGTCTTTCGGGCAACAACCTTATGGTGCTCCGTCAGGACGACGTGCAGATGATACTCAATCAGCTCATGGGTCAGCCTCTTGAGGTCACGCCGGACTTTGAGTTCGACGAGCTGAATATCAGCGCCGTCTCCGAGGTCATGAACCAGATGATGGGCGCGAGCGCAACGGCGCTGTCCGACTTCCTGGGCATCGTGGTGGATATCTCCACGCCGACGCCCTATATCATGGAGAACATCGACCTCAGCGAGGTGCAGAGCTTCGAGCCCGACGACAAGGTCGTCGCGATATACTTCGACCTTACGATAGACGGGGTAATAAAATCGGAGTTCGCCTCGATACTTACCCTCGACCTCGCCAGCTATATAGCGCGCAAGGTGCTCGGCACGGCGGAGGAGAATGAGGCTCCCCCCGTTCCGGAGCCCGCCGCGGACGCCGGAGGCGGAGGCGGCGGTACCATGTCGCAGGCGGAAATGGACGCCATGTTCGCCGCTATGGCGGGCGGCGGAGGAGGCGGAGCCCCGGCTCCCGCGCCCGCGGCAGGCGGCGGCGGAGGCGGCGGCACCATGTCGCAGGCGGAGATGGACGCCATGTTCGCCGCTATGGCGGGCGGCGGAGGAGGCGGAGCTCCGGCTCAGCCCCAGATGCAGCAGCCTATGCCCGGTATGCCGCAGGGTATGCCTCAGATGCAGCAGGGTATGCCCCAGGGAATGCCTCAGGGAATGCCACAGATGCAGCCCGGTATGCCGCAGATGCCGTACGGCTACCCCCCGCAGTACGGATACCCGCCGCAGGGAGCGATGCCGCAGATGCCGTACGGCTACCCGCCCCAGTACGGCTACCAGCAGCCCCCGTCAATGAACCTGCAGAACGCGCAGCTCAATCAGTTCGATTCCCCGGATATACAGCTCTCGGGAGATCAGAAGACCAACCTTCAGCTCCTGATGGGCGTGCCTCTGGAGATATCCGTCGAGATAGGCACCGCAAGACGCAAGGTCAAGGATATACTTGAGTTCACACAGGGCACGATAATCGAGCTTGAACGGCAGGCGGGAGCTCCCGTCGATATAATAGTGAACGGCAACCTTATCGCCAAGGGCGATATAGTCGTTATAGACGACAACTTCGCGGTCAGGATAACGGAAATAATCAAATCTAAACTAATAGATTCTATTAATAAGGAGTAAACAGCTATGGACAAGAAGATTTTACTGGTCGACGATGCGGCTTTCATGAGAATGCTCATCAAGGACACCCTCACGAAGAACGGATATACCAATATCCTTGAGGCCCAGGACGGCGCTATCGCCTGCCAGACCTATGAGGCGGAAAAGCCCGACCTCGTCATAATGGACATAACCATGCCCAATAAGACCGGTATCGAGGCTCTCGCGGACATCAAGAAGATGAACCCCGCCGCAAAGGTCGTAATGTGCAGCGCTATGGGTCAGGAGGCAATGGTCGTTGAGGCTATCAAGCTCGGCGCGCTCGATTTCATCGTAAAGCCCTTCAAGCCCGACAGAATAATAGCGACAGTTACGAAGATACTCGGCTGATCCGGCATGGAATGGATCTGGATGATCCTTTCCCTCGCGGGCGTACTCGGACTCTTCTTCATACTCGTTTACGCGGTGAAGAAGCTCAACGGAGGCATCGGCTGCGTCAACGGGAACAGAATGAAGGTCATCGACAGGGTGTCGCTCGGAAGAGAGGGTATGATAGTCGTCGTGTGCGTCGCGGGTAAGCTTATGCTCGTCGGCGTGACCGGACAGCATATCGAAAAGCTCGCCGACATAGATATGAGCCCGGAGGAATACTATGCCCAGCAGCCATCCCCCGAAGCGCAGGGCGGAATGTCATTCGCCGCCGCGTTTGCCGAGGTCATGAAAAGGAATAAAGGCACGGGAAAGGATAACGGCAATGGTCAAGGAAACGATAAAACAGAACAGTAAGTATTTTATCAGGTTCATTATTTCCTTTGTCGTGACGTGTCTGCTGCTGTCGGTGATATGTGTCACCGCGTCGGCTCTGGGAGCCGCCGAGGGCGATGCAGAGACCGAGGTGCTCGCCGCGAACCCCGGCACCGAGCCCGTGGACGATTCCCTGCTCAAGCAGCTCATCGGCATAGACGGCTCGCAGTCCCTTGAGGTGATCCTGATAATCACCATTCTGTCGGTCGCCCCGTCGTTCCTCGTGATGCTCACCTCGTTCACGAGGATAGTCATAGTTTTCAGCTTTCTGAGAAATGCGATGCAGACCCAGTCTATCCCGCCGAACTCGGTATTGATGGGGCTTTCGCTGTTTCTTACGCTGTTCGTGATGTGGCCTACCTTCACGCAGATAAACGACAACGCGTATCAGCCCTACGCCGCGGGAGAGATACAGATAAACGAGATGCTCGAACGCTCCGGCGATACGCTTAAGGACTTCATGCTGCGCAATACCTCGCGGAAGAATATGCAGTTCTTCCTCGACCTGCGCGGACAGTCCGTGTACAGGGCGGAGGCGCGCGCCGAGGCGGCTGAGGCCGCTCAGACCACGGCTCCCGAGGAGAACGGCAGCGTTATCGACCCGGACTTCATAAAGCCCATAGAACCCGTGGAAAGCATAGTTCAGGTGCCTGTCGATCTGACGCAGACCGACGAAGCGCTCACGGACTACGCGGAGCAGCTCGGGCTTGAGGTTGTGATACCGTCGTTCATAATCAGCGAGCTGACAAGGGCGTTCCAGATGGGATTCATGCTGTTCATACCTTTTCTTGTCATAGATATCGTCGTTTCCTCGACGCTCATGGCAATGGGTATGATGATGCTGCCGCCCTCGATGATATCGCTGCCGTTCAAGATCATGCTTTTCGTGCTGGTCGACGGCTGGCAGATGCTCGTAGGCACGCTGGTAAATTCGTTCAATGTTTAGCGGAGTACGGACTTGGGAGGTCGGTATATAAATGTCCGAGGATCTTGTACTTGAAATATTCACCGAGGCGATAATCCTCGCGTTCAAGCTCGCTGTGCCGACGCTGCTGATAGCCATGCTCGTCGGACTGATAATCGCGATACTCCAGGCGGCGACGCAGGTGCACGAGCAGACCCTCACCTTCGCTCCGAAGGCGATAATCGTAGCGCTCGCGCTCCTTGCTATGGGACCGTGGATGTGCTCAAGCATAATAGATTTCTTTAACCGTATAGTCGAGCTCATGGCGACCACGCCTATTCCGTGATGTTCGTCTGGGAAACTCTGTACGGAAATTTCACGGCGTTCATATTCGTGCTGTGCCGGGTGACGGGGATATTCACGTTTAACCCGATATTTTCACGAAACAATACGCCTGCCAATATAAAAGCCTTCATGTCCGTGGTCATGGCGGTGGTGATGACCGCGTCGATGGGCGGGCAGGCCGCGGCTCCGGAATTCACGGGAGTCATCGGCTTCGCATTCATCGTCATAAAGGAGCTGTTCATCGGCATGGTCTTCGGGTTCTTCACGAACCTGATGATAACGGTGCTTCTGTACGCCGGCGAGATCATGGATACCGAGGTGGGCCTCGGCATGGCGAAGGCTTACGACCCCGCAACGGGCGTCACTATGCCGGTATTCGGCAATTACTATTACTATATGTTCGTGCTGTACTTCTTCATAACGGGAAGTCACCTCTCGTATATACGACTCTTCAAGCTGACCTACGAGACTATACCGCTGGGGTACGCGTTCACGGACAGCACCATAGATCTGGCTCTCATTATCGTCATGTACATGGGCACGATAATGGAGCTGGCGCTTAAATTCGCGATGCCGCTGCTGGCGGCGGAGCTGATAGTCGAGTTCTGTATGGGCATCATAATGAAGGCGGTGCCGACGATACAGATATTTGTACTGAATATCCACCTGAAGCTGATAGTAGGCTTCATTGTAATAATAGCCGCCGCGGGACCGCTGTCGGAGCTCATCGACAAGCTGTTCGGGTATCTGTGGACGAACCTTGACGCGGCAGCCGCACATTTCGTATAGTTCCCGGGTGAGGTGATCGTCGTTGCCGGGAGATGATAAAACCGAAAAGGCGACGCCGAAAAAGCGCCGCGACGCGAGAGAAAAGGAAGGACAGGTGCTCCAGAGCAACGAGGTCGTGACTGCGGTCTCGATACTCGGAACGTTCTCGGCGCTTGCCGTGCTCAGCTCGTATATGTTCGTGCAGCTCACGAGAATATTGCAGGAGGGGCTGGAGCACGTCGGCGACGAGTTCGACAACGATTTCAGCACCTATACGAATATATTCCTGAACGTCGTCAGGCAGGCGGTAATGATAGTGCTGCCGCTGTGCGCGATAATAGGGCTTATCGTGGTGATAACGGTCATGGCGCAGACCCGCGGACTGTTCACGATGAAGCCCCTGAAACCGAAGTTCTCGAAGCTCAACCCCCTGAACGGCATCAAGAAGATGTTCTCGGCTCAGTCGGCGGTGGGGATCCTGAAAGGGCTCATCGAGCTCTCGGCGATAATCTTCGTGGTCTACGGGCAGATAGAGAGCCGCATGACCGAGATAGTGAGCCTCGTGGACACCGAGCCCGTCTACGCGGTCGCATATATAGCGAATACGATATTTTCGATAGTGATGATACTTTGCATCATATTCGTGTTCGTGGCTGCGGGGGATTACCTCTTCCAGTGGTACCAGTTCGAGAAGAACCTGAAAATGTCAAAGCAGGAGGTCAAGGACGAGTACAAGCAGACCGAAGGTGATCCGCAGATAAAGGGCAAGATAAAGCAGAAACAGCGCGAAATGGCTCAGCAGCGTATGATGGAGCAGGTACCGGGCTCCGACGTGGTCGTGAGGAACCCTACGCACTACGCCGTGGCGCTGAAATACGATACGGAGACCTCGGCGTATATGGCGCCGTACGTCACCGCGAAGGGCAAGGACGCTCTGGCGCTGAAAATAATCGAGATCGCCGAACAGCACGGCGTTTTCATAACGGAGGACAGACCCCTCGCAAGGGAGCTGTACGAGACGGTGGAGATAGGTCAGGAGATACCGAATACGCTGTTCAAGGCGGTCGCGGTGGTCATCTCCGATATGTTCACCGCGAAGGGCATAAAGTTCGAGCCCCCCGAGGACGCGACAAGACGCTCGGACGGGAGCGCGGAATGACCGCAGTAAACGAAAAAAAGGAAGGGAGGCAGGAATTGTCAGATGGTAAAAAGAATGATGAGCAATGTATTTGCCGTGTTCGTCGTATTTATCATCCTGGCGCTCATCATACCGCTTAACGGCATCATGGGCGGAGCGCTGCTTGATTTTCTGCTTCTTGTGAATATAGGACTGTCGCTGGTCATACTGCTGCTGACAATGTATATAAAGGAAGCCCTCGAATTTTCGATCTTCCCGACGATACTGCTCATCACCACGGTGTTCCGGCTGGCGCTGAACGTCTCCACCACCCGAGGCATACTAAGCACCGGGCAGGCGGGCTCGGTCATCGCAACATTCGGACAGTTCGTAATGGGCGGCGACCCCGTAGTAGGATTCATCATCTTTATAATAATATTCCTTGCGAATTTCCTTGTCATCACCAAGGGCTCGGAGCGTGTATCCGAGGTCGCGGCGAGATTCACCCTCGACGCTATGCCCGGTAAGCAGATGTCCATAGACGCCGACCTCAACACAGGCGCGATAACGGACGAGGAAGCCAAGATACGCCGCGCGAACGTGCAGCGTGAGGCTGACTTCTTCGGAGCCATGGACGGTGCCACCAAGTTCGTCAAGGGAGACGCGATAATGTCGATAATCACCTCGCTGATAAACCTTATCGGCGGAGCGATAATCGGAGTCATAGGCGGTGCGGATATAAACACCGTCATGAGTACCTACTCGCTGGCTACCGTCGGCGACGGTCTGTGCTCGCAGATACCCTCGCTGCTCATATCCGTGGCGACCGGTATGGTCGTTACCAGAACGGCGAGTGAGGGCAGCTTCAACGAGGACGTGAAGCGCCAGTTCACAAGCAATCCCACAGTTCTCATAATCACCGGCGCGGTAATGCTCGTGCTCATGCTGGTGCCGGGCTTCCCGAAGCCCATACTCGCCATGCTCGGAGCCGCGCTCCTGTACGCGGGCATCTTCCTGAGGCGTTCGCAGAGCCGTGAGGCGCAGGTGGCGGAGGCCGCCGAGGCTCAGAAGCAGATCGAGGAGGCAAAGGAACAGCGCCCGACCACCGATACGGACTACTACCGCGATATCGACAACGTTTTCAAGCTCCTGAACGTCGAGCAGGTCGAAATGGAGTTCGGTTACTCGCTGCTGCACCTTGTCGACGAGCGCAGCGGCGGAAACTTCATCGAGCGCGTCGTGCTGTTCAGAAAGCAGTTCGCTATGGATATGGGCATGGTAATACCCTCGGTGCGTATGCGCGATAACCCGGATATAAACCCGAACCAGTACATAATCAAGATAAAGGGCGAGGAGGTCGCGAGAGGCGAGATACTCGTCGATCACTACCTGGCGCTCGACAACGGCGACGTTTCGATGCCCGTGGACGGTATCGACACCATAGAGCCCGCCTTCGGAATACCCGCCCGCTGGATAAGCGAGGACAAGAAGGTCGCCGCGGACGTCGCCGGCTATACGCTGATAGACCCGGTCTCGGTGATGATAACACACCTCTCCGAGGTCATCAAGCAGCACTGCAGCGAGATACTCACCCGTCAGGACGTCAAGACCATGGTGGAGAACATCAAGAAGACCAACGCCACTATCGTCGAGGATCTGGTCCCGAACGTCATCTCCTACGGTTATCTCCAGAAGGTGCTCTCCATGCTGCTGCGTGAGGGCGTTCCGATAAGGGATATGGAGACCATACTCGAAACGCTCAGCGACCACCTGACCACAATGAAGGACATAGACATCACCGTGGAGTACGTGCGGCAGGCACTCAGGCGCACGATCACAAGGCGCTTCGCCGAGGCGAACTCTCTGCGCGTGATAACGATAGACCCGAGGATAGAGGATATGATAGTGGCGAGCGTGAAGAAGTCCGACCAGGGCAGCTACCTGTCCATGGACCCGGACACTATCCAGCGCATCGTCGCAAAGACTACGGACGAGGTGAACAAGATAAAGGACGTTATCCCGAATGTGATAATACTTACCTCGCCGATAGTAAGAGTTTATTTCAAGAAGCTGATAGACCAGTTCCTCCAGAACATAACCGTGCTCTCGTACAGCGAGATAGACAGCACGACGCAGATACAGTCTGTGGGGAGCATATCACTTTAAGAGCGGCATGACGCCGCGGCAATTACCAAGGATGGGGGGCGGACGCAGATGGCGGATTATGATGTATTGCAGGCTATACGCGAATATCGTGAGACGCAGGATATCAATTTACGCAACGATATCGTGCTGCGTTACCTCGACCTTGTGCGTATGCTTGCCATGTCGCTTCGCAATATCTACATAAAGTACGCCTCGCCGGACGACGTCGTGAACGAGGGAGTCATAGCCCTGATGTCCGCGATAGATACCTTCGACCTCGACAGAGGCGTGAAATTCGAGACCTACGCGAATATCAAGATAAAGGGCGCTATCGTCGATTTCGTCCGCAAGCAGGACTGGATACCCCGGCAGGTGCGCACCTTCGGCAGAGAGCTGGACGCCGCGTACAACGAGCTCTTCACGAAGCTCGGGAGGCACCCGAAGAACTCGGAGCTCGCGGAGTACATGGGACTTTCCCGGGAAATGCTCGAAAAGCGCATGGCAGAGTCCGCAGGCGCGGTGACGCTGTCCTTCGAGGAGCTGCTGTATGAGGACAACTTCGACATCATGGAGTCCGAGGACGCCGCCGACGCGGCTATGTACCGCGCGGAGCAGAAAAAGGTCATCACCGAGGCGATAAACGAGCTGAGCGACCGCGCAAAGCAGGTCATCACGCTCTATTACTACGAACAGCTGAAATTCAGCGAGATAGCGCGGGTGCTCGGGCTGACCGATTCCCGCGTCAGCCAGATACATTCAAAGGCGATACTGTACCTGAAGCACCGGCTCGCCGATTACATGAAAAAATAACGATCAACGGACAGCGCCCCGGCGCGGGATACCGCCGCGCACCGGGATATAAGGAGGACAGCCCGTGTTAAGAGGTTTTTACAACGCCGCGCAGGGCATGATAGTCAAGCAGAGACAGCTCGACGCGATAGGCAACAACATCGTAAACGTCAATACCTCCGGCTACCGCAAGGACGAGATAGTCACGAACACCTTCATGGACGAGCTGATACTTGTCAACGGACGGCGCGAGACATCGGGGCATTTCCTCCAGACCTACGCCGACATTTCCAAGACCAATCTTGAGCAGAGCAACTTCACGTACACCGAGAGCGATTTCGACGTCGCGATATACGGCAACGTGTACTTCAATATCCGCGACAAGGCCGGCAACGTCTACCAGACCCGCAACGGTCAGTGGGAGCTTGACGGCGAAGGATACCTGATACTCGGCAAGGCAGGCAGAGTCCAGGGCAGGAACGGCGACATTTACCTCGGAGCCGACGGCTTCGAGATAAACAACGACGGCGTGATAACCATGAACGGCGAGGTCGTCGATA
Source organism: Ruminiclostridium sp. (assembly GCA_024682455.1). Lineage (GTDB taxonomy): Bacteria > Bacillota > Clostridia > Oscillospirales > Ruminococcaceae > Ruminiclostridium_E. The sequence goes on along the minus strand of JAIKZF010000035.1, from coordinate 33,238 downwards.
CGCTGCTGCTCACCTATATCCCGCCCGACGCGGACGTCGACAAGATCGGAAACGACCTTATGCTCTACGAGGGAGGCGAGCAGCTCCCCGACGGCGAGTTCTTCGACGTGATTCAGGGCGCGTGGGAGCATTCAAACGTGGACGGCAACAAGGAGATAACCCAGCTCATGGAGGCTCACCGCCTGTATGAGGCAAACAGCAAGATACTTAAGGCACTCGACCAGATAAACAGCAAGGCTGTCGATATCGCTTCGATATCGTAAGCGCAGAGCGGCTCAAATGCCGTAAGAGCGAGGTAGATATATGAATATATCGTTTTATACCGGCGCGGCGGGTATGATCGCGCAGCAGGAAGGCATGAACATATACTCGCATAACATCGCGAACGTGAATACCGTCGGCTTCAAGTCGCTGCGGCCGAGCTTCGCGGACTGCGTCTATACGGTGCAGCGCGCGACCGAGGAGGAGTGGCAGACCGGACACGGTCAGTACATAATGAAGACCGATTTCATGTGGGAGCAGGGTATGTTCTATATGAGCGACCAGCCCCTCGATTATGCCATACCAAACGACAATTTCTTCATGGTGCGGGACGAGCGCGGGAGAGAATACCTTACCCGTGACGGCTCGTTCCAGATATCCCATATAGACAACGACCACTGGGAGCTCGTGACGGCGCGCGGCGAGTTCGTTCTCGACAGCGAGAGGAACCACATCGTCGTACCGTTCGTCGAGGAGGAAAGACCGGTCATGGACGCGGACGGCAATATTACAGGCACCGAGCGCTATATGACCACGAAGATAGATTACGACGCCCTCACGGATATGATCGGCATTTTCGCCGTGGACAACAACTGGGGGCTCGACCAGAACGAGGATAACCACTTCGCCGTGACTCCGCGCTCCGGCGAGCCCGTGGTCGCCGAGGACAGGGAGCTGATACGCGAGGCTCTGGAGATGTCAACGGTCGATCTCGCGGCGGAAATGGTGCATCTGATCGAGACTCAGCGCTCGTACCAGTTCAGCGCGAGAGTGGTCACCACCTCGGACGAGATGATGAACATAGCCAACAATCTGCGCGGCTGATGATTACGTTATTTAATTGAAAGGAAATATACGGATATGAGTATCGGAAAATACGAAGACCTCAATGATATGCAGATCGACGTTCTCCGCGAGGTCGGCAACATCGGCTCCGGCAACGCAACCACGGCTCTTTCCTCCATGGTGGGGAAGATGATAGACATAGAGGTGCCCAGAGTCGAGGTGCTCGATTTCAACGAGGCGATCAACGCGGTCGGCGGTCCCGAAAAGGTCATCGCGGGAATTCTTATACGTATCAACGGCGATATTGAGGGCATGATAATGTTCCTGTTCGAGCAGAACCTCATCGCTCTGATAGAGGAGACCTTCTTCGGTCAGGCGCCGAAGGACATCTTCTCGCTCAGCGAGGCGGAAAACTCCGCGCTCAACGAAATGGGCAACATTATGGCGGGCTCTTACGTCAACGCTATCGCTCAGCTCGCGGGGATGACCATAGACATCGAGGTGCCCGTCATGACCGTCGATATGCTGGGCGCTATAATGAGCGTACCCGCGATAGAAATGGGCGAAATGGGAGACAAGCTGCTGTTTATCGACAACAACATGATAATAGACAATACGAGCATACAGTCAAAGATGCTGCTTCTCCCTACGATCGACTCACTCGATAACCTGCTCGGAAAGCTGGGTGTCGCGTAATGGGGCAGAAACTTATAATCGGCATATCCGACTGGAAGGTCGGAAGGGGCGACGACATACTCGTCACCTACGCGCTGGGCTCGTGCATCGGTACCTGTCTGTATGACAAGACGACCGGCATAGCGGGTCTTTCGCACATAATGCTGCCCGACAGTACGGCTATCATAGACGGACATACCACCAGAATGAAGTTCGCGGACACCGCTCTGCCGGACATGGTGGACAAAATGAGGGCAATGGGCGCGAACACCGCGGCTCTCAAGGCAAAGATAGCCGGAGGCGCGGTAATGTTCCAGACGACCAATTCAAAGTTCAACATAGGCCAGCGCAACATTGAGGCTGTCAAGGAGGCTCTGCGCAAGCTCCGCATACCGATCCTCGCGGAGGATACCGGTCTCAACTACGGACGCACGATGACCTTCTGGGCGGAGAACGGAAATGTCGAGATCAGTTCGACGGTCATGGGCAAGAAGATGATATAAGGCTGTGAAGCTAAATGGAAGAAGAACTGAAAAAGCTCGACGATCTCTTTGACAGTATAATCGAGGAGATCATCCACCCCGAGAAGGCAGGCACGTTCAGGAACCCGTTCGCAGATGTGCGCGCGGGCAGGATCGAGGGGCTCGCGGAGTCCATGACTCTGATCTCCGTCAAGATCTCGCCGGACAATATGAAGGCTACCTGCACCGTGAACGTCGGCTCGCAGAGCCATAAGCCCTTCACCGCCAACGATATAAAGCGCGAGGCTTCGGCCGCGGGAGTATTCTGCGGCATAGACGAGGACGCGATACGCAGGATAGCGGAGGAAAAGCTCGTCAACAAGCCGGTGGTCATCGCGAACGGCACTCCGCCGGTAAGCGGCGCGGACGGCAGCCTCAAGCTGAAGGTCACCCCCGGGAACAGCAAAGCCTCCAACGTCGAGAAGGACGTCGAGCTGTGTCACATAATAATGCCCAAGCCCGGCAGGGACGGCATGGACGTCCGCGGCAGAGTGCTGCCGGCAGAGCCGGGGAAGGAAGCCGATTTCGAGATCGGCGAGGGCATATACAAGCGCGGCAGCCGCGTCTATTCCGAATGTACGGGGCGCTTCATACAGCGCGACGGGAAATACTGCGTCGTCAACGAGAAGGTGTTCGACCAGAACATCGAGCAGTCCATGGGTGTGGTCACGTTCGAGGGCACGATAGTCGTGAACGGCGACGTTATGAGCAAGAGCGTCATTCACGCGGGCGGCAGCGTCATAGTGCACGGCAAGGTCTCCTACGCGGTGATCGAGGCGGCGAAGAACGTGGTCATCGAGGGAAGAGTGCTTGAATCCTCGGTTTCCGCGGAGGAGGGCTCAATAACCGGCAAGGAGCTCTACGACAGCACCATAGTGGCGGGGAACAGGATAATCGCCGATACGATAGAGGGCTGCGTGGTGAAGAGCGTCTACGGCATAGACTGCCTTACCGGAGCCGGACGTATCTCCGGAGGCGAGGTATACTGCGCCGGGAACGTAACCTGCCTGCTGGTCGGCAACCGCGAGCACGCCGAGACGAGGCTCGTGCTCGGGAACCACGACGAGTACTCGAAGGAGATCGAAAGCCTTGAAGCGAGCATACAGCGGCTCGACAAGGAAATATCGAAGATAATGCACCAGGTGAACGATATCCGCGAGCGCGAGAAGGTCGGCGCAGCCACGCTGGACGACGAGAGCTTCCTCGAAGCGGCTCTGCGCATACGCGCGCAGAAGGTCGCGGATAAGACTCCGCTTACCGAGCGGCTTAAGCAGCTCAAAGAGATAGTTGCTCTCGCGAACAACGCCACGCTGCGTGCAAAGACCATGATCTACGGCGGCACTATAGTAAAGATAGACACGTTCACTCAGATAATCCATGCCGACCGCGCTCACCCGACCATTAAATCGAACGGCAGCGCGATAGTAATGCTGTGATAAACGACAAAAAGCGTATCCGATAAGGAGCGCTTTTTTGTTTGAAATGTAAAAATCGGGCGGCTGCTTTAAAAACACTAAAGTTTTCCTGCACGCAGACGATATTATAATTGACAGTTGATTGGGTTCCCGGAAACGCTCCGGTATCAAAAAAAGAAGGGCGATGAGGCGAATGGTACAGAATATAAACGGTTACGGCAAGGTAGGCTCGGCACACCCGGTCAGCACCGGCAAGAAGGGCGAGCCGTGGCGCGGCGAGGTCGGAGGCGGCAAAAAGCAGACGTCCGACGCCGTGGAGAGAAACTACGACAAGGCTGAGTTCTCATCGCTGATAGAGCAGCCCCGGTCGGAGCAGACCGACGGCGGTATGCGCATAGGCGCTGCATCGGACAACGCTCCGAAGCTCAGTGAGACCGCGCAGAAGTATCTCGATAACCTGAAAAAGAAGTACGGCAGCGTCGATTTCATCGTCGCGGACTATAAGACCGACGCCGAGGCGGACGCGCTTCTGGCGACGGGCAAGGGCAAGTACAACGCTGTCATCACTCCCGCGCTGCTGGAGAGAATGGCTGCGGACGAGGAGACCGCCGCGAAGTATGAGGGTCTTATCGACAAGAGCATAGAGAGCATAGACGCCGTCAAGAAGGATCTCGGCGAGGACGCCGACATGGTCGATAAGCTCGGTACCACTATCGACGCGGACGGCAACCTTACCCTGCGTGCGAAGCTCATGGACGGGCTGCTTGCCGACGACGGCAGCGACACGATAAAGGCAGCCACCGTGGAGGAGATGCTCGAAAAACTCAAAGCGGCGCGCGACGCCCAGGCTGAGAAGCTTGCGGAGCTGCGCGCGAAGAAGATCGAGGAGCTCGCCGAAACGGAGGATGAAGCCGACGAGGCGGAATCCGTCTCTCCCGAGGAGATCGGCGAGATGAAGAACATGGAGGCCGATATAGTCGCCAAGCTGCTTGCGGAGCGCACCGACAACAAGCAGTCGGAGCTCGATATACTGCTCGGCGGCGATGCCGAGGACGGACGGCGTTTCAGCGCGTCTGTATGATACATTATGACTGTTGGTTTGGATTATATATATTTTAAAAGGGGAGCGCGGAAACATCTGCGCTCTCTTTTCCAATGGAATTGTGCCGGAAAAGGACTTGAAAAAAGCGGAGAAAAGTGATATAATAGAAAAGTTAATGAAAAATGAACAGCGAATAGCTGAGGTGTCCGCTCTGCGGTCAGCTTCTTACTGTTCGCATCTTCTCTTCCGAGGTAATTATGTATAAATGGCAGATAAATGAACCCGACGCGGCAGCCGTTGACGCTCTGTGTCAGACCACGGGGCTTCCGCGGCTGATATGCCGCATACTCGTTTCCAGAGGGATAGCGGATAAGGAAGCCGCGGACGTGTTCTTCAACGGCACGGAGCTTTCCGACCCGCTGACGATAAAGGATATGGACAAGGCAGCCGCGGCTCTGGCGCAGGCGACAGAGGACGGAACGCACATCACGGTGTTCGGCGACTATGACTGCGACGGCGTGACATCTACTTATATGGTGGTGAACTATTTACAGGCGTGCGGAGCCGAGGTAGACTGGTATATCCCTACGCGCGACGAGGGCTACGGGCTCGATATCCCGGCGATAGACCTGCTGAAAAAGCGCGGCACCGAGCTGATAGTCACGGTGGACACGGGCATTTCGGCGGCTGCGGAGGCACGCTATATCAAGGAAAAGGGCATGAGGCTGATAATCACCGACCACCACCAGGTACCGGAGGAAATGCCCGACGCGATAGCCGTGGTCGACCCGCACCGCCCCGACGACACCTCGCCGTACAAGGAGTTCGCGGGGTGCGGAGTCGCGCTCAAGCTGCTCATGGCTATGGAGACCCTGACCGGAGGCAGCGCGGACAGCATATTCACGCAGTACGCGGATATGGCGGCTCTCGGCACTATCGCGGACGTCGTGGATCTCGGAGGCGAGAACCGCGTCATCGTGCGCGAGGGGCTGCGGCTCATGGAGAATACCGAGAATATGGGGCTTAACCGGCTGCTGGTGATGAGCGGCTGGGAGGAGGGCATGGAGATAACCTCGTCCTTCATCGGCTACAAGATAAGCCCGAAGATAAACGCCGCCGGCAGGATAGACACCCCCGCGGCTGCTATGGAGACCCTTCTCGCGGAGACGATGAACGCGGCGTCTTCAAAGGCTCTCGCCCTGTGCGAGATGAACACAAGGCGCAAGGAGCTGGGCGAAGCGATAGCGGCGCAGATAGACGGACAGATAAGCCGGGATCCCGGGCTGCTCGACCACAGGCTGCTGATAGTAAGCGGCGACGGCTGGCAGCACGGAGTCATAGGCCTCGCGAGCGGCGAGCTGCTGAAAAAGTACGGCAAGCCGAATATCGTCATCACCCGCGAGGGCGAGACCTCACGCGGGAGCGCCCGCAGCATCGACGGGCTGAATATGTTCGAGATGCTCGAAAGCTGCTCCGGGCTGCTGCTGCGGCACGGAGGACACCCCCGAGCGGCGGGGCTCACCGTCGAGACGGACAGGCTCGGCGAGTTCATCGACGCTGCTCACGCCTACTGCGACGACCACATGACCGGACCCTGCTGCGGCACCCTTATCGCCGACCTCGCCGCAGAGCCCGAGGATATAGACATGGCGGCTATCGAGCCGATATCGAACCTTGAACCGTTCGGCGAGGGCAACCGTGAGCCGCTGTTCCTGCTGCGCGGCTGCGAGATACGCTCGAAGAAGCCCGTCAAGGAGGGCAGGAGCACGTCCTTCGGCGTGACCTTCGGCGGCAGGGAGCTGCGCGCGGTGTATTCGGGAATGTCCTATGAGGCGTTCCCCTACTCGGAGGGCGACCGCGTGGATATGATAGTCACGCTGATGATAAACGAGTTCCGCGGCGAGCGCAGTATCTCGGCGTTCGTGCGGGATATGCGGTACGAGGGCTTCCGGCAGGAGCGCTATCTTGCTGCAAAGTCCGCCTATGAGGATTACCGCTGCGGCAGAGTCGACCCGAAGCTGCTCGTCAGAATGATACCCACAGACGCCGAGCGCCGCAGCGTATATGATATCCTGCGCACGGTCCGCTCGCTCTCAAAGGCTGAGATGATCGCCGACCGCGCGGATATCAACTGCTGCAAGTTCGGCATAATACTCGATATTTTCGAGGAGTTCGGCATAGCGCGCCGCGATATCGCCGGGGACAGCGTGGAGCTGCTGCCCGTGCGCGCGAAGGTTGACCTCGAAAGCTCGCGCGTGCTTGAACGGCTGCGCAAAGCGGAGTAAACAAAAAGCACCGATATTTGTCGGTGCTTTTTGATTTTTTGCGGGTCAAGTGTTTTGTAGTATCAGCCGCTTACGGTATTGTCATAGTTATAGTTGCTTACCTGAGCTGTAACGCACTTGTTGAACATAGTGTCAAGATCGGGGAAGCCCTTATAGCTGTAAGAATTGTAGCCCCAGTTCATATAACCGTACTTGCTGCTCTTGAAGCTGTTGCCGGTCATCTGTCCCGCGCTCAGGTCTACCGAGGCGTTACCGTCCGGCAGCAGCATTATATTGTCAAAATAAACGTAAGTATAGAAGGCTTCCTCACCGACGATCTCGGTTTTATGATCTTCGGGGGTAACTGCGTTTCCGAGTCTTGCCGTTCCCTTGTAAACGCAGAAGAGCTGATTGGTCGTTCTTGAACTGAAGCCGTCCTTTACCGAAAGGAAATAGTAGCCGAGGTGAGTGAGCTCCTTCAACGTATTGTCCTCGATCCAGCCCGCCGCGTATGCCCTGATGATATCCTCGGACTGCGAGAGCATTTTCGTCTTCATATCGTCCGGTATCTCGTCGAGCTTCATTGCGTAAGCGGATAAACCCTCTACGGTATATTCGGCTTCTGCGCGCGTCGGGAGCTTACCGTACTTTATGCAGTATTCGTTCAGATCGCCGCTCGCTTCGGCCTTGACGGTCACGATATCGCCGTTTTTGAGTCCCTGTGTCTTGTCCGCCGTGTATCTGAGTCCGGAAATCTCTTTGTTGCTCGCGTCTATGTTTGCCCTGCCGTTGGGTGCCACACCGTCAAAAGTCACCGTTATCCCCGCGAAAGGATCGAACGTTTCCGCCTCGTCAAGCCCATCAACAGTATATTTCACATCGCTGTATATAAACTTTACCGGGAATTTTTCGGAGAGCTTCTCCTCGTTCTTTATTTTCCAGCTCCATGTGACGGTATCGCCGTTTGAAAGCTCCTTTGACTTATCGAGAGAGCCGCCTATCCCGTCGAGCGCGATCTCAACGCTCGCTATCTCCAGCTCCGATGCTTCACCCTTGATGCCGAACGCCTCGGGATTATCGGCGATCATCTTCTCAACGTCGAATTGGGCGTGAGCGGTGCCTACCGTATCATAGCCGATGTAATCGACGATAAGATAATCCTCCAGCTTTACGCTCTTGCCGCCGCAGCCCGAGAGAAGCATAGCCGCGCCTAAAACAAGAACCCCCATAAGTAATGAATGTGTTTTTTTCATTTGTTCCTCCGAATAAAATAATAATTTTTTTGCTTGTCGTTTTATATAAAACGATATTTATAGTATATATTATAATTGAAATAATGTCAATAGTCTGTTAAAAATTCCATAAAATATTTATAGTATAGATTTATATGAATGAAAGGACTGTTGATATGGACAGTATAGCGGTTACATTCGGCCAGCGAGTCCGCAGCATAAGAAAGCAGCGCGGACTGTCGCAGGAAAGGCTCTCGGAAATGTGCGACCTGCACCCCACATATATAGGACAGATAGAGCGCGGCGAGAAAAACGCGTCTCTCGAAACGATAATGCGGATATGCAGAGGACTGAATGTGTCCCCCTCGGAGCTGTTCAAGAATATGAGCGCCGACGGGGAGAAAAACACAGCCGAGACGATCTACGAGCTCATACTTGAAATGCCTGCGCGCGAACAGAAAGCTGTTCTCGACATAGTGAAAAGCATAAAAAACATTATAGGCTGATGCTTCAATATTTTCGGCGCAGGGTATTGCAATTTGCGGATATTTATGCTATAATATTAAGAAATAAATATAGGAGGTTGATCATTATGAAGCACATCAAGACGATCAACAAGGCTAACTTAAAGGAAACAGCGGCAAAGGGCGGCTGCGGCAAGTGCCAGACTTCCTGCCAGTCCGCTTGCAAGACCTCCTGCACTATCGCTAATCAGCAGTGCGAGGCTAACAAGTAAGTTCCACTTTGAGTATGCGGGTAACGGGCGGCTTGAAAAGCTGCCCTATACTTCTTTAAAGGAGAAAATATGACAAACACGATACATAGATTCAGACAGGGCGGAGAAAATATAATACTGGACGTAAACAGCGGAGGCGTGCATATCGTCGATGATATCGTCTACGAGATGACCGGGCTGCTTGAACCCCCGCTGACCGCGGAAATGCCCCCGGAGCTGCCCGGAAAGATGAGCGCGTACCCGGAGGAGGAGCTCCGCGAGTGCTACGCCGAGATATACGAGCTCTATAAGGACGGCATTCTTTACAGCGCCGACGAATACAGAAAATACGCCGATATAGCGGTAAAGGCGCCGATAAAGGCGATGTGCCTGCACGTTTCCCACGACTGCAACCTGCGCTGTAAATACTGCTTTGCCGCTACCGGGGACTTCGGCACGGGCAGAAAGATAATGACCCCCGAGACCGGGCGGAAAGCGATAGATTTCCTTATCGAAAAGTCCATGGGCAGACAGAACCTCGAACTCGACTTCTTCGGCGGCGAGCCTCTCATGGCGTGGGAGACCGTCAAGGCGACCGTGGACTACGCCCGCAGCGTCGAGAAGCAGCACGGCAAGAACTTCCGCTTCACGATCACCACCAACGGTATGCTGCTGGACGATGAGAAGATCGACTACATCAACCGCGAGATGTCGAACTGCGTGCTCTCGTTGGACGGCAGGAAAGAGGTCAACGACGATATCCGCGTCACGCCAAACGGCAAGGGCTGCTACGATATCATCGTGCCGAGGTACAGGAAGCTCGTTGAGGGCAGAGTGAACGAGGGACGCACCGATTACTATGTGAGAGGGACTTTCACAAAGTACAATCTCGATTTTTCCGAGGACGTGAAGCATATAGCCGGGCTGGGTTTCTATCAGCTCTCGGTGGAGCCGGTGTCCGCGCCGTCCGACAAGCCCTGGGCTATAACCGAGGACGACCTGCCCGCGATATATGAGCAGTACGACAGGCTGTACGAGATAATGGCGGACAGCGTGGAAAAGACCGGCAAAAAGCCGTTCAACTTCTTCCACTATATGATAGACCTCAATCAGGGACCCTGCGCGGTCAAGAGGCTGCGCGGCTGCGGCTGCGGGAACGAGTACGTCGCTGTGACCCCGGACGGGGATATTTACCCCTGCCACCAGTTCGTCGGCATCGACGAGTGGAAAATGGGCAGCATATATACGGGCGACGTCGACGAGAAGATCGCGGATTACTTCGCCAAGACGCATATTTACAGCAAGAAGGGCTGCTCGGATTGCTGGGCGCGGTTCTACTGCTCCGGAGGCTGCAACGCCAACGGCTTCATTTACGAGGGCGACGTGAGGACTCCGCACGCGATACAGTGCGCCATGATGAAGAAGCGCGTCGAATGCGGCATAGCCCTCGGCGTGAAGCTCGGCGAGCGCGCCGCGGACGAGAGCACAGCGACTCCCGGCTGCTGAATACTTCAGGGAACCTCTAAAAACCCAATTTGAGAGAAAAGGAGCTATCCACGCCGTCTACGGCGTCAAACCTCCTAACCGGGCGCCAGCCCGGCTTCGTCGGCTTTCCTTGTATCCGACGCGGCTATCTCATTTTCTCTTTTCAAAGCGGTTTTTAGAGGTACCCTTCATTCTTTCACATTTCTTCACATTTACCAAGCCTTTCTTTTTCACAATTTATCCCGTTCTGTAAATATACGGTCACACGGATTTCACAAACGGGGTGTAATATATCAGATAAAGAGGGAGATAAGCCCTCGGGCAATACATAGACCGATAACGGAAGAAAGGAAGCAGCTTTATGGAACAGAATTACAATTACAACGGTTATAACGGCGGATACGACAACAATAACAATAACAATAACAATAACAACGGCAATTACAGCTATGACAACGGCTCATACGTGTACGCCCAGCCGGTGATGCCTCAGCAGGCGCCGAGAAAGAAGAATAAATTCGCAAAGGCTGTCGCTCTTGTGGCGGCGGTGGCTGTGATAGGCGCAGGCACGGGCTTCTGGGGAGCGTACCTCGCGAACCGCGTGATAGGCACCGACTCCGGCGGAGCTGCATCCTCCTCCGAAGGGTCGCCCGCTCCCGCGTCGACGAGCGGCACCAGAAACACCGACCCGTCGGTATCGTCGGCTATCGCGGCGATATCCGAGTCCGGCAGCGGCGATACTACGGCGGCAAAGGTGAGCGCGTCGAGTGTCGTACCTACCGGCGTGAACGGTCAGTACACGCTTCCCGAGCTGTATGAGGCAGTAAACGACACGATAGTGCTCGTTAAGGTGTATCAGGATTCGGCGGAATCCTATGATTACTACGATTACTTCTTCGGCTACGGCGGAGACAGCGGCAGCGGCAGCTCCGAGCCTGTATATACGGGCTACGGCAGCGGCATAGTCTTCACCGAGGACGGATATATACTCACCAACGCCCATGTGGTCGAGGGAGCTACAAAGCTCGTCGTCGAGGTGAATGATTACACCGACCCCGATGTCACCCACGAATATGAGGCGAAGGTAATAGGCTCCGACACCCCCACGGACATCGCGGTCATCAAGATCGAGCGTGACGAGCCCTTCCTCGCGGCGAAGATAGGCGACAGCTCCAGCCTGCGCGTGGGCGAGCAGGTAGCCATCATAGGCAACCCCGGCGTCACAGCCGACATCATGTTCGCGCATACCATGACTACGGGCATCGTTTCTGGTCTCGACGTTGAGTGCCTCAACGAAAGCGGCTACAGCATAAGCCTTATCCAGACCGACGCTGCCATCAACAGCGGCAACTCCGGCGGCGGAATGTTCGATATGTACGGCAGAGTCGTGGGCGTTGTAAACTCCAAGATAGTCGTCACGACGTATGAGGGCATAGGCTTTGCGCTGACGATAGACGAAGCAAAGCCGATTATGGAAGACCTGCTCACCTACGGCTATGTAAAGAGCCGTCCGGTGCTCGGCATATCGACCATACCGCTCAACGAATACAGAGCGAGAGCCTACGGCACCAAGCTTTCCAAGGGTATGCTGGTAGCTTCGCTCAACAAGGGAGCTCCCGTTGAGAAGAGCGGTCTGAGCGTAGGCGATATCATCACCAAGGTGAACGGCACGAACGTGGCTTCGCTGAAGGACGTACAGACCATACTGAGCAAGTTCAAGGTAGGCGACACCGTCACGGTGACGGTAGCCCGCGAGAACGGTCTCGGCGGCGTTGACAGCATAGATATCGACATCGAGCTCACCGAGAGCACCAAGGAATGATCCCGGATAACGGGCTGAGAAAACCGGCACGGCGCAGGCTGTGCCGGTTTTTGTATGTCAAAAAAGTGCAGTTGGTATTTTTACTATCAAAAGGCGCACTACCTCCCCCCATAGCAAGGCGGCGGGGAGCGCCCCGCGGCGAATCCGTCTGTTACTTTTCTGCTATGGGCGGGTCTGTGCCTCGCAGCCGTGAGGTTCATCAGATTGAGGGCAGTTCTCAATTGGCAGTTACTTGAAAAGGCGCACTACCTCCCCCCATAGCAAGGCGAAGCGATTTGTTTTAGGGTCCAGCCCTTTTTTAAAAGGGCTGGCCGCCGGAGGCACTCGAGCGCAGCGGCCTCTCGAGCGTAAGCGGCTTCTTGTTCCCGTTCTCGAGCGCAGCGGCCACTTGTTCCCGTTCCCGAGCGTAAGCGGCTTCTTTTACCGGCGCGGCGCGGGTTGTGTTGGTTTTTTCGTGCGGTGATGTAAAAAATGCCCTAAAAATGATTAAATTCTCTTGATTTTGTGTTTATTTTAACCTTTACTTGCAATTTGAAATGTGCTATAATAAAACCGTACAGGTATGTCCGCGGGAAAGGAGCTCTTATGAAATATCTTCTCTGTTATACCGAACGCTATGACAACGGCGGTAACCTGAAGGTCGAAAGCGAGGATTTTGACGATTTCGCCGATGCCGTGATGAGATATACCCTGATGTGCGGCGGCAGGGATCATGTTGTGCTTGCCGAGACTGACGGCGGCACCATAATCGCCCAGTTCTCCCGCGAGAGATGCGACGAAACCGGGAATGTACCGGCAGTATTTATAAAATAAACCCAAAAGCTGCTTCACCCGCGAGCGGGGAGGCAAGAACAAGGAGGAAACTATGGAAGAGACAGAAAAGAAGACAGCTTTGTCGGAAAAAGAGAAAAACCGCGGCTACGTATCCGTGATAGCGGGTATGGGCGTTCTTACCGCGATAGTAGTGGTGCTTCAGCTGATGTCGTCGGTGATACACTTCGGACCGTTCAGCATCACGCTGGCGCTGACGCCGATAATCGTCGGCGGCGCGCTCTACGGGCTCAAGGGCGGCGCGTGGCTCGGTCTTGTTATGGCGGTGACGGTGCTGCTGAGCGGCGACGCGGCGGCTTTCCTCGCCGTGAGCATACCCGGCACGCTTACCGTCGTACTGGTGAAGAGCACGGCGGCGGGACTTCTCGCAAGCCTTGTATACAAGCTTATTGAGAAGAAGAACGTGTATCTCGCGGTGGTAGCGGCAGGTATAGCCGCGCCTGTGGTGAATACCGGTCTGTTCATCGTCGGCTGCATGACATTCTTTATAGATACCATAAATGAGTGGTCGGGCGGTCTGCCGGCTCTCGAATTCATCATTACCGGAATGGTGGGACTGAACTTCATCGTCGAGCTCTTTGTCAACATGGCGCTCAGCGCGGTGACGGTAACGCTCATCGGCTACGCGAGAAAGATGCTCGGCACACGCTGAGCCTGCGGGGTCTCCCGCGCGAAGCACTGAAAGTTTTTCGGAAAGGGGTTCGGGGAAGCCTTTTTGTGAAGGTCTTCCCTGACTCGATTTAAGCGACTGTAATGGAATATTTTCTGAACACGGCGCGGCAGCTCCGGGAATACCGGGCGGCAGCCGCGGCACCGGGCGGTATGCCCGTCATGGTGACGGGACTCTCGCATATACACAAGGCGCATTTTCTCGCGGCGATCGCCATGGAGCCGGAGTACAGGCTCCCCCTCATAGTCGTCTGCGATACCGAGGGCGAGGGCGCGAAGCTGTGCGCGGACATAAATACAATGACGGGGGAGGAGACGGCGTTCTCCTATCCCGCTAAAGATCTGATACTCGGCGATGTCGACGCGGTCTCACGCGAATACGAACATCGCCGTATCGGCATTTTATCGAGAATGATCTCGGGACGCGCGGCGATAGTCTGCGCGACCCCGGAGGCAGCGTCGCAGATAACCATACCGCGGCGCATACTCAAAAAACGCACGATAACCATAAACAGCGGCGATACGATATCGCTGCCGGAGATCACCGCCGCGCTCGTCGAGGCGGGTTATTCGCGCTGCGACCAGATCGAGGGAGTTTCCCAGTTCTCGGTCAGAGGCGCGATACTTGACGTTTACCCCGTGAATTTCGGTGTCCCGGTGCGTATCGAGCTCTGGGGCGACGACGTGGACAGCATATCCGTCTTCGACCTTGAGAGCCAGCGCCGTGTGGATACCATAAAGAGCATAGACATAGCCCCCGCGCTGGAGACCCTGTTCCTTGACGGTGAGCAGATACGCGGCAAGCTCCGCGAGCTGCTGCCGAAGATCAGAGGCAAGCGCGCCGCCGACGTGAAAGCGCGCATACAGCACGACATCGAGAACACCGAGGCGGGACTGTGCTGCGCGAACACGGACAGATACCTGCCCGTCTGCTACGACGAGGAGGAAACGCTGTTCGATTACGCCGGCAATGTGATAGTATGCGAGAACACAGCCTGCAATGAAAGCTTCAAGGCGGCGTTCACACAGCATACCGAGGATATAAAGCTGCTGTTCGAGGACGGCATACTCTGCAAGGGGCTCGACCGCTATATGCTGACCCGCGCCGAGTATCAGGCGGCGTACGAGGCCCGTGTGAGCGCGTATTTCGACAACTTCATGCGCGGCGGAGACCTGCGGCTGTCGCAGCTGCTGAGCGTTTCTGCGGGGCAGGTCGCTCCGTGGAGCGGCGAGTACAGAGTGCTGACGGACGAGCTGAAAAATTACCTCGACGAGAATTTCAGCGTCATCGTCATGGCGGGAACGGAAAAGTCCGCAAAGGTGCTCGCGGAGGATCTGCGCGGCGACGGACTGCCCGCGGACTACGCGGGCGAGCCGAAAAAGCTCTACGCCAAGCGCATATATATCACCCCCGGCGTGCTGACCTCGGGCTACAGCTACCCCGAGGCGCGTCTCGCCGCCATATCGCATACCTCCGTGACCCTTCAGACCCGCGAGGCTCCCGTAAAGCGCAGGAAGGCGGAGATGATAAACTCGCTGAACGATATCTCGGTCGGCGATCTTGTTGTTCACAACACCTACGGCATAGGCGTTTTCGAGGGAGTGCAGAAGCTCACCGAGGAGCGCATAAGCAAGGACTATATAAAAATAAGGTACGCCGGGACGGACGTGCTGTATGTGCCCGTCACCCAGCTCGACCTCATTTCCCGCTACATCGGCACCGGCGACCAGAGCACGGTCAAGCTGTCGAAGATGAATTCCGACGCGTGGCAGAAGACCAAGACCCGTGCCAAGGCCGCGGCAAAGGAAATGGCGGCTGAGTTCATCGAGCTGTACGCAAAGCGTATGCGCACCAGAGGCTACGCCTTCGACCCCGACGGGCCGGAGCAGTACGAGTTCGAGAACCATTTCAGCTACGTCGAGACCGACGACCAGCTCCGCTGCATAGGCGAGATAAAGCAGGATATGGAGACCGCGAAGCCCATGGAGAGGCTGCTGTGCGGAGATGTGGGCTTCGGCAAGACCGAGGTCGCTCTGCGCGCGGCGTTCAAGTGCATAATGAGCGGGAAGCAGTGCGCGCTGCTCTGTCCTACGACGGTGCTCGCGTGGCAGCACTACCAGACCGTCGTGAAGCGCATGGACGGCTTCGGCATAGACATCGAGCTGCTGTCGCGCTTCCGCACGCAGAAGGAGATAAAGGCGGCGATAGAGAAGATGAAGCACGGCTCCTGCGATATCGTCATAGGTACGCACAGGCTCGTGCAGGACGATATAGCGTTCAAGGATCTCGGGCTCGTGATAATCGACGAGGAGCAGCGCTTCGGAGTCGCCCACAAGGACAAGTTCAAGCAGATGTTCGCGGGAGTGGACATACTCACGCTCTCCGCGACGCCGATACCCCGCACGCTGAATATGGCGATGTCCGGCATACGCGATATGAGCGTCATCGAGACCCCGCCTCAGGACAGACAGCCCGTTACCACCTACGTCATCGAGCATAATGAGGGAGTTATCGCGCAGGCTATAAACAAGGAGCTGCGCAGGAACGGGCAGGTCTACTATATACACAACCGCATAGAGTCGATAGTGCAGTGCGCCTCCGACCTGCACAAGGCAGTCCCCGAGGCGCGCATAGGCATAGCCCACGGGCGCATGGAGGAGGACGAGCTCCTGGAGGTGTGGAGAAAGCTTCTGGAGCACGAGATAGACGTTCTCGTCTGCACGACGCTGATAGAGACGGGCATCGACGTGCCGAACTGCAACACCCTGATAATCGAGAACGCCGACTGCATGGGTCTTGCGCAGCTCCACCAGCTCCGCGGGCGCGTCGGGAGAACGAACAGAAGGGCCTTCGCCTACTTCACGTTCCGCAGGGGCAAGGAGCTGAGCGAAACGGCTTCAAAGCGCCTCGAAGCGATACGCGAGTTCACGCGGTTCGGGTCGGGCTTCCGGATAGCAATGCGCGACCTGGAGATACGCGGGGCGGGCTCGATACTCGGAGCGAGTCAGTCGGGACACATGAGCGCGGTGGGCTACGATATGTACCTTAAGCTGCTCGACGAGGCTGTGAAGGAGCAGCGCGGCGAGGAGCCGAAGAAGGAGAGCGAATGCCTCATAGATGTGAAGGTCGACGCTTATATCCCCGAGGACTATATATCGAACCAGGCGCAGAGGATAAGCTGCTACAAGCGCATAGCGCTGATACGCACCGAGGACGACGCTTCGGACGTTACCGACGAGCTGATAGACCGCTACGGCGAGATACCCGCGCCCGTGCAGGGACTCATCGAGGTGGCGCAGATACGCAGTACCGCGCAGGCTCTCGGGATTTCCGAGATAGTTCAGGGCAAGGAGGGCATAGCCTTCTATACCGACGAGCCGGATATGGAGCGCATAGGAAAGCTCAATTCAAAGCTCGGAGGCCGCATAAGCCTCGATCTTATGGGGAAGATGTGCTTCCGGATAACGCCGGAGAAGGGCGAGAAGCCCCTTGCCGTGGTAAAGACCGTCGTTGACGGCTACGGCGGGGCGAAATGAAGAAAGGACTGTAAAAATGGGAATAATGGATAAGCTCGAGCAGGCTGCCGGGCAGCTTGAAAGCGCCGCTGCGGACGCTGCCGGACGCGCGAAGGCAAAGTACGACGAAACTATGACCCCCGAGAAGAAGGCGGAGCTCAAGGAGCGCTTCGAAAAGGGTATGCAGAACGCCGACGAGCGCCTTACCGAGGTCGCGGAGACCGTCGGCAGGGAGATAAAGGACTTCGTGCAGGGCAGCGGCACGGGCGGGGAAAATAAGTAATGTCCGTGCTCGATATTTTCAGGAAGCTCGACGAGCAGCGCGCCGCGGAGACTCCCGCGGGAGCCGTGGACTTTATAATATGCGGGCTCGGCAATCCCGGCACGCAGTATGAGAACACACGCCACAACATGGGCTTCATGGCGCTCGACACTCTGGCGGAGAGCCTTAACGTCCCGGTAAAGAAGCTGCGCTTCAAGTCGCTGACCGGCGAGGCTGTGATCGGCGGGAGGCACTGCCTGCTGATGAAGCCGACCACCTTCATGAACAACAGCGGCGAGGCTGTTGTCGAGGCTCTGAGCTTCTACAAGCTGAGACCCGAGGATCTGCTGGTCATCGTTGACGACATCTCGCTCGACACCGGCAGGGTGCGCATACGCAGAAAGGGCAGCGACGGCGGGCATAACGGGCTCAAGAGCATCATATACCTCACCGGGAGCGACGCCTTCACGCGCATAAAGCTCGGCGTGGGCGCGAAGCCCCACCCGGACTACGATCTGGCGGCGTGGGTGCTGAGCAGGTTCCCGAAGGAGCAGGGCGAGCTGCTGGAAAAGGCGTTCTCGGACGCCGCCGAGGCCGCGAAGCTCATCGCTGCGGGAAAGACCGACGAGGCAATGAACAAGTACAATTCATAGGAATGATATAAATGGGAAGCAAGAAAAAGAAGAAAAGCGGCGCTGCGGCAGCCCCGGCTGCGGAGCGCGGTCACCGGGCTCCCGGTAATATAGCCGAGGCGATACTGCCCACTGCGGAGCTGTCGTTGGAGATGCAGCCGGAGGAGTCCGGAAAGTCCGACGACGATCTGCCGTATTCTCCGGACATGGCCGCCGCCGTCGGGCTCGACGGCGGCAAAGCGGAGGAGTCCTCCGCCGGTGAGCCCTCCGCTTCCGCAAAGCGCGCGGTGCACGTGAAGACTGCCGCGCCGGGAAAGCGGGAAAGACCGGCGGGCTCCGGCAGGTCCGCAGAGAAGAAGAAAAAGTCAAAGCCCGCGGAAATCAAGCCTCTGAAGCCCCTGTTCCGGGTCGCGAACATAGCTTACCCGGCGATAGTGTTCGCGGTGCTGACGGCGGCATTCATAGCTCTGCCGCGCCCCGAGACCTCGGAGACCGAGCAGCGCAGGCTGGCGGAGTTCCCGGAGTTTTCCGCCGAGTCCTTCCTGAACGGAGGCTACACCAACGGCATAACCGAATACTTCAACGACAGGATCCCCTACCGCGACGAGCTGAAAAAGGCCGCGGCGCAGGTGCTGGGTCTGTTCGGCGTGAGCTACGGCGGCGCGGAGATATCGGGTCCTATCGCCGTGATAACCGAGGAGGCGGATAACGAGCCCGAGCCCGTTATAGTCGAGGACACGACCCCCGCAGTCACGACCGCGGCTCCGGAGAGCACGGAGAAGACCTCCGCCCCGGACGCCGCCGTGACGACGACAGCCTCGGCGACGACAGCGGAGACCACGACCGCCGAGACCACGAAAAAGCCCGTCGAGACCACAAAGAACGTCAACGAGATCGCCGAGGGAGTCATAACCAACGGACAGGTGGTCACCAAGCTCTCCGACGGGCATTGGTGGGGCATATCGCTGTTCGGAGGCGGCAAGGGCGCAAAATACGCGGCCTCCCTGAACCGGTTCAGGCAGGCGCTCGGCGACGATGTGAACGTGTACAGCATGGTGGTGCCGACGGCGGGCGAATACTACCTGCCGAGCGGCTATGAGAGCTATTCGGCGAGCCACCAGAAGAGCATAGACAGCATAGACTCCCAGCTCGTCGGAGTGACCCCTGTGCCCGCGTCCCTCGCGCTCTGGGAGCACATAAACGAGCCTATCTACACCCGCACCGACCACCACTGGCAGCCTATCGGCGCGTACTACGCCGCGCAGTGCTTCGCGGAGACGGCGGGACTGCCGTTCGCGGACATCTCGACGATGACGAGAGTGGACGTTGACGGCTATATGGGGACGATGTACGGCTTCACGCAGAGCGCGAACCTGCTGAGCGACCCCGAGACCTTCACCTACTACAAGCCCGACAGGGGCAGCTATAAGTGCTGGTACTACGATACAGAATACAACTTCACCGGCAATTTCGACTTCTTCATACCCATGCCGGTGAGCGGCTCGTACTCGACCTTCATGGCGAGCGACGACAAGATAGTGCGCATAAAGACGAACGCCGGCACCGGCAGGAAGCTCGTCGTGTTCAAGGACAGCTACGGAAACGCGGAGATACCGTTCTATTTCGGCTCTTTCGACGAGATCTGGGTCTGCGATATGCGCTACTTCAAGCTCAACGCCGTTGAGTTCGTAAAATTCACCGGCGCCACCGACCTGCTGTTCACGATGTGCACATTCTCGGCGGTAGGAACGAACGCCGACCACCTCGATGTCATTCTTGACAATCCCGTAACTGAGATAAAGGAGACCGCGAACTGAAATGAAGATATCCGACAACGCGGTGAAGCTCGCCGCGGCGACGCTCGCGCTGCTGACGGCGTGCTCGTGCAGCGATATCAGCGGCGCGCAGACCCCGGCTCCGGCGAAGGAGACCGGCAAGGTCGTGATAGTCGAGCCCGACGAAGCGGGTCCCGGAGCTGTGGACTATGACGTGATACCTGACGACGGCGTTACCTCGACTGCGAAGCGTAAGGCTCCCGAGGATACGGAGGCTGCGGAGACCGTGACTTCGACAGCCGTCCCGGAGATCACCACGACCACGACTACGACTACGACTACGACTCCCGAGATTACTACCACGACAAAGGCTCCCGAGACCACCACGACCACAACAGCCGCTCCGGAAACTACGACCACAACAGCCGCTCCGGAGACCGCCGTTACAGCCGTGCAGGAGACAAAGGCGGCGACTGCCGCTGCCGCGCAGTCCGCTGACTACAACGTTATCGGCGAGAACGGCATACTCGTGTCGTATCAGAACGGGCATTACCGGGGCATCATGGCGTGCTACGGCACCTACGATATGTGCGACAGGTGGACGAACGCGCTGAACAAATTCGCCGCGAAGCTGCCGGACACGAACGTGTACAGCCTCGTCATACCGATAGCGAGCGAATTCTATACCCCGCAGAAATTCTGGGACCAGGGCTTCACGACGAAGCAGCTCAACAAGATCGAGCATATCGCGGAGAACCTTTCCGGAGTGACAGCCGTTGACGTTTACTCGGCTCTGGCGGCGCATACGGACGAGGACATATACGCCCGCACCGATCACCACTGGAACCCTCTGGGCGCGTACTACGCCGCGAACGCTTTCGCGGACGCGGCGGGGGTAGACTTCCCCGAGCTCGGCAGCTACACGCCCGTATCGCTGGGAGGCTACGTGGGCTCTATGTACACCTACTCGAAGGACGTTCATCTGTACAACGACCCCGAGGTGTTCACGATGTACCTCTCGCCCAACGCCGACAGGATAAAGACCACCTACCGCAACTCCTATTTCGGCGGCGCGTATGCCGGGGATCTGTTCGTGTCAAGGAAGGCGGCTTCGTACTACTGCTCGTTCCTCGGCTCGGACGACCGTATCGCGGAGATCGAGACCGACGTGAAGAACGGCAGGACGCTCGTGGTGTTCAAGATGAGCTACGGCAACGCGCTGATACCGTTCCTGACCTCGGGCTTCGAGAAGATCTACGTCTGCGATATGAGATACTTCGAGCTGAACGGCGTGCAGTTCTGCAAGGACGTGGGAGCGACCGACCTGCTGTTCACGGACTGCGTGATGATGGTCGCCGGGAACGCGGGCAAATACCTCGAATATATACTGAACCGTTAAAGAAAGGCATAATAGATGAGTGAGATCTTTGAATATCCGTTCGACGCGGCGGAGATAATGAGAAAAAGCAAGAAGCTGAAAAGAGAGCTGCTGGAGGACGGCACGTCGCGCGTGAAGAAGCGCATAGCGATACTCGGAGGCTCGACGGTGGACGCGATAGCCGACGTGACGGAGCTGTTCCTGCTGGACGCGGGCATCGAGCCGGAGTTTTACATCTCCGAGTACGCGCAGTACTACAACGACGCGGTGTACCCGCCCGAGGAGCTGCTCGCGTTTAAGCCCGACGTCGTGTACTTCTGCACTTCGTACCGCACTCTGACGGAATTTCCGAGGACGTCCGACACCGCCGACGAGGTGAACGCGAAGCTCGACGCGCAGTTCACGCACTTCACCGAGGCGTGGGAGAGCGTGACGGAGAAGCTGAAATGCCCGATAATACAGAACAACTTCGAGCTGCCGCCGTTCAGACTGCTGGGCAACAGCGGCTTTGCGGACATTCACGGCAGAGTGAACTATATCAACCGCCTGAACGCGCGCTTTGCGGAGTACGCGGGGGCGCACACGGGCTTCTACATCTGCGACATCAACTATGTCAGCGCGTGCTATGGGCTGGACGAGTGGCATGACGGAACGCAGTGGTATATGTACAAGTACGCCCTGCCGATGAACGCGGTGCCTGCGTATGCGTCGAACCTTGCGGCGATAATAAAGGCGATGTACGGCAAGAGCCGCAAGGTGCTCGCTCTCGACCTCGACAACACCCTCTGGGGAGGAGTCGTCGGCGACGACGGAGCCGAGAATTTACAGATAGGCAGGGACCTTCCCGGCGGGCAGGTGTACTCGGAATTTCAGGAGTACGTCAAGCTCCACAAGGACATCGGCGTGCTGCTGACGGTCTGCTCGAAGAACGACCTCGGCATAGCGATGACGGGTCTTGAGCACCCCGACGGCACGCTGCGCCCGGACGACTTCACGGTCATAAAGGCGAACTGGGAGAACAAGGACGAGAATCTGCTCCGCACGGCGGAGGAGCTGTCTCTGCTGCCGGAGAGCTTTGTTTTCGCGGACGACAATCCCGCCGAGCGCCAGATAGTGCGCGACCGTGTAAAGGGAGCTGCGGTCCCGGAAATGGAGGGCGCGGAGAACTATATCCGCATACTCGACCGCGGCAGGTACTTTGAGGTGCTGCACCTGTCCGAGGACGACCTCAGGCGCGGGGAGATGTACAGGGCGAATGCCGCCCGTGCCGCCGCTCAGCACAGCATAGCGGACTACGGCGAGTATCTCGACAGCCTGGAGATGAAGGCGGAGATAAACACCTTCATACCCATGTATATCGCGCGCATCGCCCAGCTCACGAACAAGAGCAATCAGTTCAACGTGACCACGCGGCGCTATTCCGAGGCGGAGATCGCGAACATCAGCCACGACGTTTCGTATATCCCGCTGTACGGACGGCTCTCGGACAAGTTCGGCGACAACGGCGTGGTCTCCGTGGTGATCGGCAATATCAGGGGCGCGGAACTGCACATAGACCTGTGGATAATGAGCTGCCGCGTGCTCAAGCGCGACATGGAGTACGCGATGCTCGACGAGCTCGTGCGCCGCGCGAAGGAAAAAGGCATCACCGAGATATACGGTTACTACTATCCGACAGCGAAAAACGCCATGGTCAGAGAGCTTTTCGACAGGTTCGGCTTTGAAAAAATAAGCTCCGACGAGGCCGGAAACACAAAATGGCGCTTGATTATCGACAATTATAACGAAAAAAACACTCATATTTCGGTAAATTAGCAGAAAATTCACGAAATATATATAAAACCTATTGATTTCCAAAAAAGAGTATGATATAATGTAAACGTTAATAGGCGGTATTTTACCGCCAAAACGGAAAAAATATCTATGGAGGATAAAAAAATGAAAAAGAGCAGAATGATCGCGGTGATCGCGGCAGCAGTCGTTTCCGCGTCGGCACTCGCAGTTTCGGCAAGCGCTTATAACGCTTACATCGGTCTCCAGACACAGACCTACAGCTTCAGAAACGCATGGACAGAGGGCAGCTACGGTGCAGCTACACCTTATTTCAGCGGCTGGGTAGTATGGGGCGACGGCGATACACCCGAGGAGAGCTTCCCCGAGTATGAGGACAACTTCGATTATGATATCAACGGTTATGTTCTCCCCGCTACATACACAGACGCTGTTATCGAGGCTGACGGCACTTATACAGTTAAGGCTGAGGGCATCGACTGGGGTCTTAAGGGCGAGACAGACTTTAACCTCGTATTCGTATCCACCGACCTTCCCGCAGGCGAAGGCATCGTTATAAAGGACGCGAGTGTTGCTGTTGACGGTACAGTTGTCAAGACTCTCGACACCGTTACGTACGATGAGACAGCTCAGTACATCGAGATCGACTTCGCAAACATCTGGAATCCCGACGTAGGATCCTGGGGTCTTGCGTTCCCGACAAGCGACGTTGCTATCACCTTCACGGTTGAGGGTCTCGGCAGCGGTGAATCTGCTGCGGCTGCTTCCGTTGACGCTGCTGCTGATGCAGGTGCCGCAACAGCAGGTGATACCACCGCTGCGGCTGCTTCTTCCAAGGGCTCTCCTGACACAGGCGTTGCCGATGTAGCGGCAGTTGCCGGTCTTGCTATCGCAGCAGGCGCAGGTATCGCTCTTACAAGAAAGAGAAAGTAAGCTCTATCAAACGACCCCCGGTCATCCGGGGGTCTTGTTTTTTTATTTGTTTAATTTTTGTTAAAAATGTAAGAAAATATTAGTTTTCTTGAACAAAAATAACAAATGCTTAATTGAATTTTGTGCAAAATGCGTATTGTAAAATTAACGGCAATGCGCTATAATATACGTGTAAATCGTTTTTTCAAGCGGTTGTAATGCTTAAATGGTCAAAATGATCAGACGGAGGATAATCAAATATGAAACTCAAGAATTTATTCGCGGGCGTTATGGCGTCCGCAGTCGCCGCGACAGCTCTGGCAGCTGCGGCAAGCGCTAACGAGGCGTTCCTCATGTACACCGACGACAGCTGGGCCTGGGGTGTATGGGACGCTGCTTCCTGCCCCGGTACCGCGGATGTTACAGGCGACGGTACATATACGGTCTATGTTGACAGCTCCGTTGAGGGCTCTCAGGCAGAGGACGAGGATACAGGCGAGCTCGTTACAGTCGTTGCAAACGGCGCTATGGTATTCTGCGTGGATATCGACGGTCTCGCAGAGGAGCACGGCTTCGGCAAGGGCGCCGACGGTTATGAGGACCTCAAGACCGGCGCAGAGAAGAAGGCCTTCGCTCAGTCCAAGGGCATCGACATCACAGACCTCAAGATCACAACATACAGCACAGACGGAACGACCACAGATATCCCCGTTGATCTTTCCAAGATAATTTTCGGTGATATAGAGGGCAACGGCAAGCTCAGAATAGAGATCCAGAACGAGTACGGCGATACAGCCAAGGATCCCGCTATCGACAAGAGCCTCATAAGCTTCGACGATAAGATCGAGGTGACTTTCACGGTAACAGGCCTCGACGGCGGCGACCTCGACGTTGCGGTAGACGAGTCGGCTGACGATTTCTGGTCTTACTATGACGCCGCTGCTATGAAGGAGCTCAACGAAAAGTTCGAGCTCGGCGGAAAGCTCGATCTTTACGCTATCCTCGGCGACGACTGGAACAAGTTCACAAAGATCGAAGCAGACTTCACATGGACACCCGGTGAGAAGTGGTGCGGCGGTGCCGGCATCGCAAACGGTATCATAAACGGCGAGACATGGACAATGGGTGCCGAGTTCGGCGCAGCGAACGCTAACGAGGCTGTCGCTCCCGACGGTAAGGCTACACAGACCATCCTCGACCTCGGCGCTCCCATGGAGACCATAGCCGTTGTAAACGACGACGGTACGGTAGCTTTCGCAGAGCTCCAGGTACAGAACTGGTGGAACGGCACAGAGGCAGGCGCAAAGGTAGAGGCTATCAGATTCCTCGCTGCCGACGGTTCCGTAGTTGCCACATTCGGTCAGGCTCCCCAGGTGATCGCTCCCGCTCCCGTTACCGGTGATGTTGACGCTGCAACAGATTCTTCGAAGGGCTCGCCCGATACGGGTGCCGCTGACGTAGCCGCTGTAGCCGGTCTCGCAGTAATAGCTGCCGGTGCAGTTGCAGTTGCAAAGAAGAGAAAGTAATTCTTTAAGACAGTAGCTTAAATGACCGGGATCATAATGGGTTCCGGTCATATTAAACAGAAAAACGCGGTCATAGCCGCAGAAAACATTCAGGAGGATAAATCAGATGAAATTCAGAAAATTTGGCAGGATCAGTTCTGCCGCACTGGCAGCTGCCGTTGCAGCTACCTCTATTGCGATCGTTTCGAGCGCGTATGACATTAACGGAGTTGTAGAATATTCCGATTTCGGCGCACAGATCTGGGCAATGGGTACAACAAACTGGGGATGGACCTCGGGCGGCACCGTAAAGTTTGAAAACGGTGACACAGAGGCTACCCTTACCTGCACAGCAAAGGCTGCCGACCTCAACCCCAAGGGCGACGGTACCGTTCAGTTCGGTCTCCAGTTCTATACCGACAAGGACGGAAGCAATAATGCAGAGTTCGAGATCGGCGACAGCTTCGCGGCTAAGGCTGATTACAAGATCACAGGTGCCAACGGAACTATCAGCGAGGGCACGATCGATATCTCCAAGGAGATCGTCAAGGATCAGTACAACCCCGGTATCGACGGCACATTCGATATCTACAAGGTAGAGATCCCGAAGTCCGAGCTCGACAGCTACGGCGATATCACAGCTACCGTTACCGTATACGATATGACATACGTAAAGGGCGGCGTAGCAGGTGCTGTCGGCGTTGAGGAAGAAGAAGAGACCACAGCTGAGGAAGAGACCGAGGCCCCCGCAGAGGAAGAGACTCCCGACACCGAGGAAGTGACCGATACTGCAGCGGCTGAGGAGACCACCACAGAGGCCGATGACGACGATGATGATGACGATACCGACACTCTTCCCGACGCGGCTGACGTTGCTACCGATTACACACCCGACGAGGTAAATGATAACGGATACTTCCGTATCCTTTCCGGCGCTGACACAGGCGAGGCTTCGCTCTTTACCGGAATGACAGACGAGATACTTGATGTTTACGGCGTAAGATATACCGTTGCATTCGATGCTGCTGAAGTTGCTGACGACTCCGTATGGATCGGCGGCGGCATGGGCGCAAACTCCGAGTCCACCGGCTGGGAATCTCACGAGTGGGGCAAGGCTGAAGGCGAGAAGGAGATCACTCCCGACTTTGAGACAGGCGTTATCGAGTGGATGGACACAGAGCCTATATTCTCCGCTGACGATACATACGCTCACCTCTGGCTCCAGACATGGGGCGGCAATGTAACGATCCTTCAGATCGAGGTACTCGACGAGAACGGTGACGTTATATGGGCTACCACACCTGTTGAGGTTGAGGAAGCTCCTGCCGTTGCAGAGGAAGAGGAAGCAGCTCCCGTAGTTGAAACTCCTGCTGCAGGCGCTGTTGACGCGGCTGCCGAGAGCAGCAAGGGCTCGCCTGACACAGGTGTTGCCGATGTAGCTGCTGCTGCAGGTCTTGCACTTGCGGCTGCCGGTGCTTTCGTGATCGCAAAGAAGAGAAAGTAATTTATCCCATAACAGCAGAAAGCCCCGGAAAACGGGGCTTTTTGTCTAAGAATCATACGAAAAAGCGGTAATACTATGGATATTGTTATCAGAGAATTTGAACCCAAGGATCTCCGCGACATGATCGGGATCTGGAACAAGGTCGTTGACGACGGGAACGCCTTTCCGCAGAGCACCAAGCTGAACGGTCATACGGCGGCTCATTTCTTCAATTCGCAGACATTTACGGGCGTGGCGGAGGACGTCAGGAACGGCGATATAGTCGGGCTTTACATTCTTCACCCGAACAACGTCGGCAGGTGCAGTCACATATGTAATGCGAGCTTTGCCGTTGACGAGACTGCCCGCGGCTACGGGATCGGCAGGATGCTGGTTGAGCACTCTCTCGAAAAGGGCAGGGAGCGCGGGTTCCGCATTATGCAGTTCAACGCGGTCACCGCATCGAACACGGCTGCTCAGGGGCTTTACGAAAGCCTCGGGTTTGTACGTCTCGGCGAAATACCCGCCGGTTTTTTGCGTCCTGACGGTTCCTACGACAATATCATCCTGTACTACAAAACCTTGTAAACCCCGCTCACGCTTGAGAGGCCGCTAACGCTCGAGAACGAGAGAGAGAAGAAGAGAGAAGAGAGAAGAAGATTTTTTAGAGTTGCCTCCGGCGGCCACCCCTTTAAAAAGGGGTGGACCCTAAACTAAATACCGTACCACGGAGATTCGATACGCGAATCAGAACCAATAGTTTTTTCTCGATGTAAGTAAAAAAGTATCTGCGTCTATTGCTTGTATATGCGCAGATTTTTTTTGGTTTATTCTTTTCTTTTTCTTGTCAAGGGGTATACCTACCCCCGCTGCAAGGCGAAGCGCGTGGCCTTTCCCGCGGGAGGGCGGGGCGCGGGAGAGCGGGGGTCTGGGGGCGGGCGGGAGAGGGGGGGGGGGGAGCCCGTTTCCTTGGAAAGGGGCTCCCGTCCTGCCCTCTCTCTTCCTCCCCCAGAAAGGGGCTTTCTTTCTTTCTTCTTCTCTTCTCTTCTCTTCTCTTCTCTTCTCTTCTCTCTTCCTCTCTTGTTACTCTGTTAACTCTTCCATTTCATCGAGCAGCTTACCGAAGAGGGCGAGGGCGTCGCTGACGACCTTGGTATCGGTCATGTCGACGCCGGCGCCTTTGAGCAGGTCAATGGGGGTCTTTGAGCAGCCGCCTTTGAGGAAGCCGAGATAGTCCTCGACCTCCCGGCTGCCGCCGTTCAGGACGCGCTGCGACAGCGTTATCGCCGCCGAGAAGCCCGTGGCATACTGATACACATAATAATTATAATAAAAATGCGGTATGCGCTGCCACTCGTGGTCGATCTCGGGGTCGTGGACTATACCTTCACCGAAGTACAGGTCGTTCAGCCCGCCGTACAGCTTACAGAGCGCGTCGCTCGTCACAGCCTCGTCGCGAGCCTGCATCTCGTTTATTTTCAGCTCGAATTCCGCAAACATCGTCTGACGGTAGAGCGTGGTGCGGAACTGCTCCAGAAAATAATTTATCAGGAACGCCCGGCGCTTCCTGTCCGTGGTGGTCTTAAGAAGATGCTGCATGAGCAGCGACTCGTTGAACGTCGAGGCAACCTCAGCCACAAATATCTTGTAATCCGCGTAGGTGACGGGCTGATACTTGTTCGAATAATATGAATGAAGAGCATGACCCATTTCGTGCGCAATGGTGAACTCCGACTGGAGATCGTCCGTGTGATTCAGCAGTACGAACGGGTGAACGCTTGTCCCCGCGGAATAAGCGCCGCTGCACTTGTTCTCGTTCTCGTATACGTCGACCCAGCCGTTCTCAAAGCCTCCGCGCATGATCGACACATACTCCTCGCCGAGAGGCTTCACGGCTTCGAGCACCGTCTCCTTCGCCTTGTCGTAGGTTATCTTGTCCTCGACCTCGCTGACCATGGGAGCGTACAGATCATAATAGTGCAGTTCGTCAACGCCCAGCAGCTTTTTGCGCAGCTCCACATAGCGGTACATCTTGTCCATATTCGCGTGTACAGCGTCGATAAGCTTGTAATACACCTCCGTCGGCACCTCGGTGCTGTCGAGGGCAGCCTCCAGCGTATTCTCATACTTATGCACGTCCGCATTGAACGCGAGCGTTTTCAGATGCCCCGCGAGTATCGACGAATAAGTGTTCTCAAAGCCCTTGTAGGTGCCGTAAAGCCCCTCGAACGCGGACTTGCGCAGCACTCTGTCCTCGCCCTGCATGAGCGGGATATAGCTGCCGTGGGTGACTATGTGCTTGTTCCCGTCCTTGTCGACGGCGTCAGGAAATTTGATATCAGCGTTATCGAGGAAGTTGAACACCGAGGACGGCGTCGCGGACATTTCGCCCGCCATGGCGGCTATGCGCTCCTCCTCGGGGGAGAGGATATGCTCGCGCTTCTTCCTGATGCGGTCTATCGCGAGGCGGTAGTGCTCCAGCCCGGGCTCCTCCCTGTAAAACCGCTCCATATCGTCGTCGGATATTGAGAGTATCTCCGGCACCGCGAACGCCGCCGCGCTGCATATCCGGACGAATAGCGCGTTCACGCGGTCGCAGCAGCCCGAATACAGGCTAACCGACGTGTCCTCGTCGCTTTTGCGGTTCGCGTAGTTGGCGAGATCTTCGAGTATGACGGTCATATCGTCGTCGGCTTTAAGATAAGCAAGCAGCTTCTTTGCCGAGGAGGACAGCTTTCCCGCGTACGCCTCTATCTGCTCCGGGAACTGCCCCGCGTCGGCGAGAGCCTTTTCGAACGCCTCGTCGGACGGGAAAAGATCCTCGATGTGCCACTTGAATTTCTCCGGTATCTCGCTTCGTTTCGGTAAGTTCTTTTCTTCCATTTCTGACACCACCTTATTCCTGCGCGGTCTTTAAAGTCTCGTTGAGCACGGAGCTCGATGCGTCTACCTTTATCGTCTCATAATCTATCGTGTAGGGGAAGCGCTTCGCCCACTGGGTATACGCCTCGTTCTGCACGGTCTGGCTCTTGTTGTCCTGGAGATAGCTCTTCATGCTCGATTTTATCGTTTCTACATCGGCTTCCGCGACTGCCGCGTCGTCGGAGTACTGTATGAAGTAAACGCCGTTAGAGTAGATCACGGGCTCGCTCACGCTGCCCTTTGTCTCCAGCGCGTAGAGCGCGTTCTTGTACGCGTCGAAGAACGAGGGGGAGTTCTTCGGCACGATCATCTCGCTGCTGCCGGACTGGTCGTATTCCTTTTGCAGCTCGTCGAAGGAGGTGCCTGCCGCAAGCTTCTCGGATATCTCGCTGACCTTCGCCCTGATCTCGTCGTTGTACGCTTCGAGAGAAGCCGAAGCCACGGTCTCGATATCGCCGTCGTTGAGCGCCTGTGCGATCTTTGTGAGATCCTCGTCGGCGTAGCTTATCATTATCTGCTTAGCCGTGCGGGTGCCCTCGGGGATATATACCATGGAGTACGCCTGTAAGCTCTCGTAGGCGGCAGGGTCGTTCTCCGCCTTATCCTTCGCCTCGCTGACGAACTCGTCGTACATTGCCTGAACGTCCGCGTCCGTGACTTCGCCAGCGGTCTTGGTCATTTCGGTGATGACGAGCTCCTGTATGAAGCGGCTGAGCTCCCACTTATAGAAAATATTGCCGTCAAGCCCGCACCTGCCGAGGATAACGTTCAGCACCTCGTTGCAGAGGGCTTCCTTCTCCTCCTCGGACGCGCCCTCGCCGAGAGCTTCCTCCGCGGACGCGTAAAAGTTCGACGCCCAGTTCTTCTTTACCTCGTCGGAGTCCGACTTTATCTGACCGAGCTGCTCCTCGGTCAGCGAAGCCTCGGTGAAGCCGTATTCGTGCTCGGCGATGTACAGGTACATTCTCTCGAAGGTGAGATAGCTGATGATGTTGTCGCGGTAGCTCTCGCAGGTAGCCTTGTTTTCCTCGGACATATCGTCGGTTATCTTGTACGAAACGAGATAGTACATATATTCGCTGAAAAACTCGCCGAACGTGATGTCGAAGAAGTCCTTGCTTTCCGTGCCCTCGGGAACGGAAGCAACGAGCTTCGAGCGGTCGGTGTCCGTCCACGCGGGGTAGCTGTCGGCACCGCCGACGAAGAACTTGTCCGCTATCTCCGCCGCCCTGTCGGGAGCGGCTGCCGCGGCCTGCGTCGTTTCCGGAGCCTCGCTGCCGCTGCCGTTACAGCCCGTCAGAAGCATTGCCGCCGCGATGAGCACCGCTGTACCCGCTGTAAGTCTTTTTCTCATAACCGTATTCTCCTTGTTTTTCTTTAATAAATTATAACAAAATATAGTATATCATATATTTCTGAAAAAAGCAAAATATTTTTTTTAAATTTACGTGAATTTTTGAAAAAAGTAATATTTTTTAAAAAAAGTAATGATTTTTTTAAAAAAATGTGCTATAATGAATATAATATGGCAGACTATGCAGTTTTATCCGAAGGGAGAATAAGAATGACTGCAATAAGAACGAAACTGAAAATGCTCGCCGCGGCGTTCGCGGCAGGTGCGATGATATTCACGCTCACGGGCTGCAATACCGAGCCCGAGGAGCCCCCGCCGATGAAGACCGTCACAATGACCGACGAATACGGCGACCTCGTGACCGACGCGGAGGGCAATCCCGCCTTTACCGAGGTGCCGCTGGAGACCATACTCGTGACCGACGACTTCGGCGCGATAGTCACCGACGAGAGCGGCAACCCCCAGTACGAATACGAGGAGCTGCCCGAGCCGGAAAAGATAGTCTATAAGGTCGGGTTCGTGTACAGCGGCCCCGTCGAGGGCAGCACCACCAACCTCATGTTCGAGGCGGCGCGCGCCCAGATAAAGAAGTCCCTCGGTCTCGACACCTGCTACATCGAGAACGTGCTTGTCGCGGACTTCCCCGAGGCTGTGGAGATACTGCGTGACGCGGGCTGCAACATCATCGTGTCCACAAGCCAGAAATTCGCCAATTCCGTTGACCGTGAGGCGCGCGTCCTCAACGGCACGACCTATATAAGCTTCGGCGGCGAAAAGACCTCGGCGTGCGTAACCGTTTTCGGGGGCGAGCTGTACCAGACCGCTGCTGTAACGGGCATGGCTGCCGCGCACAATACCGTGACCAACAAGATAGGCATAATCTCCGATCCCGGTCAGTACAACGTGTACGGCGTTCTGGACGCGTTCTGCCTCGGCGCTGCGGAGATACTCGGGGCTCAGACAGATGTCCGCGTCGACTGGGCGTGGTCGAACAGCGAGGAGGAGATAAGAGCCTCGGTCGACGACCTCATAGCACAGGGCTGCGACGTAATAATGTCCTACATGGAGTCGGATTATGCCGTAAGATACGCCGCGGGCAAAGGCGTCAAGCTCATCGCGAACGCCGCGAATATCCCCGAGCTCGCTCCGGACGATTACCTGACAGGCTTCCATTTCAATTTTTCCACACACGTCGTTGATAAGGTGCGCTCGGTCATGAACGACAACTTCAATCCCACAAAGTTCATGGGCGATATAGGCGCGGGCATGATAAGACTGGTCGAGTTCAGCCCCGCCGCAAAGACCGGCACCGGCACCATTTGCTCGAAGTATTATGATTATATCAAGTCCGGCAGCGCAAAGATTTTCACCGGCGAGATCAAGAACGCCAACGGTATTGTCATGGTCGAGAAGGGACAGTCTCTTGAAGCGTCGAATATTTTTGAGATAAACTGGCTCATCAACACCGTCCGCAGGACGACCTCGTTCACCGAGATAAACGAAAACCCCACAAGCTCCGATTTTGTTATCAAGGGCTCCACCGCCGAGGAAACTTCCGAAACTTCCGAGTCCGCCGAAACCACCGAGCCCGCCGAGGACGATGTTGTTATCGAAGCCACAGCCGCGGCGGAGTAATTGAGTGGCCGCTTGCGCTCGAGTAGCCGCTTCGCTCGAGAAAAGAAGAGAGAAGAGAAGAAAAGAGAAGAAAATTTTTAAAGTGCCTCCGGCGGCCAGCCCTTTTAAAAAAGGGCTGGACCCTAAAACAAACCGCTTCGCCTTGCTATGGGGGTAGGTAGTACGCCTATTACAAGTCCCTGCTATTTACAGTAAAACAAATATCTGCGCCTATTGCTTGTATAGGCGCAGATTTTTTTTGATATTTTTGCTTACTGTTACTTGTCAAGGGGTATACCTACCCCCGCTGCAAGGCGAAGCGGTTCGCCTTTCCCGAAAGAGAGAGAGGGTGGAGGAGAGAGGGGGTCTGGGGGAG
>JAIKZF010000009.1 GCA_024682455.1 Ruminiclostridium sp. | reverse complement strand
GCCTTTCCTCCTGTGTACAATTTACTTCAACATACTTCATGGATCTAATTGGATTTTCCAATTCAGTACATGTAGTTGCTTGGAGTTTATTATACTACTTTGGACTCTTTCGGGGTAGGCGTGGAGTATTTGACGGTTACTGATATCCTGAGCGGTCTGCTTGTTTCTGCCGATAAATTCGTCCAGCTGCTTGACCATTTCGTATGTAGCCTGAGTCTTTTCGTGGATATTGCCGACGCCGTGTTCATTCTCGCCGACGATAGTGCTGAGCTGCATGGTCTCAGCCTGTATCATCTCGATTATCACGGACATTCTGTCCATATCGGAGTTGACCTTCTCTATAGAGTTTTTGAGCTTATCGGAGATTGTGCGCATATCGCCGAATATACCGGAGATATCGGTCTTGATGAAATCTATGATCTCGGAGAAGCAGTTCTTGATAGTCTCGATGTTTACGTTCATCTCGCTGCATACCGAGAAGATAAGATCCGCTGCCTCGGAGGAGTCCGCGGAGAGCTTCTTGATCTCGGACGCCACAACGGAGAATCCCTTGCCGGCCTCTCCGGCTCTGGCAGCCTCGACAGAGGCGTTGATCGCGAGCAGATTCGTGTGGCTCGCAATATCCTGTATACGCTTTACATTATCGTTGATACCGGTCAGCGCATTAAGATAG
Source organism: Ruminiclostridium sp. (assembly GCA_024682455.1). Classification (GTDB taxonomy): domain Bacteria; phylum Bacillota; class Clostridia; order Oscillospirales; family Ruminococcaceae; genus Ruminiclostridium_E. The sequence goes on along the minus strand of JAIKZF010000009.1, from coordinate 8,168 downwards.
CCTACAGATCTTTCGATATCCTTCTCGGTCTTGGCGGTCTTTTCGCTTACGGCAGTGAAAAGCTTTTCGGTGTTGTTGAGCATAGAGCCGGCCTCGGCGATACGCTGATGATTGGCGTTCTTGCTCTCGATGACTATCGAGGTTATGTTGTCGATATCGGAGTTGACGCTCTGTATCGCCTGAGCCGCCGTTCCCGCGCCGGTAGAAAGAATCTCGGTGGTGCGGGCGTTCTCGGTCGCGCTGGCGGAGAGCGACTCTACGGTGCTCATCATGATCTTTGAGCCGCTGCCGAACGATTCGGAGCATTCGGACAGCGTGGACATGATACCCTGCCATGTATCGGTGAGCGAGTCTACGGAGTCGGAGATCTTGCCGACCTCGCTTTTCGCGCCGACATAGCGTCTTATCTTGTCGTTCTTCTTAAGAGAGAGGGTTCCGAGATCGTTGACTGCGGAAGTGACCTTGTTCAGCGGGCTGGTGATAAGTCTCGATATGATGACTGTGCCAAGTATGATCACAAGGACGGCAACAATGACGAAGATTATAAGGGTCTGTTTTATGGAATTGCTGTCGCTCATCAGCTTTGCAGTCTCATATCTCATCGTAAGTACGAGGTTGAATTCTGGCATACTCTGATAAGCCACAGTATAGCTGCCGTCGATATATATACCGTTTTTGGCTGAACCGGAGATGAGCTTTATAATTTCCAGAAGAGCGGGTTCCTTGATTTCCTGTATGATCTTTGAATTGTCGGAATGGTAGGCATATATATTGTTCGCGGTATCGAGCACCGTATATTCGGCTCCGCTGAACGAATCAACGCCTGTCTTGTCGAGAAGCTCGTTCATACCGGCGAGGAAGGGGCCTCCGCCTACAAGTCCGATCGGCTGGTTGCTGTCGTCGTATATTGCCATGCGCAGGTTGAATATCAGCTGCTTCGAGGCGGGAGAGACGAATGCGCCTCCGTTAAAGAAGCCGTCCGGCTGTGAGGTCATGGTGGCGCGGTACGGCGCAAGAGCGTCGCCTGTTCTGGTGACCATTCCCACAGCGCCCGCGTTGGAATGCGCGAGTACCTTTGTATCCCAGTTGCTGAGGTATACGCCCTCCCATTGATGCAGGTTCTTGAAGAATTTCTCGGTATATGCCTGAGCTACCGCGAACTTTTCGGGGTTCTCCGGGTCGTCAAGCAGCTCTCTGAGCTCGTGCGCAGAGCCCTATTCCTTCATTATCGTTTTCGAGTCGGACACGAACAGGTCGATGAGGTTAGCCTGACCGTCCAGCGCGGTGAGCATATTATCGGTCGATTTCTTCTCGACAACGGCGGCAACGTTCCCGCTCATCACGAAGAAGAATACCAGCATACATACCAGCGATATTATTCCGACGCAGATCGAAATAGATGTGGACATTTTTAGGTTTTTGATCTTTATGTTTACCTCCCCTTGGAACATATCATTTATATTATACAACAAGACCCGAAATATGTCAATAAATATTAAGCAAAATATACAAACGAATTTTGTTCACACTTCAACTTTCTCTGAACGCTGCCGGAGAAATGCCCTCGTAGCGTTTGAACAGCTTACAGAAGTAGCTGCTGGAGCCGAAGCCCACATTCTCGGCAATTTCCTCGATAGTCATTTCCGTGCCGGACAGCAGCTCCTTTGCCGCCTGTATGCGGCGCTTGGCGATGTACTCGGTCGGGCGGGTATCAAGTACGCTGCGGAAGAGCCTGCATATATGCTGCTTCGACATACCGGTCTTTTCGCACAGCTCCTCCAGGGTTATCCTGCGTGTGTAATTCGTGTCGATCAGGTCCACGCACTTTTTTATCGCGGGGCTTGTTTTCGTGTGGTCTCCGATGTGGTTTATCGAGCGGTCGAGCACAATGAGAAGATCGTACAGATATCCCGAAGCGCGAAGATTGCCGTAGATGCTGTCATGCTGGAGAGCGTCGTGTATATCGGCGAAAATGCGTTCGAGCCGTCCCGTACCGCTTAACGTAAAGACCCTCGGTCTGTCCAGTCCCATTTCCGTCAGCATCCGCTCGCAGCCGTATCCGCCGGGGATTATCCAATGGTTGTCCCAGACGTCGCCGACGGGGTAGTATTCGTGCGGATACTCGGCGGGTATGAAGAAGCCCATTCCCGCCTTGATCTCGGTCTTGGTCCCGTTCACCTCAAGTATGCCGCCTCCTCTGGTGCAGTAGAATATCTGCGGGTATGCGTATTCCGTGCCTCGGCGCGTCAGAGGCTGACAGTCATGCATACCGATGCTTACAAGATAGATAGGGTATCTGTTCTCGCGTCCGATTATAGGATAGTGGAAATAAAACATGGTCAGCCTCCCAAAAAAGTTCCGATAATGTTAATTTCGTTATATCATAATAATATCATCTATTGAAATAATTGTCAAGATAGTGTATAATAACAGAGAAAATATTATTATCGGGGGGAGGGCGGTATATGATATCTGATGAAAGACTTATAAGAGTAGTCCCGTCACAGCGGCAGCTGAGATTGCAGCAGATGGAGTTCTACGCGTTCATTCATTTTACTGTCAACACGTTCACGGATAAGGAGTGGGGCGACGGCACGGAATCACCGGAGATCTTCACACCTATGAAGCTCGACGCGGAGCAGTGGGTGAGGGCTGTGATGTCCGCGGGAATGAAGGGGCTGATACTCACCTGCAAGCACCATGACGGCTTCTGTCTCTGGGACACGAAAACGACGGAACATAACGTTATGAACAGCCCTTACGGACGCGACATAGTGCGAGAGGTCTCGTACGCCTGCCGGAAGTACGGCATAGCCTTCGGCGTGTACCTGTCTCCGTGGGATAGGAACAGTCCGGTCTACGGGCGCGGCAGGGAGTATGACGATCTCTTCGTCAGACAGCTTACCGAGCTGCTGACAGGCTATGGGGACGTTTTCTCCGTCTGGTTTGACGGAGCCTGCGGCGAGGGACCGAACGGAAAAAAACAGTATTACGACTGGGAGCGTTATTATTCCGTGATAAGGGAGCTCCAGCCGGGAGCTTGTATCTCGGTATGCGGCCCCGATGTGCGCTGGTGCGGTAACGAGGCAGGGCATACGCGGTATGCCGAGTGGAGCGTAGTGCCTCTCCGCGCGCGTGACAGTGAGATCATCTCGGAAAAAAGCCAGCATGAGGACGACGAGGAGTTCAGACAGCGACGTGTGGACGCCCGAGACGAGGATCTCGGCAGCCGTACCGCGCTTGCGGACGAGTTGGAGCTGATATGGTACCCGGCTGAGGTCAACACCTCGATACGTCCGGGCTGGTTCTGGCATGAGAACGAGAATGACAGAGTACGCCCACTTAAGGAGCTTGTCGATATCTACATACGCTCGGTAGGCGGCAACGCCACGTTCCTTCTCAATATTCCGCCGACAAAGGACGGGCTCCTGCATGAGAACGACGTTAAAAGGCTCGCGGAGCTCGGGAAGTTCCTTAAGGCAGCCTTTGCTGACAATATCCTGCCCGGGGCGCGGCTCTTATGTGAGAGCGAAAAGCCGGGCTTCGGGATAGAGAATGTTGTCGCGGACAGCTATGACGGCAACTATATCCCGACTTCAAGCAATGCCGACATACAGATAATGCTTCCCGCTTCCGAAAAGCTGGGATATCTCGTGATAAAGGAGAATATCACGAAAAGTCAGCGCATAGAGAGCTTTGCGGTCGATATCTCGGAGAACGGCTGTTTCCGCGAGGTATACCGCGGTACGACTGTCGGCTATAAGCGCATAGTGCCTCTCGGAGGCGCAAAGACCGACTGTGTGCGCGTAAGGATAACCGATTCAAGAGTCGCGCCTGTGATCTCGTTCATCGGGCTTTACCGCACGGCTGATGAAACCGACAAAACGATCGTATGAAAGGAGAACGGAAAATGAACAAGAAAAAAGCGACGGCAGCGCTTCTTGCGGCTGCGATCATAACGGCGTCCGGCTGCGGAGGCGGCGGAAGAGCTCCCGCGGCTGATACGGGGGCGGGGCAGACGACCGCGGCGGCAGTCCTGACCGATAACGAGGTAACCACGGAAAACGCCGCCAACGTCATATTTACAGAGGCGGAGGTCAAGGAGATAGACAAGGATCAGCCGACAGGCACGATAAAGATACTCATTTACTACGATCTTGTCGGAGCCTCCGCCGACCTCGTCGATCTGTTCGAGTCCCGACACGGCGGCAAGATCGAGCAGGAGATCTGCGGCAGCGGTACCGCTTATTTCGAAAAGCTCGGGACTCTCGTCGCAGCGGACGATTCTCCTGATATAACACGCTACGAGTGGGCTTCGTTCCCTCACGGCATATCCCGCAATATGTACACCCCGATAGACAGCTATATCGACCTTGACAGCGAGCTCTGGGCAGGCATGAAGGACATAGCCGAGCAGTTCGCGTACAACGGCAAGCACTACTATGTGCCGTATCAGCTGTCCTCAAACTTCGCCATAAACTACAACAGGCTCGTCCTGGAGGAATACGGTCTCAGCGACCCTATGGAGCTGTATAAGAGCGGCGAGTGGACATGGGATATCTTCCGTGACCTGCTCCGTCAATGGTGCGATATCTCTCCCGACCACATAGGCTATACAGGTGTAGGAGCAATGAGCTTCATCGCGACAACCGGTACGAAGATAATCGACGTGCAGAACACCGAGATAATCAACAACCTGAACTCTGAGAAGATCGTACGCTGCATGGAATACCTCGAAGATCTCTGCCGTCAGGGACTTACCGGAGACGGCTACATCGACCCGGGCGAGGCTTTTGTGGACGGCAATATCCTCTTCCTCGGAATGGAGCCTGTATGGTCGTACAGCGCGGCGTGCGAGTCGCTGTTCCGAAAGAACATCGAGTATGATATGGCTTTCGTGCCGTTCCCGCGTGACCCCAACGCCGACAATTACTACATCGCCTATGATTCCTTCGGCTATATGATACCCTCGGGAGCCAAGAACATAAAGGGAGCGGTGGACTGGATAACGCTCAACCGCGAGGAGAAGATTGACCCCGACAATGTCGCCAAGGAAAAGTCCGAGCAGACCGACTCAAGCACCAAATATTACGGCAAATGCCCCGAGTGCAAATACAGCTACGTGGAAAACAACACCGAGGAGCTCACAGTCTGCCCGAACTGCGGAGCGGCGCGCAAGGTGAAGTTCAACGCCTATTACAGCGAGGAGCAGTACGATCTGCTCCAGGATATGATAACTCCCGCGAACGGAAAGTTCGTAATGCTGTTCGATAATGTGAACGGCTTCAACGCAGATCTTTCCGCCATGTTCCAGGGAGGCGACGAATCGCTTCTTGACGGCCCGCTTTACGGCGACGCTTCGTTCACGCAGCTCCGCGAATCCTACTACTATCCGATAGAAACGATACTCGACGAATACAGAGAAAAGCTGAAAAACTCATAAAAAAGGAGACGCAAATGGATATATATCTTATCTCGGCGGAGGGCTCGCCGAAGAGCTTCATGACGTTCCACGAGGACCCAGAAAAGCTGCATATCGGCACTCTGCCCGATCACTGCTATTTCATTCCGTTCGCAAAGGAGCAGGACGCTTTCGCTGAACGTGAGACCTCGCGGCGTTTTGAGCTTCTGAACGGCGAATGGGAATTTACGTATTATCCGTGTATTGCGGAGCTTCCCGATGACTTTACGAAAGAGGAAGCAAGGAAGCATATCCCCGTGCCGTCAAACTGGCAGCTCCACGGCTATGACAAGCCGCAGTACACCAATGTGTGCTATCCCATACCCTTCGACCCGCCCTATGTTCCGGACGATATCCCCGTGGGTGTGTACCGCAGGAGCTATGATTTCAGACCCGACGGTCTGCGCAGGATACTCTGCTTCGAGGGCGTTGACAGCTGCTTCTACCTGTATATAAACGGGAAGTTCGCCGGTTATTCGCAGGTCTCGCACCACACGTCGGAATTTGACATCACGGATATGCTGAGCGAAGGTGAGAATTTCATCACCGCCGCCGTGCTCAAATGGTGCGACGGAACATATCTTGAGGATCAGGACAAATTCAGGCTCTCGGGTATATTCCGTGACGTGTATGTTCTGTCGCGCCCGGAAAAGCGCCTTGAAAACTACCGCATTACCGCGGAGCCCGACAGCACGCTGAAATTCGGCGTGCTCCGTGTCACGGTGCAGGGCTCGGACGCGAAGCTGCGCCTCCGGGACGGCGACACTCTGATATGCTCCGGAGAAGTGGGCGACGGAGGCACCTTCGAGCGCACTATCGGCGACGTGAAGCCATGGACAGCGGAGACCCCGTATCTGTACAGCCTGGAGATCGAGACAGACTCAGAGATCATCGGCGAGCGCGTCGGTTTTCGCAGGGTCTGCATCGAGGACGGTGTTCTGAAGCTCAACGGACGGCACATAAAGCTCTTCGGTGTGAACCGTCACGACAGCTATCCGGACATAGGCTATTACGCCGATAAGGAGAGAATGCGCCGTGACCTCACTCTGATGAAGCGGCACAACATCAACGCCGTGCGAACCTCGCACTATCCCAACGCTCCGGAATTCTACGCCCTGTGCGACGAGCTGGGGCTGTATGTCATCGACGAGGCTGATCTTGAATCTCACGGCTGTGTGAATGTATACAATACAGGCAAGACGTGGGACGACCCGGGCTGCTACAACGGTATAGCCCTGATAGCGAGGGATCCGCAGTTCAGGACAGCGATACTTGACCGCGAATGTCTGCTCGTGACCCGCGACGTGAACCGCCCCTGTGTGATATTCTGGTCGCTGGGCAACGAGAGCGGCTGGGGCGAAAATCTCCGTGAGGGCGCGAAGCTCGTAAAGCAGCTCGACAGCACACGTCCCGTGCACTATGAGAGCACCCACAGGCTCGACGACACCTCGGACGACGTGCTCGATATGGTGTCGAAGATGTACCCGTCGACTGACGAGATACACAAATATCTCGAAAGAGATGACGAGAACCGGCCATATGTGCTGTGCGAATACTGCCATGCCATGGGCAACGGTCCCGGCGACCTTGAGGACTACCATAACGTGTTCATGGAGAGCGACCGTCTTATTGGAGGCCTTGTCTGGGAATGGGCGGATCACGCCGTTATCCTCGGCCGCACCGCGGACGGAAAGCCGGAGTACGGCTACGGAGGCGACAGCGGCGAGCGGCACAACGACGGGAACTTCTGCATGGACGCTCTCTGTTATCCTGACAGGACTCCGCACACCGGTCTGCTCGAAGTCAAGCAGGTCTACCGTCCTGTGCGCGTAACTGCGGGAAGCGAGCCCGAAAACTTTATCATAAGCAGTCTGCTGCGTTTCATCGACGCTGGCGGATACCTGTCAGGATACTGGGAGATCACCTGCGGCGGAGATGTGCATGCGCGGGGCTCCTTCGGCTTCTCGGTGCCGCCAATGGGAACGGCGGAGATAAGCGTTCCCGAAGCGGCAGGCACATTTGACTGCGACGCTTATATACGCTTTGTATTCAGGGCTGCGAACGGCTACGGTGCGTTTGCGGACGGCGATGAGGTGTGCTTCGATCAGATAAAGCTCTTTACCGCGGATAAGGCTCCCTTGCCCGTATCCGCGCAAGCTCCCGCGGTCGCAGAGGCTCCGCTCATATACATCGTCACCGCAGGAAACACGGAGTACCGCTTCAACAGACGCACAGCTGAATTTGACAGGATAGCCGTGAACGGTGAGAATATCATCGGAAAGCCGCTGAGCTTCAATTTCTTCCGCGCTCCGGTAGACAATGACACAATGCGCGGCGACTGGTACGGTCAGCACCTTAACGACTATATCGTGAAGGTCTATGAAACGAGCATCGCCGGGGAGGACGGCTGTACCGTTATCCGCGCGAAGCAGTCCTTCGGGTGGAGCATCGACAAGCCCTTTGCCCGGCTCGAAGCCGAATACAGGATATCCGGGGACGGTACGCTCGATATATCGTGCGAGGCGGAGTTTTCGAACAAGGTCGAAATGCTCCCGCGCTTCGGAATGAGGCTGTTCCTGCCGGGGAGCTTCGGGAATGTGGAGTATCTCGGCTTTGGACCCTACGAGAGCTATATCGACAAGCGGCAGGCTTCGTACTACGGGCGCTTCTGCGCGAATGTCGACGAAATGCATGAGGACTATATCCG
>JAIKZF010000096.1 GCA_024682455.1 Ruminiclostridium sp. | reverse complement strand
GCGGCGGCGCTATCTATGATGTCGGCTGCTACTGCACCTCGATGATACTGTCGCTTATCGACTCGCCGATAAAGTACGTCAAGGCGGACGCGGAGCTCGACAGCACCGGCGTGGACTATCTTGCCGGAGTGCTCATAGGCTTTGAGAACGGCGCGAGAGCCTCGTTCAACACGGGAATGATACTCGGTACAGACACCTGCGACAGATATGACAGGCTGTTCGTTCACGGCTCAAAGGGTCATATCCGCTCCGATGTTGAATACAACGCGGGCGGAGAGCTCTCCTTCAGCGTGACGATAAAGAAGCAGGGCTGGGAGCGCGATATCCGCACCGAGACCGTAACTTCCGTATCGAATTACACCCTCGAAGCCGAGAACATGAACGCAAGCATACGGGGCAGGGCAGTGCCGCTTGTCACCGAAGAGTTCTCAATAAAGAACATGAAGCTGCTCGACACGATACTTGACACTGTCGGATATAACGACAGCGGAAAATGATAACGGGATCACAGATCAGTAGTTCCGTATTCCGAGCTGTTCGCGGAGCATATCGGCGGTCAGTCCGTCCTGCTTCGGCAGCGTTATCGCAGCAGGCTCATTTCCGTGTATGTCGAACCAGTTGTCCGATAGTACGCAGTCAAGACTTCTGAACGATACGCATACGCTTTTGGCAAAGCAGTCCGCTGTCAGCGTTATTGTGAAGCTGTCACCGCTGTCCTCGATATCGGCGTTCACCTCCGCCGGCAGGAAGTCAAACTCCTTCGGGCGCACGAACAGTGTGGTACCGCGGCTTATGACTTTGCCGCTGCTTTCGAGCGTGTACTCGATGTACTTTGTGCGCCTGTCGTTTGTATCGGTAAAATATCCGGACAGATCGGGCGCAAGCGCGGGAGCCGCCGACATTTCAGACGAATATATCTCAGCCGTGAACTCGCCGAGTATCACGGCTTTGTTGTTTCTGACACGGCAGGATACCGTGAGCTTTTCGGCGTTCGGGGTATCGTTGGTGACATACAGAACAGGGTGTTCCGGGTCGCTGTCGTCGCAGCTCAGAAGTATCGGCGCGTAGAAGCGTTTTGCCGCGTAGTGCAGGGCTTTCCAGCGCCCGTAATAGTCGATGCCCGACCACGAGATGACCGAGTTCGTGTCGTTTACCTGCCAGTAAGCCGAGCCCATGCAGCGGCCTCTCGCGCGTCTCATGTGCTCGACATTCGAGCGTATGCAGTCCGCCTGCACGAGCTGTGTGCAGTATATCAGCCTCTCGAAATCGTAGGGGTAGTTGCACATCTGCGCAAGGTAGAACATCAGCTTTTCGTTGCCGAGAGAGCACTTCTGGTGCGCCTGCATCACCGTTCCGCAGAGATCGAGATCACCGGCCTCCGCAAATGTGCGGACGGTCTTTATATCGGGTATGCTCTCAAAGCCGTACTCCGAGCAGAAGCGGTAATAATACCTGCGGAAATCCTCGAGCGGCTTGAAGCCGTGCCACACGTCCCAGTAGTGCATATCGCCCGCCGCGTTGGAGCACGGCTCTTTAAACCCGCCGCCGGACGACGGGGAAGACGGGTGATAGAAGCCCGCACGCTGCGGGTCGTATTTATATACGAGCTTCGGGATAATTTCCTCAAACAGCGTAAGATAGTCGCGCCTGCATTCCGGATCTTCGGGCAGACCCCAGTAGAGCCACGCGCTTTCGATCTCGTTGTTGCCGCACCACAGTCCGAGGGAGGGATGATGCCGTAGACGTATGATGTTGTCGGCAATCTCTGCTTCGACGGTTTTCCGGAACTTCTCTGTCAGCCGGTAAGCCGAGCAGGCGAACATGAAGTCCTGCCACACGATGAGTCCGAGCTCGTCGCATTTGTCGTAGAACCAGTCGTCCGGATATATGCCGCCGCCCCACACGCGGATAAAGTTGAAGTTAGCCGCCGCGCAGTCTTCGAGCAGACGGGCGGTTTTTTCTTTTGTCATACGGGTGACGATCTGATCTTCGGGGATATAGTTCGCGCCCATTGCGAACACCTTCACGCCGTTGCACTTGAAGCAGAATTCCTCGCCCCATTCGTCCCTGTCCTTTGAGATAATTAGAGTGTGCAGACCTATGCGTCTGGTGCAGGTATCGAGAACGGCGCTCTGCCCGCCGATAAGTTTCAGCGTGACAGTGTATAACGGCTGTTCACCGAGACCGCGCACCCACCAGAGCTGCGGCTCGGAAATCTGGATGATGCCGTCATCGGGGAGCCGCCCGTCAAACACCGTAGTGCCTTCGGGAGCGCTTATTTCGCATTCAAAATAAGTATCCGTATCGTTTTTGCTGTCGATAAGCGCGGTAATTTTCAGGTCGGCAGCTTCTGCGGGAAGCTCGTTTTTCACTTCGCAGTAAATGTTTTCTATTCTCGCGATGTTGTATGCGCGAAGCTCAACGCCGCGCCAGATACCCATATCCGGGAGTTTCGGGCCCCAGTCCCAGCCGAACATATAATGCGCTTTCCGCAGGTGCATAAATCCCGTCATGCAGTCGGCGGTACCCCATATATGACGCTTTCTGTCCTCTTCCTCGATGTAGTTTATCGGCGATTTGATGCGCACTTCGAGAGTGTTGTATTCACGCAGCTTTCCGGTCACATCGAGTTCCCATATGCGGTGCATATTGTCGGTGTCAAGAACGTGTTCGCCATTGACCCGGACTTCCGCAAGCGTGTCTATGCCGTGGAATACGATAAGCTGCATATCCGCGGAAAGCACCTCAGGGCTCGCGTCAAATATGCACCTGAATGTCACGTCCTCACGGCAGAGGTCGGTGGAAATATACTCGTTCTCGCGGTAATACGGGTCGGGTATCTCTTTGTTATCAAGCAGGACCTTGTACAGCGAACAAGGAACGGCGCAGGTATACACGCTGTCCTTGTATTTCATTGTCCAGTTTTCGTTCAGATCAATTTTCATAAACATACCTTTCAGTTTATTTTCTATACGTCTGTCGTATCATATTCTGTCGGTGACCACTCTGTCTATATCTTCATGCTGTCTTGTGTACAGCTCGTAATAAACGCCCTTTTTGTTCAGCAGCTCCGCGTGGGTTCCTTGTTCCGCGATCATGCCGTCCTTTACAGCTATGATGATGTCCGCGTCCGCGATCGTGGAGAGCCGGTGCGCTATAACGAACGACGTACGGCCGCCGGTAAGCTTCTTTATAGCCGACTGTATCTTCTTTTCGGTTATCGTATCGACAGATGAAGTCGCTTCGTCGAGTATAAGGATATCGGGGTCGGCAAGCACGGCTCTCGCAAAGGATATGAGCTGCTTCTGACCCGTGGAAAGCGTACAGCCGCCTTCGCCGACCCTGCTGTCAAGGCCGTTTTCGAGCTGTTCGGCTATATCCAGAGCCGATACGGCCGCGAGCGCGCCGCGTATCTCCTCGTCTGTGGCATCGGGCTTCGCGTAGCGCAGATTATCGCGGACTGTTCCGGAAAACAGGTGCGGCGTCTGCAAAACGTAGCCCAGATGACTGTGCAGCCACTTGACCGATCTTTCGCGTATATCCCTTCCGTCAATGAGCACTCTGCCAGAGGTAGGCTCATAGAAGCGGCATACGAGATTTACGAGCGTGGATTTCCCGGCACCTGTCTCGCCGACCAGTGCGACCATGCTGCCCTTCGGAACTTTCAGCGAGAAATCGGTGAGCACCGGAAAATCTCCGTCCGGGTAGGTGAACGAAACGTGGTCGAACTCGATGTCGCCGTTTACGGCTTCCCAGTTTTCGGTTTTAGGTTCAAACTCGTCACCGTATTTTTCAAATACGGCTTCTGTGTCGCTGACGTCAGACGAAGTGCTCATAAGCTCGTTGTATCGTTCAAGACTTGCCTGTATCGCGGCAAACTCCGAGAGCGTCATGACGATATGCTGTATCGGCTCGATCATTCCCAGCGCGTACGACATGAACACCGAAAGCGTGCCTATAAGCATTACTCCTTCGATCGTCAGCGCACCGCCGCGGTACAGGATAACAGAAAGCGCGAGGGCGCTCACCATGCCGACCGCCGCAGAGAAGAACGCCGAAATATGTCCGGCTCTTACGGAATGTCTGCGCATTTTCTCTGTATCGGAGAACAGCTCTTTTTCCATACGGGCTTCGACAGACATGGATTTCACGGCTTTTATTCCGGTGACGGTCTGGTTGAAATCGCCGGTTATCACGGAATTCTGCTGTCTGATAAGTCTGTTGACCTTTATCAGCCTGCGCTGGAAAAACGCCGTGAACAGCGCGGCGCACAGGATAAGCACGAGTATCGCGGCAAAAAGCTCCGGAGATATTATTGCCATGCTGATAAGTATGCTTATCAGATACGAGCCGCACCAGACTATATCCATAAGCTTCCATGAGACGGTTTCGCCTATCTTTGATGTGTCGCTCATTACCCTTGAATGTATGGCGCCGATGCTGTTGCTGTTGAAATATGAAAGCGAGAGCTTCTGTATATGCCGGAATGAAGAGTCGCGGAGGTCACGGTTCACGCTGACCTCTATTCTGCCGCAGATAGCCGCGGAGATATAATTGCCTGCTACCTGCACCGCAAGGACGGCTATATACAGCGCTATAAAAATACCGAGAGTATCGAGCGTGCGCTCCGCCGCAAAATGATCAAGGGCATATCTGTTGAACAGCGGGAAAACAGAGTCGCAGGCGCTGCAGATAAAGCCCGTCACTATCATTATTATCA
>JAIKZF010000082.1 GCA_024682455.1 Ruminiclostridium sp. | reverse complement strand
CTTTGAAAAGAGAAAATGAGATAGCCGCGTCGGATACAAGGAAAGCCGACGAAGCCGGGCTGGCGCCCGGTTAGGAGGTTTGACGCAGTAGACGGCGTGGATAGCTCCTTTTCTCTCAAATTGGGTTTTTAGAGGTTCCCTATAATAAAAGCCCGGCATATCTGCTGCAAAAAAAGACCGTGGAACAACGGTCCCACGGTCAGTCACATTTATCAGCTATTGCCTGTCGAGATGAACGGAGCAAGAGCGCCTGCCACTACGTTTCTCGGCATAGTCTGGAGCCAGATCTTGCCGGGGCCGGTAAGAATGGTATTGAAGAAGCCCTCACCGCCGAACAGCTTGTTTCCGAGACCCTTGACAGTCTCTATCGAAACCTGAACGTTAGCGTCCATAGCAGCGAGACTTCCGGTATCTATGACCATTTTCTGACCTGCCGCAAGGTCGTACTCAACAACGCTTCCGTCTATCTCAAGGAATACCATGCCGTTGCCGGTGAATTTCTGGAGAATGAAGCCCTCGCCGCCGAAGAAGCCTGCGCCTGCCTTCTTCTGGAAGTGTACGGACATCTCAACGCCCTCTTCGCTCGCAAGAAACGCGGATTTCTGTGCTACTATGGTATTGGTGGCGCTGATCTGAACAGGGATTATCTCGCCCGGGAAGCTCGAAGCCGCCGCGAAAAGTCCGGGACCTCCCTGACAGGTATAAACGTTCTGGAACATAGACTCTCCGGAGAACATTCTTCCGAAAGCCTTTCCGATGCTGCCGCCCGCGTTGGTGGACATTTCCATATTGGGGGACATCCAGCTCATAGCGCCCTGGTCGGTTTTGATCTTTTCTCCTGCCTCAAGTGTCATAACTACGACGGGAAGCGGAGTGCCTTTGATCTCATACTGCATAATTATAAATCCTTTCCATATTTTGTACGGGAAAATTTTCCCGTCTTTATTATTATACAGTATTTTTCACAAAACTTCAATACATTTACGAAAAAAATTTTAGGAACAAAATCTGTGGTCGCCTATTACCGTGAGTACGGGACGCGAATAGATGAATCTGTTCGAGGTCTTGCGGGGATTATAATAGTATACAGCGCCGCCGGTAGGATCCCAGCCGGCAAGGGCGTCGCGGGCTGCCGACAGGGCGCTGTCCGCAACGGGCTCATTGAACTGACCGTCCGAGAGCGCCGAGAAAGCCCCGTTCTGGTAGATGACCCCCGCAAGCGTATCCGGGAACGACGGATGCTCGATACGGTTGCAGATTACCGCTCCTATCGCCACCTGACCGACATAAGGCTCTCCCCTTCCTTCGGCGCTTATCATGCGGGCGAGCAGCCACACATTAGCATCGGTCGCCGCCGGAACAGAGCCTATCGTAATACCCAGACGCTTCAGTGTAGCCTTGTCGGCTATTCCGGTCTGACTGAGCCCCTGCTGACGCTGGAACTTCGTGACAGCCTCCTGCGTCTGTACGCCGTAGTAGCCCGTTATCTCGCCGTTGAACAGCCCGCGCTCCTTAAGTACGCGCTGTATCTCCTCGACCTCTACCCCGGACGAGCCTGCCTGAGAATATACGGGCAGGTTTTCCTCGCTTCCGCCGTTAAATGCTCCGTATACCGCGGCCGCAAGTATCACAGCCGCCACCAGCACCGCTATTTTTATATAACCGTTCATATCTTCATTCTTCCTTTCAGTTTTTCGCTTTTATGTCATTTCCTGTCTGTACGGGGTTATTTTTCTCCGGAAACGATAATTTTATACCGGTCATTCGATGATCGACGCGCATTTTTCGCTAAAAACATCGTTTTCCCGACACAGAGCCGTCGAAATGCCCAAAAGGCGGACAAACGGCGTGGTTAAGCGGTTTGAGGCATGAAAACCCGGTCACGTATCGTTGGAATAAATTCAAAATAAATCAATATTTCGCATATTTTGTTAATTTTTCTCATAATGTACAAAATTATGCAGCGCCGTTGACTAAAGGGATTTCTTGTGCTATAATCAAAATTGCAGTCGGGTATCGCCCGGTATGAACAAGCGTCTCAATCCCGTTCAGCGCCATATATCGTACGTTTGTTCCACAATCTGCGCTGTATGCACAATACTAAAAGACTCTGTCAGACACTTGAATTCATCTCAGGCGCGGACAGATCAACGGAGGTACATAATGTTCAAAAAACTCGGTTTACAGATCGTGGTCATCACGGTCGCGGCGATAGCGGCGGTTATAGCTATCATGCTCACCGTCACTATCCTATCTTTTTCGGGTTATAACGATAACCTTCTGAAGGATAAGGCCAAAGTCGGCGAGGCCGCTCTTAAGGGCGCAGTCGAGAACGAGCTTGAGACCCTTGAGCTCTACGAGAAGATATTCTCCGAAGAGGACAAATTCAACGAAGCTGTCGAGAAGAATGACAGCGCGACAATGAGCACTCTCTACAACGCAAACCTCGGCTCTCATACCGAGCTGTTCGGCGGAGTTACCGATTCGGAAGGAAAGATCATCTTCAAGTCCGAAAAATTCGCTCTGGATCAGTTCGATTTTGCCTCCGTTGCAAGAGGCCAGTCCATAAACGGTATAGTAAAGAGCGGCGAGCGTCTCGCGCTGGTAAGCGCATCCCCCAAGACCATAAACGGCCAATCCTACGCCTACATAGTAGGCTTCCTCATGAGCTCGCAGTCTTACCTCGACAACTGCAAGAAGTCCAGCGGCTGCGATGTGACGGTGTTCAACGGGAACCTGCGCTTCGGCACTACGCTCGGTTCAAATCTTATCGGCACCCCCATGGGCGATAACATAAAGAAGAAGGTGCTTGACGATAAGCAGGACTTCTCCGGTACAGCGGTAATCAACAACAAGGATTACTACGTTTTTTATTCCCCCATGCTCGATTACCAGAACAATACGGTCGGTGCTTATTTTGCAGGCTATGATGCAAGAGAAGCAAAAAGCGAGTTCGCTTCCGTTACAATGGTCGCAGTAATCATTGGTATCGTCGGCGCTGCTGCTATCGCGATATTCCTGTTCATCTTCTGCCAGAGCAGAGTCACAACGCCTCTCAAATACGCGGAAGAGTACGCTAACGAAATGCTTGCGGGTCAGCTCGACACCACTAACGTTACATACAAGTTCCATGACGACGAGGTCGGCAAATTCGTAGAAGTCCTCCGCAGCGCGAAGAACGGCATGAACGACGTCGTAGGCGATTCCTCCCGTATACTCGCTGCCATGGCTGACGGCGATTTCACCGTAACACCCGATGTGACCTATCCCGGCGTGTTCGAGGATATCGAGAAGAACATCCTAAAGATCGAGGACGATCTCGGCGTTACACTCAGCAATATGAATACCTCGTCCGATGAGGTCCTCACAGGCTCCAACCAGATGGCCGAAGGCTCTCAGTCCCTGGCAGACGGCACTACAAGACAGGCGTCGGCGATCGAGCAGATCTCCGCTACTATCGCGGAGGTATCCACTCAGATCTCCAACACCGCCCAGAACGCCGCACAGGCAGGCGACCTCTCCAGACAGACCCAGGATAAGGTCAATCTGCAGGATACAGAGATACAGAACATGGTCAACGCCATGAACGAGATCAGCGAGACCTCCAAGGAGATCGAGAAGATCATCAAAACTATCGACGATATCGCGTTCCAGACCAATATACTCGCGCTGAATGCCGCTGTTGAGGCTGCTCGTGCGGGTGACGCGGGCAAGGGCTTCGCAGTTGTCGCCGATGAGGTACGCAACCTCGCCAGCAAGTCCGCTGAGGCTGCTCAGAGCACATCTTCGCTCATCACAGCTTCCATCGAGGCAGTTGACAAGGGCTCCAAGATAGCCCTCGAAACAGCCGAGTCTATGAAGGAAGTCAAGGATATGTCCTCGCAGACCGCGGAGCTCATCACACAGATCGCCTCCGCAAGCGCGGAACAGACCGAATCTATCCGTCAGATCACTACCGGCGTAGAGCAGATCTCGCAGGTAATACAGACAAACTCCGCGACCGCGGAGGAGACGGCAGCTTCCTGCGAGGAGCTCTCCGGTCAGTCCAAGCTACTGAAGGATCAGGTCGCACGCTTCAAGATCAACCACTAAACCCGATAACCACTCTAAAGTTTAGCATATCCAAACCTCAGAAGAAAAGCAGGCTTAAACGCCTGCTTTTCTTCATTATACGGAGACCTGCTCCTCTTTTTTCAGCAGCCTTTTATAGCTGCTGTCAATGCCTATCGCTCCGAGCGGAGCCGTGATAAGTATAGCAAGCACCGACACGGACAGCACAAGCTTGCCGCAGGGCAGCCCCAGCGACAGCGGTACCGAGCCTATCGCCGCCTGTACGGTCGCCTTCGGAAGATATGAGATCACGCAGAAAAGCCGCTCCCTCGCACTGAGCTTTGTTCCGAGAACGCACAGGAATACTCCAAGAGACCTGAACAAAAGCGCGATAAAGATTATCAGCAGCGCGGAAGCTCCTGCTTCAGCCGTATATCGGATATCCACCGCAGCTCCGACCAGCACGAAAAGCATCAGCTCAGCGGCTATCCACAGCTTGCCGAATTTGACCGACAGGCGCGCTGATACTGCTTTGTCGGCTTTCAACTTTATCACCGACGCCATAGCCACGACCGCAAGCAGCCCGGACACGGCAACATACGGCTTCGCGGCAGGTTCCGCCGACATCAGCAGAAACGCTGCGCCAAGCAGGATAACGACCTTGGTGCTGTTTCTGATCTTGTGCTCCATCCTGTAAGCCGTCTCAAACAGGAGGAACAGTATCAGTCCCGCCGCGGTGCCGATCGCCACTCCGAGCACTATGGATATCGGTATATCGAGCAGCCCCAGCGCGTTCGCGGTGCCGCCCGAAGCCATTGTTACAAACGTCGAGAACAGCACTATTACGAAGATGTCATCGCATGAAGCTCCCGCAAGTATCATCTGCGGTACGCTTTCTCGGGTACCGTATTTTTCGTCCATAAGCCTGCACATACGCGGCACTACGACGGCGGGAGATACCGCGCTCAGGACTGCGCCCATGACGGCGGCTTCCGCAAGTCCGAGCCCGAACAGCATAGGCGCGAATATCACATATCCCGCTATCTCGAAGCACGCGGGAACGAAAGAGAGCATTACGGCGGGTCTGCCTACCCGTTTCAGATCGGCAATATTAAGCGAAAGCCCCGCTTTTATCAGTATTATGATGAGCGCTGTCTGTCTGATCTCCGCCGATATGCCAAGTATGGCCGGATCCAGCAGATCAAGGACATAAGGGCCGGCAGCGATCCCGACAGCGAGCATTCCGATTATCCTCGGGAGCTTTATCTTTTCTGATATCGCGGCAGCAGCCGACCCTACAAGAAATATGAGAGCCAATGATAAAAGCATTTTGTACCTCCTTGAAACAAAAAAGCCGACAACTTCTGCGTAAAAACAGAAGTCATCAGCTTGTAAAAGCGGTTCAGGTCACCCTCGGGAGAACATCATTCCCGTTATTTTGTTTACATTCGCATTATATCACAAAGTCAGCTGTCTGTAAATAGCTGACGCGGGTTTTATTTCAGGTGCTTCTCAAGTCGGTCGCAGATAGTTTTCAGTGCCTTTATGCGGGCGTACTTCTTATCGTTGCCCTCGATGACTGTCCACGGGGCGGTCTCGGTGGAGGTGAGCTTTATCATGCGGTCCACAGCCTTTTCGTACTCGTCCCACTTCTCGCGGTTGCGCCAGTCCTCGTCGGTGATCTTCCACTGCTTCGACGGGGTGTTCTCACGCTCCTTGAAGCGGCGGTACTGTTCGTCCTTGTCAATGTTTATCCAGAACTTGAAAATCACCGCGCCCCAGTCGCTCAGCTGCTTCTCGAACTCGTTGATCTCGTTGTACGCCATATCCGCGCGCTCTTTCGGCGTAAAGCCCTCTATCGGCTCGACCATTACCCTGCCGTACCACGTGCGGTCGAATATCGTAAAGTGTCCGTCATTCTCCAGACGCGTCCAGAATCTCCAGAGATAGTGGCGGGCAAGCTCCGACGGCTCGGGAGCCGCAATGGGCTTCACCTCATAACCGCGGGGATCCATAGCCGAGGCAAGGCGCTTGATGTTGCCGCCCTTGCCGCCAGCGTCCCAGCCCTCGTATGCCACGATGACCGGTATCTTGCGGCGGTAGCACAGGTTCTGGAGCTCAAACAGGCGCTTCTGATACTTTTTCAGCTTGGCGCGGTATTCCTCCTCGGTGAGGCTCTTGTCCATATCTATCTTCGAGAGCTTCTTCGTGCGCACGAGAGTAAATTTCTCGGGCTTATAGTCCGTAAGCGGGAAGGACGGCGTCAGTCTGAACTCCGTACCCTGCTCCTTAGCCTCGCACGCGCCCTTTATCGCCTCGGTAACTATGTGCATTATCTCGAACTGCGCGGTCACGCCGTCATTTGCAGGGATTATGTTCCACGGCGCGGAGGCAGTATTCGTCGCTTCAAGTATCCTGTCGAAGTTCCTGAATATCTTGTCATAGCGCTTATTGTTCTCAAAATCGTGAGCGTCAACGCGCCAGCTCGTGAACTTGTTCTCGTCAAGCTTCTTAAGGCGCTTTCTCTGTTCCTCCTGTGTGATGTGTAGGAACAGTTTTATTATCAGGTAGCCGTCGTCATGGAGCTGACGCTCAAGAGTATTGATATCCCTTACGCGCTGTTCATATCCGCTCTTGTCGATGACTCCGCCCATACGGGACTTCACGGTGTCGCTGTACCAGCTTCCGTCGAGTATCAGAAAATCGCCCTGCTTCGGGAGCCTCTGCCAATAGCGGTGCATCCACGGCTTGCGGAGCTCCGCGTCGTTCGGACGGCGTATGGGCTCAACGTTGTAGAAGCGCGGGTCCATGTACTTTATCAGCTTCGCGATCTGCGAGCCCTTCCCTGCCGCTGCCCAGCCGTCGATCGTTATGACGACCGGTATCTTCGCTGCCTTGGCTGCGTTCGCGAGGTCGATGAGGCGTGCCTGCATCTCGTTCAGGCTCTCCTCAACATCTGCTTTCTTCGTTTTCTTCTGAATGACCTTATCCAACATAACAGCACCTCCGCTTATCCGAGAACATCATTGACCTTTGCGAGAAGATCGGCGGGCTTGAACGGTTTCTTTATGTAGGGCGCACCGCCGAGCACCGACAGATCGCTCTCATCGGCAGTCATATACATTATCGGTATATCGCCGCCATAGCGCTCTTTCAGTTTTTCGTACATCTCCACGCCCGACATCTTCGGCATAAGGAGGTCGGACAGCACCAGATCGGGCTGCTCGCTGCCGTAGAGCCCGACAGCCTCCTCGGCCGACTCTGTCGCTGTTATCGCGTACGAAGCGGAAAGCACGCGCTTCGCAATCATGAGCATCATGGGCTCATCATCAACGATCAGTATTTTCTTCATTTCTTTTTCCCCCGTTAGTTTTTATTCAGCGGATCTCCGCACACCTTAACTATTTCTCCGACGACCCCGGAATACGCGGCTTCAAGCCTTTCGAACCCGTCTGTGATGAACTCTCCCTGTTCGTCCTTCGCCGCCTTTTCATGCTCAAAGGCGAGATCGGCAAGCGCGTCCGCGCCTATCGTACGCGCCGCGCTTTTCAGAGCGTGTACCTTCGTACGATACAGCTTCCAGTCGCGCTCCTCAAACGCCTTGCGAAGCTCGGCGCTCTTCGCGTCGTGTTCAGCCGCGAAGGTATTGAGCAGATCGGTATAGAACTCCTCGCTCCCGGCGGCGTATTTAAGCCCGGCCTCGGTATTGAAGCCCCGTGAGGCGAGGCGCTCCGTCAGTCCGGCGGGCTCGCTGTCGGGCGGCTCGTTCTCCGCGCTGCCGTTCGCTTTCACCTTGTCCGCGGGCAGGTACTTCCGCAGGAGCGACTCCAGCTTTCTCACCTCGATAGGCTTCGACAGATAGTCCGCGAAGCCCTCGCCGAGATAGTATTCCTTGGCGCCGTTGACAGCGTTTGCCGTCAGAGCTATCATCACCGTGTCCCTTGGTATCAGAGCCTCATCCTGCAGCTTATGCAGAGTCTCAACGCCGTCCATTTCCGGCATCATGTGGTCAAGGAACACGATATCATAGTGCTTTTTCTTCATCGCGGCGATACACTCCACGCCGCTGTCCGTAAGGTCGGGTACTATCTTAAGGCGCTTCATGAGCCCCTTTGCGACCATAAGATTCATGGCGTTGTCGTCCGTCACGAGCACATCGGCTTTCTCGGCGGTAAAGTCCCCGTCTTTCGAGCTCTCGCGGACCGTCACGGCGGAAACGTGCGTCTCGTAGCTGCCTATCGGCGTCCTGTCGACTATTTTCTGCTTTACCGTGAACGAGAAGGTCGAGCCCTTTCCG
Source organism: Ruminiclostridium sp. (assembly GCA_024682455.1). GTDB lineage: Bacteria > Bacillota > Clostridia > Oscillospirales > Ruminococcaceae > Ruminiclostridium_E. The sequence goes on along the minus strand of JAIKZF010000082.1, from coordinate 5,512 downwards.
TAAACGCTCTTAACATCGAGTTTGCTGTCCATCATCGCGAGGAGCTGCCTTACTATCGAGATACCCAGTCCGGTGCCTTCGATATTGCGGTTCTTTTCCTCGTCGAGGCGCTCAAAGGAATGGAACAGCTTTTCGATGTCCTCTTCCCTTATGCCTATACCGGTATCGGTCACGCTCACGAACAGCTCGCAGACCTCGTCGTCGGTGACGGAGCCGCTGACTTTCAGCGAAACGCTGCCCTCGTTGGTATATTTCAGCGCGTTGGTCATTATATTCACGATGACCTGCCTCAGGCGGACATCGTCGCCGAACAGGCTCTTCGGGAGCACGGGGTCGATATCGAGCCGGAGCTCAAGACCCTTTCTGACCGCGCGCTCCTTGGTCATTATGATTATATCGTCGAGAAGAGACAGCACCTCATAGCTGACGGGTATCAGCTCCAGCTTGCCGCTTTCCAGCTTCGAGAAATCGAGTATGCTGTTTATCAGAGTAAGCAGCGTACTGCCAGCCCTTCCGATATTGGATGCGTATTCCAGTATACTGCTGTCGGTGCTCTCACGCATTATCATCTCGTTCATACCGAGCACCGCGTTTATCGGCGTTCTTATCTCGTGGCTCATCTGCGCGAAGAACTCCGACCTCGACTTTACAGCCGACACCGCTATGTCCGCTGCCTCGCGCAGCTTGTTGTTAGCCTGCTCCTGCCACTTTATGAGCCTGTTTATCAGTATGGCGACCGAAACTATGCAGGCTCCGAAAAGGATAAAGAACAAAGCGCAGAACAGCACCGTATTGCCGTAGATGTTCCACCAGTCGTTCACAACTATTATCGTGAAGCCGACATCATTGCTCTTGCGCACCATTCCCGTTCTGACAGTACCGTCATAGTCGCGGAAGTACCCGTCGCTGTTTCCGAAATAGATATCCTTATAGACCGTGTCGGCTATCATTGTAGTGCCGTCGGCGTGCATCTGATAATCCGGGTCGGGGTGATTCACGATCTTTCCGTCCGAGTCGACAAGAAATGCGTAGCTGTTTTTCGTGTAGCTCTCGCCGAGCACGTTTATCAGCTTATCCATGAAATAATCTATGGCAAAGATACCGATGAACTCGTTGTTCTCACCGTAGATTATCTGTGACATCGTGATGCAGTAGTTACCGGTCTGGTCGTCGATATACGGGACCGATATATTGAAGCCTGTGGGAGACTTCTCCGTGTCTTTGTACCACGGACGCTCCTCTACCCTCCAGCCCGGTCCAGGCTCCCAGCCGTTGTTCATTATGACCTGGTGCTCAAGATACGGGTTCGCCACATAGCAGACCGATATGTCGGGATATTTGCAGGCTATGCTGTCAAGCCATGCCACAGCCTCGTCATAGTTCGCTATATGATCGGGGTGCTTGGATATCATCGTGGTGAACATACTCAGTATGCTCTGCTGCTGCACGCCCCACTCGGTGACCTGATCCTCATACCGCAGCGCCTCTACGCCGAGCCGTGCCTGTCCCCAGTTGTAGGTCGAATAGATGCACATTATCTGACTTATGATAAAGGTGACCACAAGTATGCTTATCACGCTGTTGCGGGCTAAGCGGCTCGCCTTCGGGAGCTCGATGCGGTCGCGCTTGTTAAGACCGGCGTCTTCCTCTTTCGTGCGCGAAACTATCGCCGAGTAGGTGAACAGCGAGTCCATCATCTCTGAGAGCTGCAGTCCCGACTCCTTTATCTGCGAGACGCTCTCCGCGGTATGCCCATCCGACATGGTCATGATCGTATCGCACTTCTTGAGCAGCCTGTTCAGCGGCGTGCGCAGCTCACGCGAGAGGTTCGACATAAAATCTTCCCTTCCGCGAAGAGCCTTCTGCGCTTTTACGCGGTTCAGGATACTGCGGTTATAGAACAGCACTATCACAACGACCAGCAGCAGATTAAGCACCACGCAGAGGATTATCTGAAGATAGCTTCCGCTGTACAGCGAGGCTGTATTGAAGCAGAGTATCAGATACCATTCATTGTTTGTCTCTGAGCTGAACACTATCATCGGAGAGCCGTCCACGTTCATGCGGAAGCTCGTGTGTTCCTTCTGTGTGACCACACGCTCAAAGACATCGGCGTATTCCGGAAGGCTGTCCCAGATATTCGTCCCTGCCAGTGTCATATCGTTATAGCCCGCTATGGTGCCGTCCCTTGTGACTATAATAGCCTGTCTGTCGGCATGACCCTGGAGCATTTTCGTGATCGACTCCTGCATCTCGGACAGATTGAAATCCACCGAAACGACAGCGTCATTGTCGGAAAGCATTACCGACGCCGTAAAGCAGGTTATGCCGTTTACAACATCTATATAGGGCTCGGTAATGTAGATACTGCCGGGATCCTCGTCTGCGCCTATGTACCAGAGCCTTTCCTTCGGGTGGAAGTCGTCGGGGGCGTCGAAGTCGGGGGTTATCTGCCAGTTGGTTCCCGCCGCGTAGACATTGAAGCACAGACCGCCGGTATCGTAGATCTGTTCAGACTTCTTCTCCGTGATATAATCCGAGAGAGCCGCGCGGGAGCCTTCGTCCGTGCCTATTTTTTCGGCTCCGAAGGCGACCTTCATGGCGATGCGCTCGGCATCGGACAGGGTGTTCTCAAGGTCGCCGCCGACCTTATCGAGCTGCGCCTCACCGACCTGCTCGGTCTGACGGAACATCATACTGAATATCATAATGATATTCATTCCGACAACGGCAAGTATGCCTGCTACTATGAAGGCGAGCCTGATATAATCGCTTCGCGTGCCTTTTTCCGCCGGTCCATTTTCTCGATTCCCTTTTGCCATTAATGTCTCCTTGGAGCAAGATACATATATACAATTATTTTATCATATTTCACTTCATCTGTCAATAAAAACAAAGAAAAATACATAAAAACACGGTACAGGCAAAACCCTGTACCGTGCCGGTATTTTGTCACTTCCGGAGATTGAATCTCGCGACCTGATCCTTGAGCAGCTTCGACTGACCGGAAAGCTCCTCGCAAGAAGCGGCAGTCTCCTCCGCAGTCGCGGAGTTCGTCTGAATTACCTGCGATATCTGCTCCACGCCCGTCGTGATCTGGCGGATAGACTCGGTCTGCTCCGCGCTTGCCGACGCTATGCCGACGATAAGCTCGGCTGTCTGCGCGGACATATCCTTGACTTCCTTCATCGAATCCGCAGTAGCAAGCGCTATCTTCGAGCCCTTGTCCACAGCCTCTATCGAAGCCGTGATGAGAGCCGACGTGCTGTTCGCAGCCTCGGCGGACTTGTTTGCGAGGTTTCTTACCTCGTCCGCAACTACCGCGAAGCCCTTGCCTGCGTCGCCCGCGCGCGCAGCCTCTACTGCCGCGTTCAGCGCGAGTATGTTGGTCTGGAATGCGATGTCCTCGATCGTCTTGATGATCTTCTCGATCTCCTTCGATGTCGAGCTGATCTCGTTCATAGCCTCGACCATGCTGTGTATCTCGGTATCCTGTAAGTTGACCCTCTCCTGCGTCTGCTCCGAGAGGCGGCCTGCCTGCGACGCGTTCTGAGCCGTCGTAGCTATCTGAGTGGACACCTCCGCGATAGTAGCGGATATCTGCTGTATCGCCGAAGCCTGTCTCGTCGTGCCGTCCGCGAGAGCCTGCGAGCCCTCAGCCATCTGGTTGGAGCCTGTGAGTACCTCCGCGCTGCTCGTATCGACATCTGTCATTATGCCGTTGAGAGCGGTGAGGATATTGTGTATCGAACGCTCTATCTGTACGAAGTCGCCGGGATACTCGACCGCCGTGTCCGCGGTGAGGTCGCCCTGTGCGATGCTTGCGAGGACGCTCTCCATGTCGTGTACTATCGCGCTCATATTATTGACGAGCGTTTCCGCAGCCTCGGACATTGTCTCGATCTCGTCGTTCGTTCTGAATACCTGAGCGGGGCTCGTTACGTCGCCCTCGGACATCTGCTGCATACGGAGCGCGGTCGCTGCGATAGGACCTGCTATGTTCTTTATGCGGATCTGGGTGAGGAATACCGCAAGCAGAGTTGCGAGTATCGCTACGATAACTATCATCATAGCGGTGGTGAAAATGCTCTGGAGTACGGGCTGCTTGGGAGTTGCGGTGATTATGTACCAGCCCTCGGCGCTGCTTATCTGCGCGAATCCGGCGAGGTAAGCGGTGCCGTTCAGCGTGAACTCTACGTTGCCTTCCTTTGAGGAGAGGATCTTCTTGGCGGCGTCGGTAATGGACTGACCGAGGTTATGGTCTCCGTCGAGGTCGGTGAGCTGTGCTACCGAGGAGGTGCTTGTGCCGACGATCACGCCTTCCTTATCCATTATGAAAGCGATGCCGTTTTCGGCAAAATGCACTTCCTTGATGAGGTTGGAGAAGGTAGCCGGGTCAAGTCCGCCGTAAACAACGTAGTTCTGACCGTTCACGGAGAAATACTTGCCCATCATTATGGTTATGGAGTTATCCGTCTTGCGGATAACGGGGCTGGAAACGTAGGCAGCGCGGGTGCTCATTGCCTGCTTGAAATACTCACGCTCCGAGATATCGGTGTCATTGTAGGTCTTGCCGGAGCTGTACGCAATGGCGAAATCCTTGAACGTACTTGTCGAGGCCGCATCTTTGAGCATAGCCTTTCTGTCGTCAATGGGTATGTTCTCGTCAACTATGTCTGCGTTCTTGTCAACAACGTCGAACTGCTGCGAGAGGCTTTCTATCGTATGCTCTATCGAGGAGGCGTATGCCTCGGACAGCGCAAGTCCCTCGTCATTGTACTGTTCGATATACCTGTTATAGCTTACGACTATGTAGATCACAACAAGTATGATGCACGCCCCGAGTACGGGTATTGCCGACAGCAGCGTGAGCCTTGTTTTCAAGGTCCTTTTTTTCTTTACCATTGATTTCAGCCCTCCTGAAATTGAACTTTATTTAGTATTTCTCATTATATCACAATATTTATCCAATGTAAATAAAAATAATGAAAAAAAGACCAAATTCTGTATTTTACACAAAATTATTGTCAAATATTGTTCATACCAACTAATAATAAGAAAACGTCCGGAGGTGCAGATATCTTAAGAAAGTACTCAGAAACTCGGCACAGCTCACGAACTAATCAGATAATATGAAGTGACCCCTCTTGCAAAGCGTGGATTACTCTGCTAAAATAAAAATGAAAGAAATCAGCCGAGATACCACATACAAGGAGGAGTCACCATGAGTAGTATAACATATATCGGGCTGGATGTCCATACGTCAAATTACACAATTAGTGCATACACGATAGAAAATGAAAAAACCTTTGCTGAAACAACGATCAAGCCCGACATCAAAGAACTTGAAAAGTATCTGAACCGCTTGAAAGAGCTGCAAGGCGAAAACAGCAGATTTATCTGCGGTTATGAGGCAGGTTGTTTAGGATATTCGCTGTATCATCAGCTTACCGTGAAAGGATATGAATGTATTATCATTGCTCCTACTACAATGCCTAAAACACCAAATGAG
>JAIKZF010000075.1 GCA_024682455.1 Ruminiclostridium sp. | reverse complement strand
GACGATGATGCACTGACGGTTCTTGATCTCGGTGATCTCAGTTTTGGAACGGACAGTCAGCTTGCCGCGGCCGGTCGCATAGGCGGCGCGGAGTCCGGCTCTGCCCATGATGATGCCGCCGGTCGGGAAGTCCGGCCCCTTGATGAAGGTCATGAGCTGTTCCAGCGTCGCATCCGGATTTTCGATCAGATAATCCAGACCGTCAATGACCTCTCCAAGATTGTGCGGCGGGATATGGGACGCCATACCGACCGCGATACCCTCTGAGCCGTTGACCAGCAGGTTCGGGAATCTTGCGGGAAGCACAGTCGGCTCTTTCAGACGGTCATCGTAGTTCGACTGGAAATCGACCGTTTCCTTCTGGATATCCGTCAGCATATTGACGGACATTTTAGCCATCTTTGCTTCGGTATAACGGTAAGCCGCAGGCGGGTCGCCGTCCACGGAGCCGAAGTTGCCGTGGCCGTCCACCATGGGATAGCGCAGGGAGAAGTCCTGCGCGAGACGCACCATAGCGTCATACACGGAAGCGTCGCCGTGGGGGTGGTACTTACCGAGCACTTCTCCGACGGTGTACGCGCACTTGCGGTAGGGCTTGTCCGAGGTGTTGCCCGCGTCGTTCATGGTATAGATTATGCGCCTGTGTACGGGCTTAAGTCCGTCTCTCACATCGGGCAACGCTCTGGACACTATTACCGACATCGAGTAATCGAGGAAGGATTTTCTCACTTCCTTCACGACGTCTACTTCATACAGCTTTTCGTTGGGGTGGATAGACTCCACGTAGTTCTGTTCCATTGGAAAATTATTCCTTTGCTTTTATATTATGCGGTCTTCTGCCTCCCGACCGTCGGATACCGCTCTTGAAGGAGCATATCCGTGCCGGGTCACATCAAGCCCTTTTCCTCAAAGTACGCCTTGAAGTCAAGTATTTCCTTTTCGCCGGAAAAACAGCGCTTCGGTATCGCGTGGATATAGGAGCGGTTGACGAACATCAGCAGCAGCTCCTTATGGTCGCACAGCAGTATCTCCGTCTCCGCGAGGCGGTACACGGTCTTTTCGATCTGCGTGTCGTCCTTCACCAGCTCGGGGTGCTCCGCGAGCTCCTTTGCCGCGTCGCTGCCCTCCTCGACGGGGATCACTCCCTGCGCGGTCACGGCGACGATCTCGGTCTCGGCGTCGGCGGGTCTTATCTCCGTCTCGATCTCTATCCTGTCCTCGTACAGGCGGATATGATAGGTCTCGTCGGTGCCGAGCTCCCGGAGCCCCTGCATCATCTTTCTGCGTATCAGCACCGGCTTCACCCAGTTGAACACCAGTATGCCCAGCCCGAGTCCCCCGGCGATGTAGCCCGCGGGATTGGTCGGATTCTTTATGACCAGATCGGCCGCGAGCACCACCACGATAAGGTATATCACCGTGTAGATGAGCTTGCGGCGCAGGGTGTACCGGTTGTGGAACTCCTTGTACGCCTCTTCGATCTCCTCCGGGCTGTTGTCGAATATTATTTCCTGTAATTTTTCGCTCATAGATCAATAACCCGTATTTCCCACGAGAAGCAATATGCCGAGCGATATGGTGGCGACGGCAACGATGACCGACACGACCACATCTCCGATCTTCTTCTCCTGCAGGAATTTTGTGACGCACAGAGCCGCGTATATCCCGCCTGTGATGAGTATGGCTCCCGCGGATATCGAGAAGTCTCCTCCCGTTACCAGCGTTACCGCGCACGCCGCCCACACGATGAGCAGCGCCCAGCGGAAGAACTTTCTTGCCGTGGCGCACACGTCCTCGTCCTCGTCCTTTATCCTGTCGATGACGGACTCATGCTTTTTCTCGTCGGCGTATATGCGCTCCATACGCGCCAGCTTTTCTATCTGCTTTTCGTTGTTTTCTTCGGAATTCATAAATTTACCTTAAATATCGAGATTTTCAACGAACCGGGCGTTTGTTTCGATGAACTCGCGGCGAGGCTCGACCTTGTCGCCCATGAGTATCGAGAATATCATATCCGCCTTTGCCGCGTCCTCCATGCTCACTCTTATCATCGTGCGCCTTTCGGGATCCATGGTGGTCTCCCAGAGCTGGTCGGGATCCATCTCACCGAGACCCTTGTAGCGCTGTACATCGACCTTGGCGTCCTTTTCGCCCGAAAGCTCGCTGATGTACGCGTCGCGCTCCTCGTCCGAGAAGGCGTAGCGCACCTGTTTCCCGCGCGACACCTTGAAGAGCGGAGGCTGTGCGAGGTACACGTGACCCTCCTCGATCAGAGGCTTCATAAAGCGGAAGAAGAACGTCAGCAGCAGCGTGCGTATATGCGCGCCGTCCACATCGGCATCCGCCATTATGACTATGCGCCCGTAGCGCAGCTTTTCTATGTCGAAATCCTCGCCTATGCCTGTTCCGAGAGCCTTGACCACAGGCGAGAGCTTGTCGTTGCCGTACACCTTGTCGGCACGCGCCTTCTCGACGTTGAGCATCTTGCCCCACAGCGGCAGTATAGCCTGAAACGCGCTGTTCCTGCCCTGCTTTGCCGAGCCGCCCGCCGAGTCTCCCTCGACGATGTATATTTCCGTCTTGGCGGTATCCTTCTCGTAGCAGTCCGCGAGCTTGCCGGGAAGTCCGGCTCCGTCCGCCGCGGATTTGCGCTTGGCTTCCATTGCCTTCTTTGCTGCGTCGCGCGCCGCCTGCGAGTTTATCGCTTTCTGCACGATTATATTGGCGGTATCGGGGTGCTCCTCGAAGTAATAGGTGAGCTGGTCTGTGATGACCTTATAGACTGCGGGCTGCACCTCGGTGTTGCCGAGCTTGCCCTTTGTCTGCCCCTCGAACTCGCACTCCGGCAGCTTGACGGAGATCACGGCGTTTATAGCCTCGCGTATCGCCTCGCCGGAGATACGGACGAACTCTTTCTTGTCGTCCTCGCCGTCTTTTTTCTTGGTGGTCTTTTTGGGCTTTTTCTGAGCGGCCTGCTGCTCCTGATACGCCTTGACGAAGTCGTTGACGACCTTGTTCAGCGCGTTCTTGAAGCCCGTTTCATGCGTGCCGCCGTCTATGGTGTGGATATTGTTGGCGAATGAGCGGAATGCCTCGCTGTTGAAGTCGGTATTGTACTGGAATGCCGCCTCTACCGTGATGTCGTCCACGAGCCCGGACAGGTAGATCACGTCGGGGTGGAGCACCTCGGCGCCGCGCATCTTCTGGAGCCATTCCACATAGCTGATTATGCCTCCCTCATAGCGCAGGGACTCGCCCTGGACGTTGTCCGCGTCGCGCAGGTCGGTGAGGTTGATGAGCAGCCCGCCGTTAAGGAAAGCCTGTTCTCTCATTCTGTCCAGCAGGGTCTCATAGTTGAACACGGTGTCGTGGAAGATGGTGCCGTCGGGCTTGAAGCGCACCTTTGTGCCTGTCTTGTCGGTCTTTCCGGTAACTTTCATCTGCTCGTCGTAGTGACCGCGCTCAAAACGCTGCCAGTGCACTTCCTTGCCGTCGCAGACCTCCAGCTCCAGCCATTCGGACAGAGCGTTCACGACCGAGGCTCCCACGCCGTGCAGGCCTCCGGAGACCTTGTAGCCGCCTCCGCCGAACTTGCCGCCCGCGTGGAGTATGGTGTATACGACGGTGGCTGCGGAGATGCCTTCTTTGGGGTGTATACCCGTAGGTATGCCGCGCCCGTTGTCGGACACCTCGATGATGTCGCCCGGCAGTATCTTCACGTCTATCTGCGTGCAGTATCCCGCCAGAGCCTCGTCTATCGCGTTGTCCACTATTTCGTAGACAAGGTGGTGCAGTCCGCTCGGTCCCGTCGAGCCGATGTACATTCCCGGGCGCTTTCTTACAGCTTCAAGACCTTCAAGGATCTGTATGTCTTCCGCGCCGTATTCGTGATCGGTTACTTTTGTGTTTTCGTCCATTTTCCGAAATTCCCTTATATTTATAAATAGTATACTACATTATATCATATTTTAACAAAAAATGCAAGCCTTTTTTGAAAGAAATCGCGGGGGAGAGGAAGAGTGTGAGGAAGAAAACCCCTTTCCGGGGGAAGAAGGGAGAGGGGAGGGAGGAAGCCCCTGTTCCAATCCAGTTGCCTTTGATCGCCGCGTCCTTGCGGCGTTTTGGGCAACTGATTACGGCATCCTGCCGTAGGAAAGGCGCTCCCTCCCTCCCCTCTCCCTCCCTCCCCCGGACCCCCTCCCTCCTCCACCCCCTCCCTCTTTCCGTAAAGGCGAACCGCTTCGCCTTGCAGCGGGGGTA
>JAIKZF010000061.1 GCA_024682455.1 Ruminiclostridium sp. | reverse complement strand
CAAAATGACCCATTTCGGTGTTAAATGTCATCGTCGACGGCGTTGGATAACGCCCCCGAAAAAAGAAAGAGGTGCCGCTTATGATACGGTATTTGCAGAGATTAAAACGTAAGAAAGGTGTTACTCTGATAGAAATGACCGTAGTTATCGCGATCATATCTATTCTCGCGAGCTTTATGCTCCCCTCGGTAACGCATTATTTTACCGATGCCAAAATTATGACGGCTAACGCCTCGGCAGCCCAGATTAGAAAGGCTGTTACCGGCTTCCTGCTTGAACTTAATCTCCAGGGCAAGGGCATGAAGCGCGGCAAGCATCTGAATGCTCAGATGATATTTATGTGCAGCAACCATCGCTGGATGGTAAAGACAGAGTGTAAAGTCAACGAGAGCAGCGGCTATCCGGCAGATACCAACGGAAAGATGACCTTCTACGATCATACGAACTGGTGGTATCAGAACAAGGCGAGACTGCTGCCGACGGATACCTCGGTCTATGATCCGAACCATTCACTGGCTATGTGCCGGCTCGTTGCCGAAATGCTCGGCGATGTCGATAACGGTCTGGTCGCTATATTCTTTAACGACAGTATATGCAGGGGCGTGGCTTACTTACCCGACTATACCATAGTATGGGATCAGACGGACTACAGGGATATCCCTGCGGACGTGATGAGCCTTTTCACGTTCAAGGACGGCTCTACAGCTTACCCCATCAGCGATAGCCAGCGTTTGGGTCAGCGTCCGTTACTCTTAAGGGAACATACCGATTCCGGCTACCACATGAAGGCTTTCAGCCCGTTTGTCGGAAACTGGCCCGAGGAAGCGGATTATAGGATCTGGAAGGATCAGGCGGGTATAGACCAGCAGGGCTGGATAGTGGGTACCTCTCCTTCGATAGGATATACCGAAAAACTGGTCCCGTGATGTGAAAGCCTCGTAAAAATACGATAGAACAGGAGCAGAGCGGAGCTTCCCGCTGCGGCGGGAGATCGGTGTACCGATATCAATTTTTCTTTAACACCGCGCTGCTCCTTTTTTATAAATAAAAAAGGGGGAATTTGCAATGATCTCTCATTTAGCCCGGCTGCGGGCGAAGAAAGGCTTTACTATCGTAGAGCTCGTGGTCGTTGTATCGATCATCGCGATACTTATCGCCATGGTCATACCTATGGTCTACTATGATACTAAGCCTGCCGTTGCGAAGAGCATGGCGAAGGATATGTATTATAAGGCACAGGAGGTACTGACGGACTGCAGGGCGATACAGGACGGACTTATTGCGGACAACTACACCTGCTATTTTGCCGTTTTTGACAAATACGGCAAGATACCTCAGATAGATCCGGACGCTACACCGCCGGATACCCGTCCGCAGGTAGGAAAATTCACGGTCGATTCCTATATGGCTTCACCGACAGATCCGACGCCGTCATATATGATCGCGCCGACTGTTATAAGCGACAGGTATCTGGAAGCGGAGCCGACAAACATCGTCGACAAGAAAATGAAGGAAATGATGGTCAATTATCTCGTGAGCGATGTGACAAGGGATATGACCGGAATTCTCGTTGCGGTATGCGACAAAAAGTACAGAGTCGTCGCGGCGTATTGGTTCGAGGATTATGACTTTACAGCAGGTATGAAGTTCTTCGATGAATGCATACTTGACAACGGTAATTACTGCTGTGCTTACCCGTCAGCACTGTGCGCTCCCGGCGCAAGATCATATAAAGTGATCGATATACTTTATTGATCGCTGAATTGCGCGGTGTTAAAGAAAATGAAAAAGCTGAAAAGCAAAAAGGGCTTCACGCTCGTTGAGGTCATCGTCGTTATCGCAATAATAGCGGCTTTGGCGGCTATACTGATACCGACAATGATCGGATATGTTGCTCGCGCTCATGTGGCGAATATAAATTCGACGGCGGGTAAGATGCGCGATAATGTGACATATTTTATGACCCAGGCTGGAACCGAGGGTTATGGAATGTTCCGTACCCGCAATTCGATATGCGATGTCGAGATCATAGTTGACAACGGGAACTGGACAGTCAATACATCAGACATCACCGTGTTCCTAAGTCAGTATGATACCCATTGGACAGGCACCGGCACCTGTGATATGAATACAGCGCCTCGTGTCGAAGTCGCGGAGGAAAGATTTGCTTCGTATCTCGCGAACGCTTTCCGCGATGTTCAGACGGGCTACTGCAAGTGCCGTCTGGTCGGCGGTATGTGCTATGCTCTGTATTTCACGGACGAACAGAATACCGAGGTGACGGAAATGCCCCCGTTCAACAACTCTACGGGTTGGGATATCGGGAGCTTTCAATGGGGCAACGACGACGGCGGCATAACCGCGAGCGGTGTTACCGTCGGTACGTCTCCGGTAATAATAGTATGACTTGTATCCCGTCTGCGGCTTCCGCGGGCGGGATATTTCATGGAAAAATTCGGAAAGCGTCCGGGGATATTGAAATTGCAGCCGGGAAATGCTATAATAGAGCTATAACGATCGAAAGCAGGCATAAAATGAAGAAAAAAGACAAGAGCGGACAGCGGTTCCCCGTCGTGAGGTTCGCAGTCGGAGGAGCGGGGCTTGTGCTGGGAGCTGCGGGACTCGCGGCGGCGCGGTTCGCGGAGGGCTTTGCCGACCTGTACGGCTTTAATGTCTATCCCGCCGTCGTGAACGTGTTCGCCCGGATAAGCGGGATATTCCCGTTCTCGCTGGCGGAGATAATGGTGGTATGCGGAGTGCTGCTGCTGCTCGCGGGGATCATCTATCTCATAGTGAACCTGATACGCCGTAAGGGAGGCAGACTGCGGCTTTTGCTGTCCTCGGCGGCGACCGTGACGCTGGTGCTCGGGCTGCTGCTCTTCGAGTACGCCTACGGAATGGGCATTAATTACAGCAGAAAGCCCTTCTCGGAGATCGCGGGACTGACGACCGGCAGATATACGAAGGCGCAGGTGCTTGAGACTCTCGAATACGCGATAGACAATCTGACCGCGGCAGGGGAGAGGGTCACGCTGGACGCCGAGGGGCATATCATAGTGCCCGGGGATCTCACCGCGCGCGCCTCCGCGGCCATGGAGAAGCTCGGGGAGCGCTATGACGCGCTGAACTCGTACTATCCGCAGGCCAAGCCCGTGATACTTTCCGAGCTGATGTGTCACGGTCATATCACCGGGATATTCACGTTCTATTCAATGGAGGCGAATTACAACAGAAAGAACGTTCCCGAGGAGATAGGCCATACCGTATGCCACGAGCTGTCGCACATGACGGGCTTCATGCGCGAGGACGAGGCGAATTACATAGCGTATCTCGCGTGCAGGGACAGCGGCGATGATTTCCTCACGTACTGCGGCTGGTATGACATAATGATCTACCTGCTCAACGCCTACTACCCGGAAACTACGGGCGAGGAATATTCGGCGGTGTTCGCAAGAATACCCGATTACGCGCGGAAGCAGCTGGTGATGCAGAACGAATTCTGGGATCGTTACAGGCATGACTTCGGGCAGGTCGCCGAGGCGATAAACGACGTTTACCTGAAAATAAACGACCAGTCCGACGGTACAAAGAGCTACGGCAGAGTGGTGGACCTTGTTATCGCGGAGTATCTGGCGGGAAAATGACCGGAATTTCGCGAAAAAACACGAAATCCGCGAAAAAATTGTCGAAAAAATGTTTACAAACGCGAAAAAATGTTGTATAATAAACTATATATATACAGAAAGGAAATGATAACTTGAAATCTCTGAAAAAATATATGTCCGTTCTCATCGCGGCCGCGATGATGATGATGTGCACGGGTGCGCCTGCCTACGCCCTGTCGGAAAGCTCGCAGGATGAGATCGACACCATTCAGGAGGAGGAGCCCGTCGAAGAGATCGACGATTCCTCTACCGGCGCGGATATGGAGATCATTGATCTTGACGACGGCGAGGAAGAGGTAGACCTCACGGGCGAAAACGAGGAGCCCGCAGTCTCCGATTCGGAGGACAGTGAGGGCGACCCCGGCGAGGATGCGGGAGACGACAACGAGCCCGAAGAGAATATCACCGATCCCCCCGAGGACGAGCAGGACGCTGAGGAAGACGAGCCCGCGTCGATAAACGATAATCCGCCGTCCGCGACCACAACGGCGGCAGCGACCACTACGGCAGCCGCAGCCGATACTCCCTCCTATACAGCCGTGGACAAGTATAAGGCATACGCTACCGACGGCATAAATGTCCGTTCGGGCCCCGGCACAAACTATAAGGTCATCGGTTCGCTGTATCCCGGTCAGGAGATCACGGTCAAGGGCAGCAACAACGGCTGGATGGCGATAGATTTCAACGGCGGCACAGGCTTTGCTTCGGGGACATATATTTCCAAGACGGCTCCCGGCGGCTCCACAACGACGGCGGCTACCACCGCTGCGGCTCCGACCACGACTGCCGCTCCGGCTCCGTCCGCTGACGACACCACACAGCCTCCCGAGCCCGAGATACCCGACGGAGGCGGCGCTGCAATCATCGACGAGCCCGTGGTGACCGAAGATGTGTCCATAGACGACGATCCCGTCGAAGCTCCTGTGACGACCGCAGCGACCGAGAAGCCCGTCAAGGAGACAAAGGAAACGACTACCACGACAGAGGCGGCTGCCGCAGCGTCCACGACCAATAACAGCGGCGGCATCAACGGTCTCGGCAGCATACTTATAGCGCTTGGCTGCGCGGTAGGTACATTCCTGCTTCTGGGCGTTGTCCCCGTAATAATCCACTCCGTGCTCCACAAGAAAATGTACGAATATTAAAAAACAGCCTCATTCCGGAATTTCATGGAATGAGGCTGTTGGTTATTTATGTTTCTTTTACTATCAAAAGGAGCACTACCTTCCCCATAGCAAGGCGAAGCGTTTTGTTTTAGGGTCCAGCCCTTTTTTCAAAAGGGCTGGCCGCCGGAGGCACTCGAGCGCAAGCGGCTACTCGAGCGCAAGCGGCTACTCGAGCGTAAGCGACCACTCGAGCGTAAGCGGCCATTCGAGCGTAAGCGACCACTCGAGCGCAAGCGGCTTCTCTGACACTCTCACAGCCTCATTCCGGATTTTCCCGGAATGAGGCTTTCTCTATTCTTCTATGCCGTATCCGCGCTTTATGATCGCGGCTCTGATCTCGTCAAGGTGCGTAAGCTCCGCGTTCAGGTGTATGACTGCCGTGCCCTTCTCATGGCTGACCTCCGCGAAGGTCACCTCGGGGTACTTCTCAATGCATTTCTTCACCGTCGCTTCGCAATGCCCGCACATCATTCCCGTGATATTCAGCGTGTACGTCTTTTCGGCGGGCAGCTCGACCTCAAGCTTCATACCGGGGTCGAGCGAGTCCCTGCGCGGGCGGTCATGCTTCGTGCCGTACAGGCGGAACAGGTTCAGTCTCAGCGCGTTCATGACCACGCAAAAGCTCGACAGGCTCATTGCCGCCGCTCCGAACATCGGGTCGAGCTCCCAGCCGGTCAGCCCGATATATACCCCCGCCGCAAGCGGTATTCCGATGATGTTGTAGATGAACGCCCAGAAGAGATTCTGCTTTATATTGCGGAGCACGGCGCGGCTCAGCCTTATCGCGGCAGCCGCGTCGGACAGGCTGCTCTTCATCAGCACAACCTGAGCCGCGTCAATGGCGACGTCGGTGCCTGCGCCTATGGCTATGCCGGTATCGGCGCGGGTTAGAGCGGGAGCGTCGTTGATACCGTCCCCGATCATGGCGACTCTGCCGTATTTGCGCAGCTCGCGTATTACCGCGTCCTTGCCGTCGGGCAGGACGCCGGCTATCACGTCGCCGATACCCGCCTGACTGCCTATGGCGGCTGCGGTGCGCTTATTGTCGCCGGTCAGCATCACCGTGCGTATGCCCATAGCTCCGAGCTGCCGTATCGCGTCGGCGGAGTCGGGGCGTATGGTATCGGCGGCTGCTATCACGCCGAGAAGCTCGCCGTCCCGTGCGAAGAAAAGCGGAGTCTTTCCCTCGTCCGCAAGAGCGGAGGCTTTTCGTGTCAGCTCGTCGGATATAGGAGCTTTCGAGGATATGAACTTCATATCGCCGCCGAACAGGCTCTTGCCGTCAAGCAGCGCGGTAAGCCCGCTCCCCGCGAGGACCTTCATCTCCGTGACCTCGCGCGGGACGATGCCGCGTGCTTCGGCGTGCTTCATCACAGCCTTCGCCAGCGGGTGTTCGCTGTGGGCTTCCAGCGAGGCGGAAAGCGTCAGAAGCTCCTCTTCGCTCACCGAAACGGGTATCATGTCCGTCACCGACGGCTCGCCCGAGGTGACGGTGCCGGTCTTGTCGAGGACGGCTATCTGCGTTTTTCCGGTCTGTTCCAGCGAGACAGCGGTCTTGAACAGTATGCCGTTCTTCGCGCCGACGCCGCTTCCGACCATTATCGCGACGGGTGTGGCAAGCCCCAGCGCACAGGGGCAGCTTATGACGAGCACAGACACCGCCCTTGCCAGAGCGTAGCCCGCGGTCTGCCCGACAATGAGCCATACCGCAAGCGTGACCAGAGCTATCCCGATGACCGCGGGCACGAATATGCCGGAGACGCGGTCGGCAGTCTTGGCTATCGGAGCCTTGGTCGCGGCAGCGTCGCCGACCATTGCTATGATCTTCGAGATCGCGGTGTCCTCGCCGACGCGGGTCGCGCGGCAGCGCAGAAATCCCGATGTATTCACCGTTCCCGCCGATACCGGCGAGCCCTCGGTCTTTTCGGCGGGCAGGCTCTCGCCCGTGAGTGCCGACTCGTTCACGACGCTTTGTCCGCCGACGACCGTTCCGTCGACGGGTATGCTCTCGCCGGGGCGCACGACGAAGATATCGCCCGGGCGCACATCTCCTACGGGGACCGTGACCTCCGTGCCGTCACGCTCTATGACCGCCGTGTCCGGGGCAAGCTTCATCAGGCTTTTCAGAGCGTCGGTGGTCCTGCCCTTTGAGTAGGCTTCGAGCGTCTTTCCTACGGTTATCAGCGTCAGTATCATCGCTGCGGACTCGAACCACAGGTTCATCATGTCGCTCATGAGCCGCTCATGGTCTCCCGCTGCCGCCGTCATATCGAACAGCACGAACACGCTCCACACGAACGAGACTCCCGAGCCCATGGCTACCAGCGTGTCCATATTCGGGGCGCGGTGGAGCACGGTATTGAAGCCGCTTATGAAGAATTTACGGTTTATCAGCATAACGACCGCCGCAAGTATCATCTGTAAAAGCGCCGCCCCGGTGTGGTTGCCGTCGAGAAACGGCAGCGGCAGTCCGAGCATATTGTGTCCCATGGACACATACATAAGCGGCAGAAGTACGCACACCGAGGCTATGAGCCGCCTGAGCAGCCTTGGGGTCTCGGTGTCCCGCAGCTCGTCGCTTTCCGCAGCGGCGGGCTTTTTCGCGCCCTTGACCGACGCGCCGTAGCCCGCGGCTTCGACTGCCCTGATGATCTCTGCGGAGCCTGCGCTGCCCTCGACGCCCATTGAGTTAGTCAGCAGGTTCACCGCGCAGGACGTGACTCCCGGCACGGCGGAGACCGCTTTTTCCACGCGGGCGCTGCACGCCGCGCAGCTCATTCCCGTTACATTGTATTGTTCCATATAGTAAATCTCGCTTTCCGGATATATTATATCATTTTTATTATGTGTTGTCAAATAGGTTGACAACAGGGCTAAACTGTGGTAAAATTCAATTTGGTACAATATCAGAAACACGAAAGAAGGAATCCGATGCACAAGGAATTTTTAATGGGAAACGCCGCCATTGGCAGAGCCGCCATAGCCGCGGGTCTGAACCTCATAGCGGGCTACCCCGGTACACCGTCCACCGAGGTGCTTGAGACCGTCGCAAAGAACAACGACGGCTCGCTGTATGTCGAGTGGTCGGTAAACGAGAAGGCGGCTCTTGAGACCGCTGCGGGCGCGGCTTACTGCGGCGCGAGAACAATGGTCACGATGAAGCAGGTCGGGCTCAACGTCGCCTCGGACCCGCTGATGAGCCTTGCCTATATCGGCGTAAAGGGCGGTATGATAATACTCGTCGCGGACGACCCGGGTCCCATATCCTCGCAGACCGAGCAGGACACGCGCACATTCGCCGCGTACTCGAAGCTCCCGTGCTTTGACCCGTCCTCGGTGCAGGAGGCTTACGATATGGTGGAGGAGGCGTTCGCGCTTTCCGAGAAATACCATACTCCCGTTATCCTGCGTCCCACGACAAGAGTATGCCACGGCTACGCCTCCACGGACGTTAAGGACAAGAGCGAATACACCGTGAACAAGCCCGAGGGATTCGTGCGCGACCCCTCGAAGTGGGTCATCTTCCCCCGGCTGTCCTATAACGCTCATATCAATATCGAAGCCCGCAATGTTAAGCTGGGCGAGGAGCTTTCGGACAGCGGCAGGAACGTCGTTACACCCGCCTCCGACGCTGTCTGTCGAAAGGGCATAGCCTCTCACGGGGCGAGCTTCATGTATATAAAGGACGCGCTCGAAGGACAGCAGGCTCCGAGGCTCTTCAAGGTCTCGAACCCGTTCCCGTTCCCGGAGAAGGCGGCTCTCGCGTTTCTCGACGGGCTGGACGAGGTGCTCTGCATAGAGGAGCTCGACCCGGTCATAGAGCGTGGACTGACATATATCTGCGGCAAGCATAACCTGAACGTGACGATACGCGGCAAACTGACCGGCGACGTGAAGAATGCCGGCGAGAACACCTGCGGCTCCGTTGCTGCGAATATAGCCGCGTTCATGGGCACTAAGGCTCCGGCTGCCGCAAACGCGGAAACACCCCCGGCTCTGCCGGTGAGACCGCCTGTGCTGTGCGCGGGCTGTCCGCACAGAGCATCGTTCTTCGCGGTCAAGGAGGCTATGAAGGGCAAAAAGTCCGTGTTCTGCGGAGATATAGGCTGCTACACTCTCGGAAACGCCATGCCTCTCGATATGGTGGACACCTGCCTGTGCATGGGAGCGGGCGTGAACATAACACAGGGCATAGGCCGCATAGAGCCCGATACTGCGTGCTTCGCGTTCGTGGGCGATTCCACGTTCTTCGCCTCCGCGATAACCGGAGCAGTCAACGCCGTATACAATCAGGCGGATATGACCCTTGTGATACTCGATAACTCCACCACAGCCATGACCGGACATCAGCCTCACCCCGGCACGGGCAGGACCATGATGGGTCAGGTCGTCGACAAGGTAAGCATCGAAGCCGTTCTTAAAGGCGTGGGCGTAAGGGTCGTCGAGACGGTCGATCCTCTCGACCTGAAAGCCGCCGTTGAGTGCGTGAAGCGCGTGTCGGCTGAAAAGGGCGTAAAGGCGATAATTTTCAGATCGCCCTGCGCGGTGCTGATAAAGCCCGGAAGACCCGCCGTCATAGACGCCGGCAAGTGCGTGAACTGCAAAAAGTGCATAAAGGCTCTCGGCTGTCCGGGAATAGTGACTCGCGGCGGCAAGGTCGCCATCGAAAACTCGCTCTGCACGGGCTGTGGGCTCTGTTCGCAGGTATGCCCCGTCGGCGCGATAAGCGTAAAGGAGGACGGCGAGAAATGAAAACGACAAATATAATGCTCTGCGGCGTAGGCGGTCAGGGCATAGTCCTCACATCAAAGCTCATAGCGGCGGCAGCCGTGGAGCGCGGCATACCCGTAAAGAGCGCCGAGACCATAGGCATGGCGCAGAAGGGCGGCAGTGTGTTCAGCTTCCTGCGGCTCGGCGAGGGAGCGGCAAGTCCCATGTTCCCCGAGGGCAGCGCAGATATCCTTATCGGCTTCGAGCCCGCCGAGGCTGTCAGAATGTTCCCGTACCTGAAAAAGGGCGGAGCCGTGATAGTCAACACTCACCCGATAATGCCCGTTACGGCGGCGCTTACGGGGTCGGACTATGACGGCACGGATATGCTCGGATATCTTGACAGGAACGCCGAGCGGGTCATAAAGATCGACGGCGACAAAGCGATAGAAGAGATAGGCTCGCCGAAGGTGCTGAACATGGTCATGCTCGGCGCGGCGGTATCGACGGGGCTTCTGCCGTTCACACTCGGAGAGATAGAAGAGACGATGAAAGCGACCGTCAAGCCGCAGTTCGTGGAGCTCAACAGCAAGGCGCTCAGGTATGTGGGGTAACGGTAATGGAATACAGAAAAACCACAGCCGCCGATATTGACCTGCTCATGGAGCTGCGGCTCGAAATGCTCCGCAAGGTCAACGACCTGCCTGACAGCTATGAATTCACGGACGAGTTTGTTGAGTGTAACAGGCGGTATTTCCTTGAGGGCGATCAGACAACGGCAGCAGCGTTCGACGGCGGCAGAGCAGCAGGCTGCGCAAGTATTTCGTATATCGGGATCATGCCCACATTCTCGCACCCCACGGGAAAACGCGCGCACATCATGAACGTCTATACACGCAGCGAATACCGCAGGAAGGGCATTGCACGAAAACTCATCACGATGCTCATTGAAGCGGCGGCGGAAAGGGGCGTGACCGAGATATCACTCGACGCGACCGACATGGGGAAGCCGCTGTATCTTGCGCTTGGATTTGAAAACTCGGACGCACACATGGCAAAGATCATTAATAACGAAAGGAAATAAAAACCATGCAGATCACCGAAAAACAGCTCGAACAGGTAAACAGCCGCATAAATGCTCTCGTGACCGCGGGCAGCTTCTACGGCAGAAAGCTCGCGGCGGCGGGTATCACCGAAGTGAAAACAGCCGAGGATTTCCTGAAGCTCCCGTTCTCGGAGAAGAAGGATCTCCGCGACGCGTACCCGCTCGGGCTCATGACAGCTCCCGAGGAGGAGATAGTGCGCATACATTCTTCCTCCGGCACGACCGGCACTCCCGTTATCATTCCCTACACGAGAAAGGACGTTGACGACTGGGCGACCATGTTCGCGCGCTGCTACGAGACCGCGGGCATCACCAACAAAGATCGCATACAGATAACCCCCGGCTACGGACTCTGGACGGCGGGTATCGGTTTTCAGGCAGGCGCGGAGAAGCTCGGCGCAATGGTCATACCCATGGGACCCGGCAATACCGATAAGCAGCTCGAAATGATGATAGCCATGGAATCCACGGTCATCTGCGCTACCTCGTCCTACGCCCTGCTGCTTGCCGAGGAGATACAGAAGCGCGGCATACGCGACAAGATCAAGCTGAAAAAGGGAGTTATCGGCTCCGAGCGCTGGAGCAAAAAAATGCGCGAGCGCATAGCCACGGAGCTTGGTATCGAGCTTTACGATATTTACGGTCTCACCGAGATATACGGTCCCGGTATAGGCATAAACTGCCCCGGCGGCGAGGGTATGCATTACTGGGACGACTATCTCTATCTGGAGATCATCGACCCCGCGACCGGAATGCCTGTTCCGGACGGCGAGGAGGGCGAGATAGTCATTACGACTCTCGTCAAGGAGGGAGCTCCGCTGATACGTTACCGCACGCACGATCTGTCCCGCATAATCCCCGGCGAGTGCGGCTGCGGACGTTCATACCCGCGCATAGGCACGATAATGGGGCGCACCGACGATATGATGAAGATAAAGGGTGTGAATGTGTTCCCGAGCCAGATCGAAGAAATACTCGGCACGTTCCCGGAGATATCCAGCGAGTATCAGATACGTATTTCTCACCTTGACGGCAAGGACACCATGCGCATCTACGTCGAGACCACCGGAGATATAGACTTCGACGACCTGACAAAGCGCATAGCCGAGCGCGTCAAGAGCCGCATAGGCTTCACGCCGATAGTCAAGGCTGTGGAGGTGGGAGTCCTGCCGCGCAGCATGAAAAAGACCGCCCGTGTTATCGACGAGCGGTACGATGAGAATTGATGCTTGACATATCGGTATCGGATATGTTATAATGCAAGGGCAGACTGGACCGGGTGGACGCGCGATTTATCGTGAGGAAAGTCCGGGCATCACAGAGCAGGGCAGCTGCTAACGGCAGCCGAGGGCGACCTTAGGGCAAGTGCAACAGAGATATACCGCAGGTCTCGTGCCTGTAAGGGTGGAAAGGCGAGGTAAGAGCTCACCGGATACACGGAGACGTGTATGCCATGTAAACCCTGTCCGATGCAACGCCGAATGGTTCGGGGGAAAATGCGTCTGCTCGGCGCACCCCGTTTAAGGCGGCTTGAGCTTCCCGGTGACGGCTGCTTTCGAGGGAAAGCGGTACCGTATTTATACGGCAGAAGACCAGATAGATGTTCACCAAATACAAAACCCGGCTTACAGATCCAGTCTGCGCGGAGCCCGCGCTCCCAATCCGTATGGCAATTACTGCTATACGGATTTTTTCTGCCTCGCAGCCGTTATTTACTGCTGATATGTCATAAAGATCAATCTGCGCGGAAAAAAAGCGGCAGTACGGTATTTTCCGTACTGCCGTTTTTATTGTTATACCAGATCTGCGATGTCGAAGATGAGCTGTTCGGTCTTCTGCCAGCCGAGGCAGGGGTCGGTTATGGACTTGCCGTATATGCCCTCGCCGATCTTCTGGGAGCCGTCCTCGATATAGCTCTCTATCATCAGACCCTTGATGAAGTCCGTGAGATCGCTGCAATGGTTCTTGCTGTAAATGACTTCTTTTGCTATCCTTATCTGTTCGAGGTATTTCTTGCCGGAGTTCGCGTGGTTGCAGTCAACTATGACGCTGCGGTTCTGAAGCTCCTTGGCAAGATACATCTCGTGTATCATGTTGAGGTCCTCGTAATGGTAGTTCGGGATAGTGTTGCCGTGCTTGTTCATGTAGCCGCGCATGATAGCGTGGGCGTAGGGATTGCCGGTGGATTCGACCTCCCAGCCGCGGTAGATGAACGTATGCGGGGACTGCGCGGCGGTAATGGAGTTGAGCATTACGGAGTAATCGCCGCCGGTGGGGTTCTTCATTCCCACGGGTATATCCATACCGCTGGAGAGCAGTCTGTGCTCCTGATCCTCGACCGAGCGCGCGCCGATAGCGACGTAAGCGAGCAGGTCGGAGAAGTAGCGGTAGTTTTCGGGGTACAGCATCTCGTCGGCGCTGGTGAGCCCGGATTCCTCGATGACTTTGGTATGCAGGCGGCGCACGGCGACAATGCCGTCGAGCATATTCTCCGCCTTATTCGGGTCGGGCTGGTGCACCATGCCCTTGTAGCCGTCGCCGGTGGTACGGGGCTTTGCGGTATATATGCGCGGGATGATGAAGACCTTGTCCTTCACCTTTTCCTGGAGCCCGGCAAGTCTTGAAACATAGTCGAGCACCGCGTCCTCACGGTCGGAGGAGCAGGGGCCTATTATAAGTATGAAGCGCTTATCCTCGCCGCGGAATATCGCCTTTATCTGCTCGTCACGCTCATCTTTGATCTTCGCGACCTGCTCGGACAGCGGATAGAGCTCCTTTATCAGCTTAGGTATGGGCAGTTTTCTTTTAAATGTCATTCCCATAGTGGGTTATCTCCTTTCGTTCACCGGATAGATGTCCGGTACGAGAATTATTATACACAATAACATCTGCATTGTCAATAGCTTTTATCGCTTTTCAGCAAAAACGCTTTTAACTGCTGAATTATGAGTGAATTTTTTATGCAGCCTGACAACAGACTGCATATAATACTGTGCTATGCCGCGGCAGCTGCCGGAGCTGTGAGTGCGGTCCCTGCGAACAGCGGGGCAGGGGATTTGCAGTTGTACGAAAGCCGCAGACGGATTCCCGCCGACTTATTTTGCCAGACTATCCTCAAAGAACTTGGCGAGCTTTGAAAGACCGGTAGTGATAGCCTTATAGTCCTCCTCGGAGAAGCTCTTCTTTATATCCTTCGCAAGAGTGTTCTGATATGAATGATGAGCGCTGTAAGCCTTTTCGCCCTTCTGTGTGAGCTTGACTCTTACAGAGCGTCCGTCCTTCTCGCAGCCGTTCTTGGTCACGATATCCTTGCGCTCGAGCTTGTTTACCGCGACAGTTGTCGAGGGGCGTGTTATGTTCATCTCATTGGCAATAGCGCTGATCGTGGGAGTTTCCGAGCCCTTGGAGAGCCGGCGTATCGCTTCGATCAGATTGAGCTCGTTGACCGTCAGCTCGGTGCAGTTCTTGTTATCCTCTATCGCCGAAGATTCAAGTTTTACGGCGCTGTGATAAAGCTTATATAAACAACTTCCGAATTCCATCTCACTCATTGTGTTATTCCCTTCTCCATGATCTTATTTTTGCGTTTGTGCGAGGAAAGTGCTTTTTTCAACATTTTTATTAAACAATATCATTACATTGTTATCATTATATCATATCAAATTTTTATTGTCAATACTGTTTTTGGAAAAAATGATAAAAAATTTAACATCATTTTTGCTCAGCGAGTAATTTTGGAAGTATTTTTAGAATTTTCTGCATTATTCGATAGAAAATGATGTTTTTTATTCAAATAATTTTCCTGTACAGTTGCAAAATGCGGCGAAATGTGTTATACTGAAAACCGGACAGATCTTCCTTTTGTTGATTATCACAATTATGTATTGAAAAGAGGAGCATTATGAAAATAGTATTTACCGACGCAGACACAGTTTCAACGGGCGACCTGAGTTTTTCGGCATTCGCGGACTACGGTACCGTGATAAGATACGGCGTTACCGCGCCTGACGAGGCCGCGGAACGAGTGGCGGACGCGGATATCGTGCTCTGCAACAAGACACCCATGACCGCCGCGGTGCTTGAAAAAGCCATAAAGCTGAAATACATAGGCATTCTCGCGACAGGCTGCAACAACGTCGACCTGAAAAAGGCGAAAGAGCTGGGCATAACGGTCTGCAATGTACCGGGCTATTCCACCGAGGGCGTGGTGCAGCTCGTATTCACATTCATCACCGAGCTTTACGGAAATCTCGGCAAGTACCGCGCGTCGGTCGCGGCGGGCGAATGGAAGAACAGCCCGACCTTCTCGTATTTTCCGTTCCCGATCGGCGTAATGGCGGGAAGGACTGTCGGCATTGTGGGCTTCGGCGCGATAGGCAGCCGTGTAGCGAAGATCGCCGACGCGTTCGGCATGAAGGTGCTCATAAATACCCGCACGCCGAAAAGCGGCTTCCCGTACACGTTCACGGATCTTGATACCCTGCTGACGGAGAGCGATATCGTGACCCTGCACTGCCCGCTTACCCCGCAGACCGAGAACCTTATCGACGCGGAGGCACTCGGAAAGATGAAAAAGGGCGCCGTGCTGATAAACACCTCCCGGGGACCGGTAGTTGACGAAAAGGCTCTGCGCGAAGCCCTCGACTGCGGCAAGCTCATGGGCGCGGGACTCGATGTCCTGCGGACGGAGCCTATGGCCGAGGACTGCCCGCTGTTCGGAGCCCCGAACTGCATAATCACTCCGCATATAGCGTGGGCGGCGGAGGAAACAAGAGCGAGACTGCTCGCTGTCGCCGAGAGCAACCTGTCGGCTTTCCTTGACGGCAAGCCCGTGAACGTGGTGAGCTGATATGGCGAAGGAAGTCAAAACGAACGCAATGCGTTTTCTGGAGAAAAACAAGATACCGTATGAGGAACGGACATACGAGTGCGATGAGTTCATCGACGGCATAACGGTGGCAAACGCTTTGGGACAGCCGCTCGCCGAGACCTTCAAGACCCTCGTCGCCCGGGGTAAGACCGGGAGCTTCTACTGCTTCCTTATTCCCGTCGACAGGGAGCTCGACCTGAAAAAGGCCGCTAAAAGCGTCGGCGAGAAGTCCGTCGAGCTGCTGCACGTCAAGGAGCTCACCGCCGTGACCGGCTATGTGCGCGGAGGCTGTACCCCGATAGGCATGAAGAAGCAGTTCATGACCGTGGTGAATGATACCGCCGGGCCGCTTGAAAGCTTCTACATAAGCGGGGGCAGGATAGGCGTACAGATAAAAGTATCTCCGCGCTCGCTGGTCGAAGCGATACGCGGCAGATTTGAAGATATCATTATGTAACTGTGTATCTGTTGTGAGTGTTGACTATCATGTCCGACAGCTCAAGATCAAGCAGGAGCTCGGCGATCTCGGCGGCGTCGAAGCCGGTCATTCCGATCAGCTCCTCGGCAGCGGCAGGGTGGTCGAGCCCGCTTATCGCCAGATACAGCGAACGGTGCTTTTCGCTTTCAAAATCCGACTCTTCCGGCGCGCTCTTCGGAGGCTCCGCGGGGGTCGTTTTTTTGTCCTCTTTCTTGTCCTGCGCGGGAGCTTTGGGCTTCGGAGCCGGTGAAGCGCGGAGCTTTTTCTTTTCGTCTCCCGGAGCGTTTTCTTTTTCGCGCTCGGTCGCTCTCTTAAACGCTGCCTCGATATCCTGCTGACCGTAGTACAGCTTGCAGCCCTTTCTCACGGCGCTGACTACGCCCGCGTATTCGGGCTTGAAAATGTCGTTCGGAGGCAGGAATACCGGCGCCCTTGAATATTCCGCGGTGGCAAGAGCTCCGCTGTGCGCGCCCGCCTGTAGCACGAGCGTGACGGCGGAGATACCGCCTATGATACGGGAGCGCCGCAGAAATACGGAGTTCGACGAATGTGTTTTAGGCAGACACTCGGTTATGAGCAGTCCGCCGTTCTGGACAAGGAATTTCCGCAGCGTACGGCTCCCCTTGGGGTAGGTCTGGGTCACGCCGCAGGGCATGACCTCGATGAACGGAACGTCGTATTTCAGAGCGTTCAGGCAGGTGAGCTGGTCGCAGCCCTCCGAGAGTGAGCTGACTGCCGCGTAATTCCTGCCGAGCTCCGAGATTATCCTCGGTATCGCGGAGCGGGTATAGCCCGTGACCGCGCGTGAGCCCACTATGGTCAGGAGCTTTCGCTTCAGCAGCTCCGTATTGCCGTACGCGAAAAGCACGCATGGCGGATTTTCCTGCTCCTTCAGCAGAGCGGGGTATTGCGGCGAATCTATCGTTATCATCTTAATGCCGAGCTTGTTTATCTCGGCGAGCAGCTTTTCGGCGCTTTCAAGAGTCGTCTGTTCGGCGCGCTCGGCAAGCTCCGCTCCAAGCGGCGCGGCATTGGCACGGAACGCCTCATATGCTGCCTCGGGACTGCCTGCGCTGCCGATGAGCTGCGTTATTTCCGGAGCTCCCTCGCCCAGCGCGAGCAGCAGCCATAAGTAGTATTTCTCCATTATTATTCCCTTTATTCTGTGACTTCTTTTTTCATTATCATTCTGACCGCGCGCAGACCCGCTTTGAAATTGAACGCGAGTATTATCACGAACAGTCCGATCAGCGCGGTATAGAACATGACGTCATTCTTCACGTTGAATATCACCGTGCCCATAGCGAGCAGTATAAGCACATTGAACCCCATTTTCGGCAGCCTGAGATCCATATAAACTATCCTGTGCGTGTCGGCGGCGCGTACCGCAAAGATTATGATAAAGCTTAAGAAGCTGGCGAAGGTCGCGCCGTATATGCCCCACAGATTTATCATTATGATGTTAAGTATGATGTTCACGCCCGCTCCTATGGCTGCGGTCACCATTGAGCGCACCGACTGCTTCGACGCGACGTATACGCTCCCCATGAACGTTGAGAAGCACGTGAATACCACCGACATTATGATGAACGGCGTGGCAAGGTACGCGTCGTAGAACGCCTCGTCATATATCAGCAGTATCAGCGGCTTTATGGCTACAAACAGCGCCGCCGCTATGACATACACGGTCGACTGGAAAATATCGAACACGTTTGTATAGAATTTTGCTATCGTGCGGGAGTTGTTTTCGGATATTGCGGACATATTCCACGCCTGCGAGAAGATGCCCGAGAATATGGAGATCATGCTCGGGAAGCGCGAGGCGGCTTTGTATATGCCGCTGGATTCCATGCCTATCATCTCGGATATCATGAAGCTGTCCGACACATTGATGATCCACCACATTATCGTGGTCGGTATCATGGGTATGCAGAAGCGCAGCATGACGCCGATCATTGCGCGGTCAAGCCCTTTGAAAGTGTAGTAGCTCCACAGCTTCGCGGTGAAGGACAGGAACACTATCGAGCATACGTCGGCGAGAATGACCGACAGCAGATAGCCGAGATTCCCGAGCCTGAATGTGAAGAGCAGTATCACGTTGAATACTATATTCATCACGGTCGTCAGGATGCCGTCCACGGCGTAGAGCTTGACATGGCCTATCGAGCGGACGAACAGCGCGCATGAGCTCTTCACGCTGCCCGTGGTGACATACAGTATCGTCAGCCACGAATACTCCCTCAGCAGCGTGAATACCGTGCTGTCGGGGAACAGTCCTCCGAACATATAGATCAGCGGCACGAAAAGCGTGCTTGCCGCAACTCCGGCAAACGTGATGTCTATGCCTATGGAAAATACCTGCCTGTTGTCGTAGGCGGTGTCTATGCCGAAGCGGATTATGGACTCTCCTACGGAGAGCGTCGCCAGAGCCATTATCAGGGTCGCCGTGTCAACGATGTTGTTCACTTCACCGTAGCCCTGTTTGCCCAGCGCCGCCTGGTAGAAGCCCATCATCAGAAAGACCAGCAGCTTTGAACCGAACTGCCCGAGTCCGAGTATCACGGTATTCGCCGCAAGCGTTTTGTATCGGTTCAAATCATCACCCCGGGTTGCGTAATTCCTTGAAGAAGTCCGTCATCAGCGCGGCGCACTCCTTCTCGAGGACGCGGCTCCTGATGAGCGGCTTGTAGGGGAGCTTATGCTCGAAAAGGCACAGCGCCGACGCGCAGGCTCCCATATTGTCGTCGAAGGCTCCGTAAACGAGCCGTTTCAGTCCGGCGTTCATTATCGCCCCCGCGCACATGGGGCAGGGCTCAAGAGTCACGTACAATGTGCAGTCCGTGAGCCTTCTGCTGCCGAGAGCCGCGGCGGCGGCGCGTACAGCGACGACCTCGGCGTGGCCGAGCGGGTCGTTTTCGGTCTCGCGGACATTGTGACCGCGTGCTATCACTTTACCGGAGGCGTCGGTCACTACCGCGCCCACGGGTACCTCGCCGAGCGAGGCGGCAAGCCTTGCCTCTTCTATCGCGAGGAGCATCATCTCTTCGTCGAAAAGCATTACTGTGCGGCTTCCGTTCCGTCGCCGTAGACCTCCTTATAATTGTTTATGCATTGCTTGATGATGTCTGCGGCTGCCTTCTGCCCCTGTACCTCGTTAACGGCGGTCTCCTTGCCTTCAAGCTGCTTGTACACGCGGAAGAAGTGCTGCATCTCCTCGAAGATGTGCTTCGGGAGAGCGTCTATGCTCCTGTACGCGTTGTAGCTCGGATCCTCGAAGGGGATAGCGATTATCTTCTCGTCGTTCCTGCCGTTGTCGATCATGCTTATCACGCCGATAGCGTAGCAGGGCACAAGCACCAGCGGGTCGATTATCTCGTTGCAGAGTACGAGCACGTCAAGCGGGTCTCCGTCGTCCGCGAGGGTCTTGGGGATAAAGCCGTAGTTAGCTGGGTAGTGGGTCGAGGTGTAGAGTATGCGGTCGAGCATAAGGAGGCCGCTCTTCTTGTCGAGCTCATACTTCTTCTTGCTCCCCTTGGGTATCTCTATCACCGCGAGAAAGTTGTAGGGGTCGATCCTGCTGCTGTCGATGTCATGCCATACGTTCATAATGTGTTTTTCCTTTCATACAGTATAAACTGTTCAATAGTTTTCCGCTATCTTTCTTGCCACATAGACTCCCGAGGCGGAAGCCTGCGAGAGCGAGTGGGTCACGCCGGAGCCGTCGCCTATGACGTACAGCCCCTTTATCTTCGTTTCTAGATCGTCGTTGACCTCGACGCGGGAATTGTAGAACTTGACCTCCACGCCGTACAGCAGGGTGTCGTTGTTGGCGGTGCCAGGGGCGATCTTGTCCAGCGCGTATATCATCTCGATGATGTCGTCGAGCTGCCGCTTCGGTATAACGAGGCTCAGGTCGCCGGGGGTAGCCTGCATAGTCGGCGTGAGGAAGCACTGCGACAGCCTGTGCTCGTTCGTCCTCCTGCCTGCCACCAGATCTCCGAAGCGCTGCACCAGCACTCCGCCGCCCAGCATATTCGACAGCCGCGCTATGCTCTCGCCGTACAGGTTGCTGTCCTTGAACGGCTCGGAGAACGTGTTCGACACCAGCAGCGCGAAATTCGTGTTCTCGGTGTGCAGAGCCGGGTCTGCGTAGCTGTGTCCGTTGACGGTGATTATGCCGTTGGTGTTTTCGTGCACCACCTCGCCGTAGGGATTCATGCAGAAGGTGCGGACGCTGTCGCCGTACTTCTTTGTGCGGAACACGATCTTGCTTTCGTAGACCTTTGACGTGATATGCTCGAACACCGCCGCGGGAAGCTCCACGCGCACGCCTATATCCACGCGGTTGCTGCGGGTGGTTATGCCGAAATCGCCGCAAAGCTCCGATATCCATTTCGAGCCCGAGCGTCCCGCTGCGACGACAGTCTGCTTGCAGGAATACTCGCCCTTGTCCGTGGTCACGATAAAGCCGTCACCGCCGCTTTTTACGCTCTTTACTTCCTCCCGGAAGCGGATATCGACCTTGTCCCTGACAAATTCGTAGATATTCTTAAGTATTTCTCTGTTCCTGTCTGTGCCGAGGTGGCGCACCTTCGCGTCAAGCAGGTGAAGATCGTACTTCAGAGCCTCGGCCTTAAGATCGGTGCTGACCGTGCTGTACAGCCGCGCGCCCTCGCCTCCCATTGCGAGGTTGACCCTGTCCACGTACTCCATAAGCTCTATTGCCTCGGTCTTGCCGGTATAGGTGAACAGGTCTCCGCCGAAGCTGTTGGTTATGTTGTACTTGCCGTCGGACATTCCGCCCGCGCCGCCGAAGCCGTGCATTATCGCGCAGGTCCTGCAGTGAACGCACGCCTTGATCTTCTTTCCGTCTATCGGGCATTTCCTTTCGGTTATGGGGGAGCCGCGGTCTATGATACAGACCCTTATCCCCTTGTTCAGCTTCGCGAACTCATACGCCATGAAAACGCCGCCCGCGCCCGCGCCTATTACAGTTACATCGTATTTTTCCATGTATGACCTCTTATGTAAATATCTCTGCCATTTCCGGGTGTGACTTTGTGAGCTTCACGGGGCGGAAATTATCGGCTTTGACGAAGCAGTGCTCGCTTCTTCCGGTAACGCACAGCGCCCCCGTCTCCTTATCCGTTATCTCATACGCCACGTTGAGCCGGAGCCCGTCGAATTTTTCGATCCTGCCGTGAATGATGACGGTCTGACCGAACTTCACGGGCGTTCTGTACCTGCACTCGACTCCGAGCACCGGTATCATGACCCCGTTTTCCTCCATTTTCTGATAGGTATAGCCGCGATCCGCCATATATGCCACGCGCACCTCCTCGAACCAGCGTATATAGTTCGAGTGGTGGACTATGCCCATTTTGTCGGTCTCGTAGTAGAACGGCGAGCGCTCATACTCAAATGTTGTCTTTCCCATATTGTCTCCTTTGCTGTCCTCAGCCGAGGAAGTCTTCTATTTTGCTGTCGGGTCCGGGCGGCTGCACGCCGAACATCACCTTGTTGTACGCGGCGATAGCGTCCTCGAACGCCGCGCTGTCGTCCGCGCGCTTGAGCCAGTACGCGTCCGTGGGGAGTATGCCGTAGGTCTTGAGCATTATCTCATAGGGGTTATACTCCTCAAGCCCGAGCCTCTGCAGCTCATAGGGCGTGAGGAACGGATCGTCGCGGAATACCCGCGAGCGTATTATATAGTATATGTCGCTCATTTTCAGCTGCTTGTCCGGAGGCGTAGGCATCGGTATGTCCGTATTGGCGTTGTACGAATAATCCACGGTCTCGTCGGAGTTCACCGAATACACGCACAGCAGGGTATTGGCATGATGAAGCTCGAATTTTATGGGTATCGGCATATCGAACGGGTCGCTCGACACGGGCATATATGTGTTTGCTTTGATTATTCTGTTGCTCATACTATCATACCTTTATAAATTTTAATATCCGGAATCCTCAGAAACGTATGCACAGAAAATATTATATCATAAATTTGCTGATTTTTCAAGATTTTTATTGACAATAATATGAAAATATTGTAATATTAAAATATATGCCGTCAATATGACTGCAAAAAATCAGTATTGACTCCGGAAAGGAGCGGGTGGTTGCTATGAAGGAATTGCTTGAGACCGGACTTGCGGACGATCTGGGATATTATGATGTGTGCGACGCGCTTGTGGGCAGGATAAACGGACTGTCCGTGGCGGTTAAGGAAAACTCGGCAACGAGCAGCTACGGCTGCCTGATCTGGGTATGTCCCGACGGGTCGGACGAAAAAGGCTCGGTCGGAGATTATCTTGCGAAGCTGGCAGAGGAAAAGCCCCATATCATAAAGCATTACAGAGCCGCCGGCCGCGGTGCCGCCATAGCTCTTGTGAAATACAACGACTCCGGAAGGAACATCGGCAATATCAACAAACTGATGAGCGAGATAGCCGCCGGGCTGGCGGAGCGCTCGTATTCAAACTGCTGCTACCGCTGCGGCAGTCATGAGCAGCTTTCGATATACAGTGATAACGGTGTGCCCGTGCAGTATTGCAGCAAGTGCGGACGCGGCACGGTGCTGCGCTCCTACGGCGGGAAAACTGTCCCCGCAAAGGCTGACCCGGTAATTTCCGAGGACGACGCGGAGCTCGGAGATCTGCTGATAGGTCAGTCCTCCGACAGCGGCGAGGCGGAGAGCGTTACAGCCGATACGCCGGTCAGGGACGACAACATCGACCTGAGCGGACTGCTGTTCGACGGCGGCGTGGAAGAGAGCTCCGAGCCCGAGGAGCGCCGTTCGGAGCTTTTTGAGGCTCTTCAGAAGGAGTATGAGGAGGAACAGCGCGCCGCAAGGGACGCCAACGGAAACGGCGCCGATGACCTGCTGGATTCGCTGCTGTTCGAAGCCGGTGAGAAAAAGCCGGAGGAGACCCCACGGGAGGCTCCCGCCGCGCGTAAGACCGCGGAGAGCAATGACGACGACCTCGGAGGTCTGCTTTTTGACGGAACCGAGGAGGCTCCGGCTGAGGAGAAGGCCGCGGAGGAGACCGGAGCGGCCGCGAACGCGGACATCGGCAGCCTTATGTACGACGGCGCCGAGGATAACGCCACCGAGGCTCCGCAGGAATGGGAGCCGGAAATGCAGGCTCCGGCGGCTCTGGGAAACGATATAGATGAGTTCATGGTCGGCGAAGATACGGAGGTCACGGCTGTGACTGCCATCGGGCGCGGCGAGGGCGAGGATATCGTGGTCGATACCCCGGAGGAGGAATATGTCGGCGAGGACGAGAACATCGCCGTTACGGAGATATATGACGACAGCAACGAAGGCGAGAACATCGACATCGAGGAGCTTGACCCCGAGGCGAATTCCTTTGATAACTCCGGAGAAGAGATCGAGGCTGACGATACTCCGCTGGAGGCTGACGGCAGCGTGCCTCTGGTAAATCCGAGCTCGAATTTTGCGGATATCAGACCTTCATCTGCGTTCGGTCCCGGCGCGGTAAGAGCGTACTCCGCCGGAAGCTATGACAACGCGACCGCGACAGATGAGCCGGTGGGCTTTGACGGAAGACCGAAGAGCGCCGGCCGTGTAAGCGATCCGAGAGCGGGCGACGAAATGGGAAGCCGCAGCAGGGATTACACTTCCCAGCGCGTGGCGGAGGCGAATTACCACAAGCGCAAGACCGTTGAGGCTCACCGGGTCTCCGGCGTTGCGAAAAGCTCCTCCAAGTCCAACTATTCTTATATAGTATCGAACGGGAGCCACACGCTCGTCGGCTCGATAGCGGCGTTTCTGTTCGGTCTGGTAGGCGTCGGTCTTTGGGCAGGCATAGGCTACATACTTGATATGACTGGGGCGTTCAACGACGAAACCTCCAGCCTTATATCCGCGGTCTGCGCGTTTTTGCCGGCGCTGTTCGTGTTTGTCGGCTTCCGTATAGGCGGCGACTGCTTTGACCGTAAGGGCATCGTGATCTCGGCGGTAATGTCGCTGCTGCTTGACGGAGTGGGAGCGTTTGCGCTGTTTGTGACGTCGGAGCTTCGCTGGACAGCGAGGGAGTACGGTTACAGCGTGTCTATGGACGCGGCGCTGGAGCGCGTCGGGAAGGGCATTTCCGGCGAGAACTCGGAGGTGGCTATATACGGCAGGCTGCTTATAATCGCTATAATTGCCGTTATCGCGCTGGCAGCGGCTATCGTTATCGCGAACAAAAGATCGGAGCAATAGTTTTTTCTAAAAATTTGAAATCAACTATTGACAAAGTAGAATTGTTGTGATATAATAAATCTATTCCACCGCAAAAAGGCAGTTAAGTCAAAAGAAAAAAAATTCTTTAAAGAAATTTGAAAAAACCTCTTGACAAATGAACTCCCGTGTGGTAGAATATATAAGCTGTCCGCAAGAAGGACTCCGAAAGGAAGAATTTGAGCACAGCGAAAATTGGCACTTGGCCACGAGCGCAGCGAGAGGGCAAGTGCAGAGCTCCTTGAAAATTGAACAGCAACCAAAACGAATTAACGACCCTTGAAATTCAAGGAAAAATAATTTCGGATGGACAATAACGAGAAGTTAGTGTTCGGACGAGCGATCGAACGATTTTAGGTCTGAATGAAAGTTCAGGTT
>JAIKZF010000040.1 GCA_024682455.1 Ruminiclostridium sp. | reverse complement strand
GCTGATTGTACTGTCCTCCGAAGTCGAGGACTATGATAAGTTCTTTTTCCATATTTCCGCCTTTCTTTTGTGGCTTCCGACACAGGAATATTCTAACACATTTTGATAAAAATTTCAATATTTCCGCTCAAAAAATTTCATACTATTTTTGTCCCGGATGCAGACAAACAGGAAAACTAATTTCGCCGCGCAAAAGGCTCTCACGCGTGCTTGCCTGCGCAGGTCGGGCGAAAACCCGGAGCGTCCGTCATCTCGTCACCGAAAAAACTGCTCCCGAAAACGGGAGCAGTTGCTTTCATATAACACGGCTCCGAACGTCAGGTCAGATAGCGGCGATATCGGTCTCTGACAGGAGCTTGCAGCCGGTCTTGTTGAGAGCTTCAACAGCTCCCTCGTTATTGTCTACACGCAGTATCAGGCAGGCTGTGCCTTTTTCGGGGTTAAGGAATGCTGCGTACATATACTCAACGCTGATGTTCTCGTTGTAGAGGGTCTTCATTATTGCCGCCATGCTGCCGGGCTTATCGTCGGCGGATACCGCGATCACGTTGGCTGCGGAGGCTATGAAGCCCTTTTCCTTGAGAGCTGCGACCGCCTTGTCGGTGTCGTTGACGATGATGCGCATGATGCCGAAATCGGTGGTGTCGGCTATGGACACGGCGCGGATATTGATGCCGGCGCCGGCGAGCGCCTCGGTCACGGCGCAGAGCCGTCCGGGTCTGTTCTCTACGAATACGGATAACTGTTTTACTGTCATTGTCGGTTCCTCCCTATTATACAAGCTTACGCTTATCTATTACACGGACTGCCTTGCCCTCGGAGCGAGGTATGGACTTCGGCTCGACGAGGGATATCTTTGCCTTGATGCCGAGTATCTGTACGATGTCGGCGCTGAGCTTCTTTTCGAGCGTGAATACGTCCTTGATAGTATCGCTGAACATATCGTCGGAGAGCTCGATCTTGATCTCGAACGTATCGCTGCTGCCCACGCGGTCAACGACTATCTGATAGTTCGGGGTAGCCTTGAAGTCCTTGATGAGCACGGTCTCGATCTGCGACGGGAATACGTTGACGCCCTTTATGATGAGCATATCGTCGCTTCTGCCCATGGGCTTTGTCATCTTGATGAGGGTCCTGCCGCAGGAGCATTTCTTACGGCTCAGCACGCAGATGTCTCTTGTTCTGTATCTGAGGAGCGGGAACGCCTCCTTGGTTATGCTTGTGAACACGAGCTCGCCCTTTGAGCCCTCGGGAAGAGGCTCGCCGGTGTCGGGATCTATGATCTCCGCGATGAAGTTGTCCTCGTTTACGTGCATACCGGACTGTTCCTCGCACTCGAAGGCAACGCCTGGGCCGCTGGTCTCCGTGAGGCCGTAGATGTCATATGCCTTTAAGCCGAGGGACTTCTCGATTTCATGGCGCATTTCCTCTGTCCACGGCTCGGCGCCGAAAATACCGGCCTTGAGCTTTATGTCGTCGGGAGTCAGCCCCATATCGTGAAGGGTCTCGCCGATATACGCCGCGTAGGACGGTGTGCAGCAGAGAAGCGTGGCTCCGAGGTCCTGCATGAACTGTATCTGTCTTTCCGTGTTGCCCGAGGACATCGGGAGGGTAAGGCAGCCGACCTTATGAGAGCCTCCGTTGAGACCGGCGCCGCCTGTGAACAGTCCGAAGCCGTAAGCGACCTGGCACACGTCCTCTTTCGTGCAGCCCGCGGCTGTGATCGCTCTCGCCACGCAGTCGTCCCAGAGGTCGATGTCGTTCTGCGTATAGAACGCAACGACGCGCTTTCCCGTAGTGCCGCTGGTGGAATGTATGCGTACGCAGTTTTCAAGCGGCTCGGCAAGCAGGCCGTAGGGGTATGAGTCGCGCAGATCGGCCTTGCTGAGGAACGGCAGCTTGTGCAGATCCTCGATGCCCTTGATATCATCGGGCGTTACGCCCTTTTCCTCCATTTTCTTCCGATAGTACGGAACATTGTCCCAGACGTGTCTGACCTGCTTCACCAGGCGCTCGCTCTGAAGCTTCTTCATTTCGGACAGCTCCATACATTCGATCTTTTCGTTCCAATAACGCTTTGCCAAATTATTATCCTCCTTATTTGCCGGGTAGATGATCGGAAATTTAACCGTTTAAAGCACAATTCGCCGAAATTTATTATACCACAAAACATTTTAATTGTCAATCACAATTGTGCAATTTGTCCAAACTTTTCATTAAAAACTGCTATTGTCCGGAAGCTCCATATATGCTATAATATATGATGAAAAAATATGGGTGCGGATCCCGGTACATATTTCCGCAACTGATCCGGATATGGGGTGTTAATATGAGTGATCTGTTCAAGCGTCTCGGGACGAAGATAATACTGCTTGCGGTGACGGCTCTTGCCGTAACGGTGGCGCTGGTGCTGACGACTTCGATGCTGATGTTCAGCGGCTTCAACGACTCGGTGATAATGGAGCGCGCCTCGGTAGGCGTAGGCGTGCTGCAAAGCGAGACAGAGGGGAAGATGTCGGACATACGCTCCTCCTTCAGCACGTGGTCGGGTCAGTCGAGCTTCATAAGCGCCATGACCTTCAACACCACCGAATTTTTTCAGGAGTCGTGGAAAACCATAGGCGCCGGAGCGGGCTATTTCTGTGCTCTCGCCAATCCCCGCGGCACTGATATGTTCCGAAGCGATAATTATCCGTTCACGTCGCTCAATCTCGCGGCGATAGCGAAGGGCGAGATGTCATACGACGGCGTGGTTTTCATCGACGGCAAGCTGGCGCTGATACACGCCGAGCAGGTGGCTGCGAACGGCGTTTACGGCGGCCTTGTGGTGGGCTTCAACCTCGATTCCGAGGAATGGCTCGACAGCCTGAAAAAGCTCACGGACTGCGATGTGACCATATTCCGTGGGAATACGCGCTATTCGACCACCATTGTCGACCCTTCCACCGGAGACCGCGACGTCGGGACCGCCATGTCGGAGAGCATTGAGCGGGAGGTCATAAACGACGGCAAGGACTTCAACGGCACGGCAACGATAGTCGGCAGACCCTACTATGTGGCTTATCGTCCGATGAAGGATATGACCGGCAAGATCATAGGCGCCTTTTTCGCCGGAAGCGACGCTACGACGGTACGGCAGCAGTTCGCGTACATAATACTTATTTCGTTAGCGATAGCGGTAGTTGCCCTGCTTGTTACGTGCTTCATGATCTTCGTTTTCGTGCGCAGAAATGTTGTAAGACCGGTAAAGGAGGTCTCCGTCATAGCCGACGAGCTGGTAGAGGGCAGACTGAGCTCCACGGCAGTTTACTATAAGTTCAACGAGGACGAGATAGGCACCTTTGCGAATAAGCTCCGCGATTCCAAGCTGGCTATGAGCGTCTGCATAAACGATATCTCCGGCATACTCTCGAATATGGCGCAGGGTGATTTCACCGCCGAGCCCTCCGTTCACTATCCCGGTGAATTCGAGACGATAAAGCAGGATATACTGACCATAGAGAGCGAGCTCGGAGCTGCGCTCACAAATATGGGACTGTCCTCCGATGAGGTGCTTTCCGGCTCCGGACAAATGGCAGAGGGCTCGCAGTCCCTTGCCGACGGCACCACGAAGCAGGCTGCCGCCGTTCAGCAGATCTCCGCGACCATAGCCGACGTAACGTCCAAGGTAGCTCTCACGGCCGAGAACGCCGCGAAGGCCGGCATGATATCCCGCGAGACCGCCGAGGAAGTCAACCGTCAGGATGAGGCGATAGCCTCCATGGTTGCGGCAATGGAGGATATCAACAATACCTCCAAGCAGATAGAAAAGATCATCAAGACGATCGAGGACATCTCGTTCCAGACGAATATACTCGCGCTGAATGCCGCCGTTGAAGCCGCGCGCGCGGGTGACGCGGGCAAGGGCTTCGCCGTTGTCGCGGACGAGGTGCGCAATCTCGCCAACAAGTACGCGGAAGCTGCAAAGAGCACCAACGCTCTGATCTCCGCGGCTGTCAGCGCCGTGGACAACGGCTCGCGCATA
Organism: Ruminiclostridium sp.; assembly: GCA_024682455.1. Classification (GTDB taxonomy): domain Bacteria; phylum Bacillota; class Clostridia; order Oscillospirales; family Ruminococcaceae; genus Ruminiclostridium_E. Next base: position 144 of record JAIKZF010000040.1, on the reverse strand, counting down.
GCTGCCGACACCGCCGAGGCAATGAAGAAGGTCAAGGCAAAGACCGCCGAGACCGGCGAGCTGATAGTGATGATAGCCGAAGCAAGCGCCGAGCAGCGTGAATCTATCAGCGAGATAAACCGCGGCATAGAGCAGGTATCCCAG
>JAIKZF010000007.1 GCA_024682455.1 Ruminiclostridium sp. | reverse complement strand
TCTCCCGCCCGAGCTCAACGCGAATACTGTTCATGCCCATGATGTAGTTGTTCTCTATGCTTTTCGCCATACCCCTGAGGACCGCGATATTCTCCGAGATGTCGGCCTCATTGCTTATATTCGGGTCGGAGAGCTCGCCTATGCTGCGGATATCCAGAACTATGCTGTCCTCGCGCACCCGCACCATGATGTCCGTGCAGCCGTTCGCGCTGCCGTGTCCGCGCAGATACAGTGCGGTCTCCTCAACGAGCAGCGCCGCGAGCATGGAGGCTCTTTCTCCCGCGCCGCGCTCGCCGCAGACCTTGCGAACGTTCTCGCTCGCGTCGGTTATCTCGCGGTCGGAATAGCCCGTGGTAATATCGAGAACAAGCTCGCCGTCGGGCTCTCTTTCGAGGAATACGCCGCGGAACCTGCCGCCGGAGCGCTTCGCGATAAAGAGGTTCAGCGGTATACATACTGCCGTCACCGTAAGCGACGTCAGCGGGAAAGACCACCACAGCCCGTCAATGCCTGCCAGCGGGCACAAAAGCAGGCTTATCGGCACGGTAAGCATAAATCCGTCCGCCAGCCCGATGACCAGAGAGTACACCCTCTTTCCGATTATCTGAAGATACTTCATAAATACCATATAAGCCCCGCGGATAAGGTACATCAGCGAGAATATGCGCAGAGCCCTCACCGCCGGCATAAGCTCGGCGGGGTCGGTTATCCCGTACATACCCGCGAAGACTGCGGGCGCCAGCTCAAAGAACAGCACGCACGCCCCCGACAGCGCGAACTGTAACAGCATTGCGCGCCGCATAAGGAGCTTTACGCCCCGGCGGTCGTTCTCGCCGTACAGCATACCGACCAGCGGTGACGAAGCCTCGACCACGGCGCCGAGAAATACCGAGACTATCGAAAGGCTCTGCATGCACAGCGAGAGCGCGACTATGCCGGGCTTTGCGCCATATAGCTGCGCCAGACTGTTGCATAACGTGAATTTCAGCGCGAACCCGAGCTGCGACGCCGAGAACGGGCTTCCGGTCTTTATCATCTCCCGCAGGAGCCGCCGGTCCGCGCGCCGCGGTCTTCTCACGCGGATATCCGCCTTTTTTGAGGCGAAGGCGTAGATGAGCACCGCGCCTCCGACAAGATAGCCCGTCAGAGTAGCCCATGCCGCGCCGACTACGCCCATACCGAATACGCCTATGTAGACTGCGTCCATTACGATATTCACGACGTTCGCCGCGATATTCACTGCGGTCGCAAGACCCGGGGCTCCGCCGGGAGCGAGAAAGCTCACCAGCGACATTATCGTTACAAGGAACGGTATCGAGAACAGCAGCACGAACAGATACCCGCCGAATTCCTCCTTAAGCTCTTCATTCGTGCAGAGCAGGGAGAAAATGGGCTTGAAAAACACAAGTCCTGCCGCCGCGAGCACCGTGCCGGCTGCCGCCGAGCAGAGCACGGACAGCCCGAACATACCGCCCGCGCTGTCGTCGTCGCGTCTGCCGCGGTATATCGAGTACAGCGTCGAGCCGCCGTTGCCTATGAGCACATAAAGCGCCGCGCATATCAGCATCACCGGCGAGCCAAGCTGAACGACAGCCATGGCTCCGCTGCCGAGCAGGTTTGCCACGATCATGCTGTCCACGAACTCGCTCAGCGAGAATGCCGCTATTGTAAGCATCGCGGGGAGCAGATACTGATAGAACTTGCGTTTCAGTATCGCGTCGCTGCGATTTGCTTTATCGTCTTCTTTGACCGTATCACTCAACATTCGCTGTTATCCTTTGCCGTTTATTTTTTCCCGACCGAGGCTATGAGCGCGCGGCCGTCCCCCGCGAGCGGCATTTCCAGCCGCAGCCCGGCGACTTTCAGTATTATCTCCATGCCGTCTATGCCGTAGGGCATATTAACGTACGTGGACTCGGGAACTATTATTTTGCCGTATTCCTTGATCTTATCGGTAAAAACGAATATACGCTCGATAAGGCTCTCGATGTCGGTATAGGAGGCGGGGTCGGTCAGATCGAGAATGCCCCTGTCGAAGCCGTTGAACACCGCGTCGAGCCCGTCCGCGTCGGTGGAGACGGCTCCCGGCACTTCACCGCTCCTGTCCGTGAAGATCAGCGTCGTGCCGCGGCAGTCCGACTCTCTCATCAGCGCCGCGGTATCGCAGGGAGCGATATCCGTGCGGGGCGGCGTGCAGGCGTCCCCGAACAGGATCCGGGGATACTTCATTTCCAGCTTGTGCAGCAGCGCGAGGTCGTTCATGACCGCCTGCTCGTCCTCGTGCATCAGATACACGATCCCGCCGGCGTTCTCCATATCCGTGGTGCGCTGCAGGAGCTCTTCCCTGCCTGCCCAGCCGAACGCGGCTTTATAGTAGCTTTTCAGCCGCCTTACTATCTGGATCACCGGCGCGGTCAACGCGGCAGTCTCGTCCGGGAGTATGAACAGCTTGAACGCGCCCTTGCGGAGCATATGGTAGCTGACGGAGCGGTCGGCTTCGAGCCTGCCGGGGTCCAGGTACGTATCAAGTATAATGTCAGTCTCGTGATGCCCGAATATGCCGTCAACGAACTCACGCGCCATGCTGGCTCCCATGGGTCGGCAGTTGACCTCCATAAGCACGGGGCCGCGCTCGTCTATCATGTATTCTCCGTGTACGGGACCGTTCTTTATGCCTATCGCATCCAGCACATCAAAGGCGTAGCGTATCATGCGCGAGGCTCCGATACCGAGACTGTTTACGGTCTCACAGTAATTGTAGACGTATGAGCCGTCGGGCATTTCGACCTTGTTGTAATGCCATACCGAGACCGCACGGTGCTTTCCGTCACGGGACACGGTGTTCACTATGTATTCCTCACCGCGTATGCGCTCCTGCATCAGCAGATCAACGCGCTCGCCGCCGTCGATGAAGGGATCGCTCAGCGCCTTATCGACAGTTTCGGCTATCTCGTCCCAGCCGTGACAGAGATGAACTCCCTGCGTTCCGGCGGCACGGCTCCACTTTATGACGAAATCCTCGGTATCAAGGCTGTCATAGAACCGGCGCGCGTCCTCCGGCGAGTTTATGACCTCGCCTGCTATATATCTTATGCCGTATTCCTTCAGAGCCTTGTGCATCTCGGATTTCTGAGTCATCGTGGGAATGCGTGACGAGGGCGTGCCGGGAAGCCCGAGATCCTCCGCGAGTCTTACCGCGTAGGGAACGCCGAACTCCGAACCCGCCAGCACCAGCAGAGGATCGTACTCTCTCACCCGCCGCAGGAGCTCGTCATAGCTCCCGTAATCGCGGATTATCGGGATATCCTTGCTCATTCCCGCGTAGACGGCAGCCTGCACGCTTCTCATCGGCTTTACGCTCTCCTCCGTGCCGACGAACGGCACATCGACCACCACCGGAGAGTATCCCCTGTAACGGACGTCATTCAGATAATTTACGCCCGTGGAAACGCAGCTGACTATTACTATATTACGCATAACAAACAACTCCTTTTTGAAGGCTTCTTTTATGCACGCTTCCGATAGCCTTCTCTTCTATACATTTTAGTTATCGGTGATTTATACTAAATATAAATCAATTAATAGACAACTTGAATTAAAATCAGCATTAAAAAAATATCATACATTGTTATTTTACCATAAACTGAACTGATTTTCAATAGTTTTGCGCCAATTTCACACGGCAAAAAACGACCCGGGAACATTCCCGGGTCGTGTATATCTGTTATCATCAGTCCGCGCTGAGTGCGGCAACGACATCCTCGAACCGCGCGTCGGTATCGAGGCCGAGTGCTGTGAGCATCTGATCCTTTGCACCCTTGTCGGCTTTGAGTATGTTGTTAGCTCGCTTTTCGGTGAGCTTTTTGAAGGCTTCGTCCATACTTTCCGCGCTTATCGTGACCTCATCGTCGGGTATCTCAACGCCGAGCCGCAGGAGAGCTATCCGCTTCGCCTCATCGTCAGACAGCGTGACGCCATTTGCGCCGAGCTGTCTTCTCTCGCCGTTGTCCAGAGTCATCTGCTCCGCCTGGTGCTTTATCTTCGTTATCTTCTCATCGAGATATTCCTTGACGACCTCACGCTTCTTTACGCCGAGCTTTTTCTGCTCCTTCTTTTTGGAAGCAAAATCCTTAACACCGCCGATAGTCTTGCCGATAGCGCCGATAGCAGTGAACGCCGTTCCCAGCGTTCCGAGCAAGCCTTTTGTATTGCCCAGCAGCTTTGATATGCCTGTGATCGTTGATCCGGTCAATGATGAGATACCGCTCAGCATGGAGATGAGACCCTTATCGGACTCCTCCGAGCGCTGCTTGTGCAGCTTAGACGCCTGAGCCATGGCGTACTTCTGAGCCTTCGCGGCATGACGCTTCTCACGCGCTTTCTTGAGCTGATCCTTTTCTTCGTCGGAGAGGTCGCTGACTTTTCTGCCCTTGAACCCCTCAAGAGTGGTTCTCGCGTCGGAAAGATTTGTATCAGCGGCGGCACCCTTTTCATCGATCAGATCCTGGGTATCCTTGGCTGTGCTCTTATGCCCCGCCTTTTCCGAACGATTGCCCAGATAATCAAGAATATTAGCGCCAAGACCCGTAGCGCCGCTGACCATGCCGAGGACACCGGCGGCCTTCTGGGAGCCGGAGCCTTCTACCGTCGAGCGTGTTCCGAACAATCCGAGATTGCCCGCCCTTACAAGTCCCGATGTCGCGCTGGAAGCCATTCCGAGACCTCCCGCGGCTGCTCTGAACCCTGCCGCCTTGCGCTTGTGCTTATTCTTGTTTTTGGTCGCCCGGTAAATATTGGAGGACATTTTTATGCCTCCGCTCAGCGTACCGAGCGCAGCGCCCGCGGCATTCATCGATTCAAAGACATCAACTCCGGTCTGAGAGTCAAGCTTTTTATTGAATTCGCCGGCATTGTTATTTAATTGCTTTCCGGCTAGATTGAAATCCTTGTTGCCGGTCAAAGAGCCCATGCCGTTGCCGACAGCCTGCGACATCGCGCCGAAGCCGCTTGAAGCGCCTTTCAGCACGGTAGAACCGAGAGATCCGGCAACAGTCGAGCCTATACCGGCATAGCCGATATAATCGGCCGCCGCATCGGTTCTGGCATTATGCTTGAGGCTCGAGGTATGCTTTATGTCGTTAAAATCAACGGAATCGGCGTTTGCTTCTTCCTTCGCCGTCTTGCGGTCGGTCACGAGCTTTTTCTTCAGCAGCTTGTTGCGGCGTATCTGTACCTTCTTTTTCTGCTCGGGAGTACGCCTGTCGGGGACATCTTCCGCGGGAGGCTGTTCCTCGTCGGCGTCGTTCCCCTGGTTCTGCTGCTGATCTGCATTGGCGCCGTGCTGCTCACCGCCGTGCTGCTCACCGCCCTGGTTTTCGCCGCCGACGGCGTGACGCTCGCCGCCGCCCCCATCATCTCCGGGGTCTACGGGGTCATTGCCTTCTTCGCCGAGATTTCCGAGTATATCTTCCTCACCGTTCTGCTGATCGACAGGATGATTTTCTTCTTCCTGTACGGGCTGCTGCTGAGGAGGATTTCCCTGCTCGTGTGCCTCATGCTGCGGGGCATTGTTTACTTGCGGTCTTATCGCATTTGGCATATCACGTTCCCCCACTCTTCAACACGTCATATAAGACCGAGCTGTCGGTCTCACTTGTTGAGCATAATACCGGAAGCCTTGACATATCCTGTTCTTCCGTCAAATTCGCATTTATACCATGCGCCCTTTTCGCCCTCTGCCTTTTCGATCACAACGAGCTTTGTGCCCGCCTTGAGCTCGGTTATAACGGCATTGTTGAACGAGGTACCCGTTCTGAAGTTCACGGGCTTGGTCACGGTACCGGCGGAGCCTCCCTCGGCAACGTCCTCTGCGGCACCTGCTGTCTCGGAGGCCTTGACCTCCTCGACGGGCTCATCCGCCGCGGCAGCGTCCTCGGCAGGAGTCTCGGCAGCGGGCTCCTCAGCGGGAGCCTCGGCGGTCTCCTCGGCAGCGGCGGTCTCTTCAACCACTACTTCTTCCTCGGGGGCTTCTGCTTTCTTGTTATTCTTCTTAGCCATATCAGTTTCTCCTTTTGTTAATGTCAGAGGGTACAGCCTTTATACAATAAGACCGCTCGTCCGAACGGTCTTATTGCTCAGCATATAAGCTTATGAAACTCTTGTCATACCCTCATGGGCGATCTCGATAGATTCAATAGCAACTTCCGACGCGGACGCGTTGAAATCGGGAGCTGTGTATCTCATCGGCCAAGCATTGATTACCTGCCACGAAGCCGCGGGAGATTCTTCCTCGTCGAGCAGAGTGATCGTAATCGTCTTTCTGTCTACCGCGCCGTTTACGCCTGTTATCATCCAGTCGTAGATAGCGGTGGAGTCCACGAGACCCTGTCTGAGAGTGATGTTGCCGTATCTCTTGAGTCCGGGAAGCTTGGAGGGTGTCTGCTCCATATCGCCTTCTCTGTACTCAACTACGTCGATCGAAGCGTCAAATCCGGTAGCCTCGGAAAATCCGCCGGCGTCTATACCGTCGATCTCGACCTTGTATCTAAACCGTGTATGTGGATAAACCATACTAATTCAACCCCTTTCAATTATTCAGCGTCGCCGGTCTTCTGAGTGATCCTGAAGATCACAAATTCGGCAGGCTTAACGGGCGCAACGCCTATAACGCATACGAGGCGGCCGTTATCGATATCATCCTGGCTCATCGTGCTTCTGCCGATATTAACGAAGAATGCCTCATCAGCCGAGCTGCCCATGAGGGAGCCGTTTCTCCACATACCATTGAGGAATACGCTGATAGTTCTGTGTACTCTTGTCCAGAGTGCTTCGTCATTAGGCTCGAATACTGCCCAGTTGGTGTTCGCCTTGATAGTCTCCTCAAGGAAGATGAACAGGCGGCGTACGTTGACGTACTTCCAGCTCGGATCGCTGGATACCGTTCTTGCACCCCATACTCTGATGCCCTGACCGGGGAACGGACGGATAAGGTTGACGCCCTTCGGGTTGAGGATATCCTGCTCGCCCTTATTGAACTGTGTATCAAGACCCACGCAAGCTCTTACAACCTCGTTAGCCGGTGCCTTGTGAACGCCTCTGGAGTTGTCGCTTCTCGCATAGATACCCATGATAGAGCCTGAAGGCGGGATAGCTATGTTCTTCTTGTCGAGCGGATCGAATACTGTGAGCCACGGATGATACATAGCCGCGTAGCTGGAGGAGAAGATATCTCTGTGAGCGGCTATCTCGTCTACCTTCTTCGCTGTTCTCGGGATATCGAGTACGGCGAATCTGCTTGCGAGATTCTCGCAGTGAGCCACGAGTGTGAGCTGAACGTTCGGGTCTGTGATGCCCGGTACAGCCATGATGGAAACCACATCGTTATCGAGGAAGGACTGGATACCGGTCCTGTTGCCGGCGCCCTTGTTCTCGCCGATGAAGTCGCCTGCCGACAGATCGGAAGCTGCGCCGTTGCTGCCGCCCTTGAACTCGGCGGTAACGACAGTCTCGTCCTCCGTGCAGAGTGTGCCGAAGGGGTAACCGATCTCATTTGCGCCTGTGTATTCAACGCTTACGAGCTCGGACTTTGCTGTCTTCTTGGTTATGTAATTGGGGGACTCAACGTTGAACGAGAGGTTATCGTATGTCTCGGTCGTATCGTCGTATCTTACTTCCATAGAGATCTCGCAGGTGGATATGACCTTCGAGGGCAGGAGGTTGTTATCTGTGATATCAGCGGAGAACGCGTTCACGAATGTGATGACATTGTCCTGATTCTTCTCTACCTTGTTGTACTCGATCGTGTCGCCGTCTGTGAAAGCAACGATATCGCCGGGTGCGAAGCCTGCGCCGCTCTTCACTCTGTACTTCTTATCGCCTACAAGCTCGAAAGCCTGTGTCTTGGCCTTGGAAGAAGGCGTGATCTTGAGGCTGATGCTGTCGCCCCAGAGACCGGGGTTCTTAGCTGTGAAGGCAAGGTCGCCGACCTTTGCTTCAGCGCACTTTGCGCTTGAGGGAGCAACTCTCGAAATGAACGCGCGTGTACCGCCGTTGATGAAGAAGTGCTCAACCGCGTAAGCGAGAAAACGATATTCACCGAATTCGTTCTCCGAAAGGAATCCGCCGTATTTTCTTCTGAAATCGGCAAAATTCGTAACGAGCTGCGGAACGCCGCCTACCGGACCCTTTTCAGCGAGTCCGACAAAGCCTGCCGTACTTGTTCCGACGCCCTCCATAGGCTTTCCGCCGGACTCAAACTCCTCGACATAAACACCGGGAGATAAATATTCTGCCATAAAGATCGCTTTTACCCGTCATGCAGGTAAAAACCGTTCCCCCTTTCAATGGTTTTTGCGCACGTTTGTGCGCATTGATTTGGTTTACGTTTCTTATTATAACTTATTATTATAACCGAAACTATAACCGAAACTATAATCCCGTATCTGTCAGCTGTCGGATCCGCCGGTCTTATCCGAGTCCCCGGGCTCGGCGGGAGGCTCGGTCTTTTTGGTGTCAGCCGGCTTTTCCGGCTCGGCGGGAGGCTCGGTCTTTTTGGTGTCAGCCGTTTTTTCCGGCTCGGCGGGAGGCTCGGTCTTTCCGGTGTCAGCCGTTTTTTCCGGCTCGGCGGGAGCTTCCGCTTTTTCGGCGGCAGCCGGTTTTTCCTGCTGCTTCCGTTTACCCTTCGGCTTTTCGTCCTTCGACGGCTTCTGTTCTTCCTCGTCGTCACCAAGCCCCGTGAGAGCTCCGAGAGCCGCCATGGCACCGACAGTGCCGAGCGTGCCGAGGTCTATGCCCTTGTCGGTCGTGCGGTTTCGTCTGCCGTTGAAGCCGGTACGCGCTCCGAGTCCCCGGTGTCCCGCTACGCCGCCGACTCCGCCGGTCCCGGCGATACCTCCGGGGTCCGCCACACCGCCGGGCTCCCCGAACGCTCCGGGATCGTCCCCGCCGAAGAGGATATCCTCTTCGGAGAAATCGTCCCCGAACTCATCGGGCAGCTCGTCCTCAGGATATTCCTCATACTCATCAAGTTCGCTGAGACCTCTGACTCCGCGCATACCGACCTCGGCGGACGCGCTCCTGATCTCGTCGTCATCATCGCCGTAACCGTCGGGTCCGTAGATGATGTCGTCGGCTCCGGGTCCGCCGGGTATGATATCGTCGCTGCTGTCATCGGGCGTGATGACCTTCGGAATGATGATATCCTCGTCCTTGTCGAGCTCTTCCTCTTCTTCCTCGTCCTTCTTGTCATAGGTCTTTCTGCGAGCCTTGCGGAGCAGCCACCTGAATCTGTCGGCATACTCCTTCTCGCGGCGCACGCGGCGCTGGAGCCGGCGGCGCTCGCCAAAATTCTCATTCTGCGAGCCGCTCTCATTGCGCAGCTCGGACAGCTCCTTCTGATCCTCCTCGATCCGGAGCATGGGCATAGCGTCACGCTGACCGTGGCTCACGCGCTTCTTCGACATCTCTTCGAATTCCTTTATGATGCGGATATCCGAGATGTTCCTGTCCGCGCGGAAGGCAAACGCGCCGTGCCTGTCCGCGAACAGGTTCGTGTAGAAGTCTCCGTAGGGCCCGACCTTTTGCTTTCTCCGGTTGCCCTTGAGCTTCTTCTTGTCGCTGTCGAGAGTAGCCTCGCCGGGCTCCTTCATAGTATTTACGGAAATGAGCGTCTGACCGAATTTGTCCGCGCCGACGGAAACGTTGTCGAAGGAATTCTTTATCCCGAAGACCTCGTAGTACTTTGAGTCATGCGGGTTCGGCTCATAGCCCTCGACCTTCTTTTTGTCCCATGTGTTGCTTTCGCGGATGTGCTCGGTGCTTTCGGACAGATCCATTTTCTGATCGTAGTTATCGTAATCGTCAAATACCGACATAACGCACCTCACTCGTCGATATAGTAGAAATACTCGCCTGCCTCTGCCTTGGTGAACGCCTTGCCGCTCTTGGAATACTCGTTCCTGAGCGCGGCGATTATATGCTTCATGCCGACCTCGGAGCTTCCCTCCGCCGCCGCGAGGAACGCGCTGTGCAGGGCGATGTTCTTGATATTGCTGCCGGAGAGCTCGAACTCGTTCACAAGGTACTCGAAGTCGATATCCCCGAGCGGCAGCTTATCCGGGAACGCGCGTCTCCACATCTCGGCGCGTCTCGCCTTATCCGGGAACGGGAAGTCTATCATCAGCTTCATGCGGCGCTTGAATGCCTCGTCGAAATTCTGGACGAGGTTCGTCGCGAGTATGACTATGCCGTTGTATTCCTCTATCTTCTGGAGAAGGAAGGCCGACTCCATGTTGCTGTATTTGTCGTTGGAATCCTTGACCTCGGTGCGCTTCGAGAAGAGCACGTCGGCCTCGTCGAAGAACAGAACGACCTTGCTTTTCTTCGCCTTTTCAAATATCTCGTCGAGGTTCTTCTCCGTCTCGCCGATGTACTTGCTGACCACGTTGGCAAGGCTTATGCGGTATATATCCAGCCCGAGCTCGCCGGCGATTATCTGCGCCGCCATGGTCTTGCCGGTGCCGGGAGGCCCCGTGAAGATCATCGACACGCTCTTGCCGTAAGCTATCTTCCCCGAGAAGCCCCACGTATCGTATACCTTATGGCGGTAACGCACCTGGTCGCAGGCTGTCTTCATCAGCTTTTTGCTGTGCTCCGGCAGCACTATGTCGTCCCAGCCGAACACGCAGTTTATCTTCACCGCCTTGCTGCCCATGTCGGAATTTACCGAGCGGCAGCAGCCGTTCTTGATATCCGCGGCGGAGAGCGTTTCACTCTGCGCGAACATCTCCGCACAGCGCAGGGCGCGCTTTATGCCGCCTACCGTGAAGCTGAACTCACCCGCAAGCTCGGAGATGTCCACACTGCCGTCGGTCTTATAAGCGCGTATCTCGTTCTCCCAGATACGGTACTGCTCGTCGATGGTCGGCAGGTCGATCTTTAAGGAGACCGTCTCCTCCCAGCCTGCAATACAGCGGTGCTCACTGCCGCATATCGCGACGACCGTGCCTGTCTCCTCCGCCAGGGCGCGCACGAACCGCGTGAACACCTCCGCGCCGCTGTCTCCGGGAACGACTATCGGCACGGAGTCCAGCAGAAAGAGCTTCGTCGCGAGATCCTTCATTTCCTCGCTGCCGTATGCCTCGGCACGAAGCTCCGCGTAGCTCAGCCCGGTCTCCGTAAGAGCGCGTACGGCGGCTATGCGCCGTCCCGAGCCCTCTTCCCCGTACAGCGCTATTATCCGCCGCGCAGACCTGCCGCGCGTCCTCAGAGCCGCCGCCGTGTCGCGCACGGCACGCTCGTTCTCTGTCAGCTCCAGCAGGTTTATGTCATAGTCGGACGCGGGCAGGAAAGCGTCGTCGTCCAGCTCGCCCTCCGAGATGAACCTCGCGGCGAAGGGCTTCATCGTCATCACCGCGTTATAGCGGGGCTCGACCCCGTCGAACACACGTCCCGCCGCCGAACGATCGGTCAGGCTCCCGATGAGCGGGAATATGTCCGATACTCCGTAAAACAGCTCGCAGACAGCCTCGGGCGTGATACTGCCCGGCCGCACGCCGAACACCGCGCTCACGGTCTCGGCGGCGCGCCTGCTGAAGCACACGAGCGCTCCCAGCGCCACGGCGCATCTCGCGGCGTCGTCCGCGCCGGACACCGCGAAGATATCCGTCATCGGGGTACGGTCAAGCTCCGCGAGCAGTCGGAACACATGCTCCGCAGCTGTGCGGTCGTAGCCGCTGTTCCCGAACAACGCGATATAATCGGTCATCGCCGAAAAGATCGGTCCATATTCATCATACACCGCGCTCACTCCTTCGTATCATTTGAAAAGCCCGACAGGAACTCGTTCTTAAGCCACCGGCTCGGCGCTATGCCAAGCTCCTCGTCTATCAGCCTCGCGTAATCCTCATACTTTTTCTTTGCCTTGTCGGGCTTGCCGAGGGCAAAGCAACACATCATATAGCCGCACACTATCTGCTCGGAGAACGGGTCGACCTCAAGCGCGTTCTTCAGATAAAGCAGCTCCTTCTCCCGGTCTCCGCTCTCGCGGCAAAGCTCCGCCGCCATTAGCGACGCGTTTATGAAGCAGCGGTCGTAGTATTCCTTGCGCTCCTGCGTACCGCGGCTGTCGTTTGTGCCGAGGTAGCGCCCCCAGTAACGTTCCAGCACGGAGGCGTGCGCGGCGACAGCTTTTCTGTCGCCGTTCTCGGCTGCCTCGCACACGTCGAGTATCTCGCGGTCGTCCTCAACGATCATCGACATATCGAGCGTGTAGGACTTGTTCTTGTATATTATCACGTTCTCCAGCCCGAAGGCCGTCAGCTCCCTGCGAAGTCCGTATATCACATTGTGCAGCATTGCCACGGCATTCGAGGGGATATTCTCGCGCCAGAGCATATTCATGAGCTCCTCTCGCGGGACAGGCTTTCCGTCCCGTTCGAGCATATACGCGATAAGCTCTATGCTCTTGCGGCTCTTGCACTGTATCTCGGTATCGCCCACGGACAGCCGCAGCGTACCGAAACGGTAGATACGCAGCTTTCCGCTGTCGTCGGTACCCTCCCTTATCAGCGCCAGCGTGTCGAGCTCCTTCTGGTGCAAAAACGGCAGAGGAAGCGAGTTCGCCTCAAGGTATTCACAGGCGCTGCGCACGTTGGCAGTGTAAAGCTCCTTATTGCCCTCGTAGCGCATAAGTCCGTTGTAGAAACGTCTGTAAACGCTGTAACGGTTCTCCTTGCCGAACATACTGTCCGCCATGTTGTAGGCGGCCTCCATTTTCGCGGGCTCGCCGCTGTAATAGTAATACTGAGCCAGCACTCCCAGCACCTCGGGGTCTCTGCTGCCGCCGTTCTTCTCTATAATGTCCCCGCAGTAGCCGATCAGCTCGAATTCGTAATTCCCGAGGAACCGCTCGCCGTAGGTCTTGAGTATGCGCTCCGCAGCCGCGGAATTGCCGCTGACATCGAACAGCTTTATCGCCTCGGCAAAGCGCTTCTCCTTGATATAATACGCCGACGCCCGCTCGATGATGCCGCGCCTGCGCTCGGCGGACAGTCTACCCGTGAAGATCTCTCTCATCACGTCGGGATATATCACCTTACCACTGCCGGTGCGCGCAAGCACTCCGGCGGTCACAAGTCTGTCCCTGAGCGCGGCGGGATCGCTCATGCGGAATACCGCCTCGGCGAACTTAGCGCTCTGTTCTCCGATAAGACCGGTGAGCTCCAGATACTCCACAAGGTCGTCGTCAAGCTCCGGGATAATGCGGCACTCGACGTATCTGCGCAGGAGCGTGCGCCCCGTGCGGCGGGTCACATCGGCTTCCGAGCCGGTGTGCTTCGCGAGCTCCGATACTCCCGCAGGCCAGCCTCCGGTATAATTGACAAGCGCGTTCACGTATTTGTCGTTGTACGGTATCCCCCGGAGCCGCAGATACTCCCCGACCTCGTCATGGGTGAGTCTCATCTCATCAATGCCGTACAGAACGGCTTTCCCGTTCATAGCGTACTCCAGCGCGTAGCCGGGTATCGAACGCCCCGCCAGCACAAGCCTTATCCCCCGTGAGGCAGAGTCAGCGGCTCCGCACAGCAATGCCATAAATGCCGATGCTGCTTTGTCGGTCACAGCATCGGCATTGTCGATAAGAACGAGCCCGCTGCGGGCGGAGATCTCGTCTATAAAACGCGTCACGGTATCATATCCCGTGACGCAGCCGGACATATCGGAAACGTGCTCCGCGATGAGCGAAACGACGCGCTCCGGGCAGTTGTCATATTCCTCTGGGGCGATGAGCACGCTGCCCGGCTCGTCCTCAGCAAGCTGCCGCAAGAAGCTTGTCTTTCCGTATCCCGCGCAGCAGACTATAAGCGTAAGATCCGCTGTCAAAGCGGGGCGCTCCCGGCGTACAAAGCCGCCGGAAGCTGCCGTTCGGTCTGTTTTTAATTCTTTTTCAGTCATAAGTATATTTTATTCGCCCTTCAGAGCCTTTGCGATATCCTCCGCGGTAGCGTCGTGCGAAAGCATGAGTGCGTCGAGCATCTCGTCCTTGTTGTACGACCGGAGTATGTTGTTGGCACGCTTCATGATGACCTTCTCGAAGCCCTGCATCATCTCCGCGTCGGAGGCGGGCTTGTCGCCGGACATATCGGAAACGTCTACACCCAGTCTCGCCAGCGCGATCTTATCGGCTTCCGCGTCGGTAAGCTCATCGGACATTGCCGCTTTCTCGTCGTCAGCGAGATCGGAGGACTGCGAAAGAGACTTAGCCTGCGCCTTTATCTTCTCACGCTTGCCCTCAAGGTATTCCTTAATGGTCTCGATACGCAGAGAGTCGTCCTTTGCCTTTTCCTTTTCCGCGTTCTTCTTGTCGCGCTCGTCGAGCTTCTTCTGCGCTATCGAGGTGCCCTTCTTTATAACGGGAGACAGAACGCTCTTGATGAAGCCCGCGCCCGCGATGTTTGTAGCGCTGGCAACGCCCTCCCATATCTTGCCGGCGCCGCCGATTATGCCGCCTATACCCTTGGTAGACGCGTTGGTCTTATTCTTATTGAACTTGCTCGCGATACCCATTGCCAGCTTGTTCGCCTTGGCAGCGTCACGCTTTTTCTTTGCGGCGGCGAGAGCCTTTTCGTATCTCTCCGGATCGGCTTTTTCCTTGAGCGACTTCACCTTCGCCACATCGGCAGAGGCTGCCTTCGCATCACCGTACTTGTCGCTATTGGCGAGAGCTCCGGTCTTATCGGATATCTGCTTCGCGTGCTTTTTGGCCTTCTTGTCACCGATGATGCCGAGCACATTGCTGAGCACCTGCATACCGCCGGACGCCGCAGTCAGAGTTCCGCCGGCTATCCTGATCGCATCGCCCGTGCCTACCTTACCGGAGCCGAGAAGCGTTCCCGCAAGACCGGAAGCGTTGCCGAGCGCGCTCGCGATATGCTGCGCACCCCGGAATCTCTGCTGCACCTTGGTGCGGCGGCTCTTTGAGCGCCTTGCCGAGTACAGGCTCGATACCGCGCCGAGAGTGTTGTTGTAGCCGGCCGCGAGATCGGTCGCCATTTCCTTCAGCGGGAGCGGAGTTTTCTCGTCCTTCTTGTCTTCGTCTTTTTTCTCTTCGTCTTTTTTCTCTTCGTCCTTCTTCTCTTCTTCTTTCTTTTCATCGGAGTCGCCGCCTCTGCCGGTCTTGCCCAGCACACCGGAGGCCTTTGCGGGAGCGTCGGCGTCTTTCGTGATGCCGTTGCCGTTCGCTATCTCAACAGCCCTGTCATGCAGCGCCGCGGCAGCCTCTCCCACGAGTCTGTCCGCCTTTTCCTGCTTGGTCTCCTTCTTTTTCTCCTCGGCTTCTTCCTTCTTTTCGGGAGCTTTCTCGGCTTCCTTGGCCACTTCCTTGACGACCTTCTCGGTCTTTTCCTCGGAGCCGCCTTCCTTATCATCTTTCTTGACTATTTCATCTACGGCGCTGTCCGCTGCCTTTGCAACTTCCTTCTTCTCGGCAGGTTCTTTTTTATCTTCCTCGGGCTTCTTCTCTTCTTCCTTCTTCTTCTCCTCGTCCGGTTTCTTCTCTTCTTTCTTGTCTCCGCCTCCGTAGACCTTCTTGAACGCGGCTTCGGCGCCCTTTGCGTTGTCCTCTATGCTCTTGGAGTTGTCAATACCCGAAGCCACCTCACTGAGCAGACTGCCGAATTTGGCGGCTTTTTCGATCTTGCCCTCTTTTTTCTTCTTCCCGCCTTCGTCCTTTTTTTCTCCCTTTTCCGTCTTATACTGATCTATGAGCTTGTTCTTGAGTATCTCGGCTCTGCTGCGGCCGCCTTTCTTCTCTTCTTTTTTCTTTTCTTCTTTCTTTCCCGCCGCGGCAGCTTTCTTTTCGGCTTTTGGCTGTTCGGCGTAATCCTTGAAGAACTCTTCTTCGGTCATATTGAGGTCGGCTTCGGTTATGCCGCCTTCAGCCGCGATCTCAGGCTTCTCGGAAATGGTTTCCAGGCCCTTTGCGTTTTTCCATGAGCCCTTTTCGGCCTTATTTTTCCCGATACCGTTCGTAGCAAGTGTTTCGGTAGGTTTAGCCTTAGTCTTGACTTTTTCCGCCAGAAACTTTTTCTTCTCCGGCTTGGAATAGTCAGGCTTGGGCGCATTCTTCTCTTTTTCCTTTGCCTGTTTCAGAAGAGGCGACAATTCCATTTCTTCGGCACTGCTTTTTTCCTCCGCTTCGCTCTCCTTTGGCGCAGCGAGCTTCCCTTTTCCGTATTTTGCAAATAATTCTCTTGTTTTCGGGTTTTTTCCTATAATACTGTTATCTGTCGGAGCACCCATACACAACAAACTCCCATTTAACAGGAACATAATGTTGTCATCCATTATCGATCCGAGCACCTGAAAATTTTCCTCGGGAGTTTTTATTTCCAGATTTTCGAACCCACCACCGTTGTCGCCTTTGGTAATAGTCACCTGATCATTAAAAGACGCTCTCAGGATCTCAGCAAGCTTTTCGACCGCCTTCGTTGTATTCGATTTTTCCGGTGCAGCCTGTGCGGGAGCTTGTGCGGGAGCTTGTGCGGGAGCCTGTGCGGGAGCCTGAGCGGGAGCTTGTGCGGGAGCCTGAGCGGGAGCTTGTGCGGGAGCCTGAGCGGGAGCTTGTGCAGGAGCCTGAGCAGGAGCTTGTGCAGGAGCCTGAGCAGGAGCTTGTGCAGGAGCCTGTGCGGGTGCAGCCTGAGCGGCAGCGTTATCGATCCTCGGCACGGGTCCGGGAGCATCGAATGGCACCGGCGGAATCTCCGGGGGCTTCGGTATAGCCGCGGGATCCGCCTGGGCGGCAGCGTTATCGATCCTCGGCACGGGTCCGGGAGCATCGAATGGCACCGGCGGAATCTCCGGGGGCTTCGGTATAGCCGCAGCCGTATCGGCGGCAGCGGGAATATTCTGCTCCTCATTCGCCGGCCGTGTTCCAACGGTCGTATGCGAAGCGATATCATTATTCTGTGTTCTTGCTATCTGTGTAAGAGGCATATCGGTATACCCA
>JAIKZF010000005.1 GCA_024682455.1 Ruminiclostridium sp. | reverse complement strand
CATAAGCTTCAGGCTTTCGGCAAAGAACAAAAAAATAACGTTCCGTACCGAAAACACGGCACAAAACGTTGAGAAAGGCGATCACCCGGAGCTTTTCGACCGTTTCCGGCGCGGTGACGCCTCGCATAACGGCGCTATACCGGGCTTCGGTATCGGACTGTCAATGGCTCAGTCGATCACCGAGGCTCCTAACGGAACGATCGAGGCGTTCAGCCGAGACGGAAAGAGTCTGACCATTACCGTAAAGCTGTAAAAAAAGCGCTGTCCGAAAAACGGACAGCGCTTATCCATATCACGCTATTTAAGGAATTTGCTTTTCAGCAGGATAAACGTCGCAATACCGGCGAGCACCACCGCAAGCACTATCGCCACCCATGTATACGGCAGCGGAAGATCGGTGTTCATACCGTAATAAGCAAAGATGATATTCGGTATCTCAAGCACTATCGTTATGATAGTCAACGCCCGCATTACGTTGTTCATATTGTTGGAGATTATGTTCGAATAGGCGTCCATGGTGTTGGACAGAATGTTCGAGTAGATATTGCTCATCTCTATCGCCTGCTTGATCTCGACCAGTACGTCCTCAAGGAGCTCCTGATCCTCGTCGTAGAGCTTTATGACGCGGCCGCGCAGTAGCTTTTCGAGCACGGTCTCGGTAGCTTTCAGCGAGGTCGAGAAGTAAATCAGAGATTTTTCCAGACCGAGCAGCTGCATAAGGTGCTCGTTCTTCATCGAGGTGTGGAGCTGCTTCTGAACGTAGTCAAAAATGCGCTCGATCTGTTTCAGGTACTGTAGATACTTCGCCGCGATGCGCAGCAGGATACAGAACACGAAGCGGGTCTTGAAGCGCGTGTTCACGTTCTTCACAACACCCTTGGCGAAATCGTCGATTATCGAGTTCTGTGTCAGGCTTACCGATATGACGTTGCTGTCGGTGAGTATTATGCCCATAGGCAGGGTCGAATACGAGAAGGTCTCGTCGTCGTTCTTCTCGGCTACCGGGTAGTCAAGAACTATGAGAGTCTGACCCTCATCATTTTCGATACGCGAGGACTCCTCCTCATCAAGCGCGGAACGGATAAAGTCACGGTCTACCGAAAGCTCGGTCTCAAGCTTCGATATCTCCGCCTCGGTCGGCGCGACCGCGGAGATCCAGCAGCCTGCCTCGATCTCCTCGACTTCCGTCATCCCCGCTTCGGTGGACTTGAAAGTGGTTATCATTGCGATCTCTCCTTATACGGGGAGACCGCGCTCAGGAAAAGCGAGCCGATGACAGTCTCCCTCTTTTTTTATAATTCCGTTTTCGCCCGTTAGGGTCGGCTGCCATAGTTCTCACCTCTGCTTTATTGTTTATTTGAATTTTGTTGATATCAGCCGTAAATGTTGTAGTTCTCGGAAAGCAGATTCATTGCCTTGAACAGCTTATGCATATAAACGAACGGTCCGATAAGTATGAACGTGCCCACAATGTCCCACAGCCAGAAATCGGAAGCTCCGAACGAATATGCTATCCCGCGCCTTCTCAGCTCGTCGCCTATCCTTCCGCTGATGCGGTGGAACCACACGATAACGGCGATGCCGAGTGTCAGCGGACCTACGACAAATACCAGCAGACAGTAGTGCATGGTCTTCCTGCCGTCATAGCGGCTGGCTATGATGTTTATATCGGAGGACACCGTGGACAGGAGCCACAGTCCGTATATCCCGAAGGTTATCGCCGAGAGAAGTATGTATTTCAGCAGTCCCCTGTTCGTCGCGAGCCTTACGGCAGGCGCCGCGGGCTGCTGTACATAGATATTCTGCTGCACGGTCTGATTTCCCGCAGCCGTTCCGCAGCCTGAGCATATCACGGCATCGTCATTCATCTGAGCGCCGCAGTTCTTGCAGTATTTCATATGCTGCTCCTTTTCATCAATGTTTTCGCGGATTATCCGGCCGCTCCGACCGGGAGCGTCAAACGCAGGTCCGATGATCAGAGATTGTCAGACTTTTGCCTCGTTCACATACAATCCGAATTTTTGCCTTATATATTATACCACATTTTTCCGACGATTACAATATATAATTAAATATATTTTTTTAAAAAAATTACAAAAAAGTATTTACAAACTCCGGTAATTATGTTATAATAATTCAGTCGCTGTAATTGCGGCGCTGAAAGTGACACCTCACGGCTCTGCGGTCTAAGCTCCGACAAGGAGAACATACCTGCCCTCTGCTGTGACGTGCCGTATAATAACAGTAAAGGGGTGTAAAACGCTATGATGCTCAAGGACGAAAAAACAGCTATCATCGAGGCTAACCGTCTCAACGAAAACGACACGGGTTCTCCCGAAGTCCAGATAGCTATCCTCACAAAGAGGATCGCCGATCTTACCGAACATCTGAAGACCCACAAGCAGGATCATCATTCCAGACGCGGTCTTTTCAAAATGGTCGGCAGAAGACGCAACCTTCTGAACTACCTTCAGAAGAAGGACATCGAACGCTATCGTGCTATAATCGCGAAGCTCGGTATCCGTAAGTAAGCTGAAACAGGCTGTGCATTCGAGCAGACGCGGAATTTCCCGTGTTCTGCTCTTTTGCAAAAATCAAGGAATCGGGAGCGTACAGACGATTTGGCATTAAATCGAACCGGGCGCGCGCCGCCGGCTGGATTTAGTGCCGGATCTGTACCTCTCACAATAACAGTGAAAAGGAGAAAAACAGATGTTTGAAAATTACAGAACATTCAAGACTATGTTTGCCGGCAGAGAGCTCATGGTAGAGACCGGCAAGGTATGCGGTCTCGCGAACGGCTCCTGCTGGGTGCGCTACGGCGAGAGCGTGGTAATGGTCAATGTCGCGGCAAGCCCGAAGCCCAGAGAGGGCGTCGACTTCTTCCCGCTTTCCGTTGACTACGAGGAGAAGCTCTACTCCGTCGGCAAGATCCCCGGCGGCTACCTCAAAAGAGAAGGCAGACCCAGCGAGAAGGCGATACTCACCTCCCGCGTGGTCGACCGTCCTATGCGTCCCCTCTTCCCCAAGGATATGAGAAATGACGTCGCTATCACGATGACAGTCCTCGCGGTAGACCCCGATACACAGCCCGAGATACTCTCCATGATTGGCGCTTCCATAGCGGTGTCCATTTCCGATATACCGTGGAACGGTCCTATCGGCGGCATCTCCGTCGGTCTCGTTGACGGCGAGATTGTGCTCATGCCCGACGCCGAGCAGAGAGCAAAGTCCGACCTCCAGCTCACCGTGGCTTCCAGCGAAAAGAAGGTAGTCATGATCGAAGCCGGCGCCAACGAGGTCGACGACGACACTATGCTCAAGGCTATCATGGCAGGCCACGAGGAGATCAACAAGTCCATTATCCCCTTCATCAAGGATATCGTTGCGCAGATCGGCAAGCCGAAGTTCGATTTCCCGTCCATGGAGATAGATCACGACTTCCTCGACAAGCTTCTTGAAGAATACAGCGACAAGGTAAAGTTCGCTCTCGATACAGACGACAAGAATATCCGCGAGGCTCGTTTACAGCCTATCAAGGACGCTATCCACGAGCAGTACGATCCCGTATATCCGGATCAGGCTGCTATGATCGACGAGGCTATCTACAAGCTCCAGAAGGTCATCGTTCGCCGCTGGCTCCTCGACGAGCAGAAGCGCGTCGACGGCAGAAGCATGGATCAGATGCGCCCGCTCGCCGCTGAGGTCAACCTCCTGCCCCGCGTTCACGGCTCGGGACTTTTCACAAGAGGTCAGACTCAGGTCCTCACAGTCGCCACTCTCGGACCGGTAAGCGATTCACAGCGTCTTGAAGGTCTCGACGACGAGGATACCAAGAGATATATGCATCACTACAACTTCCCCGCTTACTCCGTAGGCGAGACAAAGGCGAGCAGAGGCCCCGGCAGACGTGAGATCGGTCACGGCGCGCTCGCGCAGAGAGCTCTGGAGCCCGTTCTCCCGAGCGTTGAGGAATTCCCCTACGCCATAAGACTCGTTTCCGAGGTGCTTTCGTCCAACGGCTCCACATCGCAGGCTTCTATCTGCGGCTCCACACTTGCTCTTATGGACGCGGGCGTTCCGATCAAGTCCCCTGTCGCCGGTATCTCCTGCGGACTTATCACCGAGGGCGACCGCTGGATGACAATGGTTGATATCCAGGGTCTTGAGGACTTCTACGGCGATATGGACTTCAAGGTAGGCGGTACCCACAAGGGTATCACAGCTATCCAGATGGACCTCAAGATCGACGGCCTTACCCCCGAGATCATCAAGGACGCTTTCGCAAAGACCCACAAGGCGCGCGATTATATACTTGACGAGATAATCCTCAAGGCTATCCCCGCTCCGAGAGCTACGGTCAACAAGTACGCTCCAAAGATGATGAACATGAAGGTTCCGACCGAGAAGATCAGAGATGTTATCGGCACCGGCGGAAAGGTGATCCAGAAGCTCTGCGCCGACTTTGAGGTCAAGATCGACATCGATGAGGAAGGCAACGTATTCATCTGCGGCAGCGATCTCGATAAGGCGAACGCCTGCATCGACACTATCAAGTCCATTGTTACCGATCCCGAGATCGGCGCTATATACAAGGGCAAGGTTGTCCGCGTCAAGGAGTTCGGCGCTTTCGTTGAGTTCGCGCCCGGCAAGGAGGGCATGGTGCACATCTCCGAGCTTGAAAACAGACGCGTCGAGAAGGTCGAGGACGTTTGCAACGTAGGCGATCAGATAATCGTCAAGATCATCAAGATCGACAATCAGGGCAAGATTGGTCTCTCCAGAAAGGCTGCCCTCGCCGATATCGAAGCAAAGAAGAACAATAAGTGATTTTCCGGAAATAAGTAATTCCCCGCGGAGCCGAAGTTCCGCGGGGATATTTTTTTCTTATTTGAACGCGCCCTCGATAGCCCATCTTCCGATGATATTGTTGTTGTACAGCGTCATGAAAAGACGGATTATGAAAGCGATCACCGCGATGACTGTGCCCGCGGCTGCGAGACCCTTGCTGCGGTTGCCCTTGAAGAAACCGAGTACGGAGCTTGCCAGAGCCAGCGGTTCAAGAACTACCCATATCTGCACCAGACCTACGAGCGACGACACAAAGCCGAGTATCGTAAGTACGTCGAATAAGGTGAAGGGCTTCTTTACCGTGGGGGGAGGTCCCATCATCACCGGCGGGGTCTGATATGCCGGAGGCGGGGTCTGAAGAGGCGGAGGAACCGCTGCCGGCTCGTCAGTGCTGTACGGAGCCTCAAAGCTTGTTCCGCCGCAGGTGCTGCAGAACTGATTTTCGTTTCTGTTTTCCTTTCCGCAGTTAATGCATTTTTTCATATCGTTTCCTTTCTGCCTGCCTGTATATCCGGAATAAACGCTTCCGAAGTGCCTGCATTTTTCATTGCCTGATTTGATTATACCACAAATACAAGCTTTTGTCAACTGTACACTCAGCGGCTATATTTTTGTGCAATTTAGCTATTATTATTATTGACAATATGAAAAAAATATGTTATAATATAATGAAAATTTGCGTACTCTTTCATCTTACTTATTACTGATACAAATATGGAAGAACGGGTGATATCGCTTGATCAACAACAGAAAAATCATAGGAGTATGTCTCTCCAAGATACAGGATGAGTTCGGTACCGATTATATCTCAAATCTGCACAGATTTGCGCTGGACAACGACTATAAGCTCATCATATTCAACAGCCTTCGCGATCTTTACTTCGGAGACCTGAACGATCAGGGCTCGAAAAAGATATTCGATACGATCAACTATGACATACTCGACGCCATTGTCATACTCTGCGAAAGCATATATGACAAACAGCTCAAAGAAGATATCATCGCAAAAGCCGGAAAGTTCGGCGTACCCGTGATACTTGTTCACGGAGACCATGAGGGCTGCTGCTGTATACACCCGGACTATTCGTCAGCCTACAAACAGGTCATCGAGCACATGATAAACGACCATGGGTCAAAATCCTTCCTTTTCATCGGCGGCAGACGCAACGATGACCCCGAGACAGAGCTGCGCCTGAAAATAGTAAAAGATACGCTTGCCAAACACGACCTCGATCTGCCGGAAGAGAACGTCATGTACGGCGAATACTGGGATATCCCCGCGAGAATGGCTGTACAGGATTATCTGCGCAGCGGCCGTGCCCTGCCCGATACCATTTTATGCGCGAACGACAATATGGCTATGGCAGTCTGCGAGGAGCTGAGCTCAAACGGATACATCGTGCCGTCCGACATTAAGGTCACGGGCTTTGACGGACTTGTTTCCGCCGAATACTTCATGCCCCGCCTTACTACCTGCAAGGAGGATATACCCTATCTCGCGGAACTGACCATAAGGCTTATCAACGGCAGTCTCAACGGGACCGTTCAGCCCGGAGCCTTCTCGGAGACGTATATGGCGTACATAGGTGAGTCCTGCGGCTGCGTAAACGGCATGGCTATTGATTTCCGCAGACGCGCGAGCTTCCTGTATAAGATGACGCAGGAGATCCAGCAGCACGAAAAGCATATCTATTCGCTCGCGGATCAGATACTTGACTGTGAAAATCTAAATATGCTCGGTTCGGTGCTGCGGAACTACATACTTCCAAACTCCGGCGTTTGCCTCAACGAGGACTTTATAATGGCGTCGCTCGGCAAAACCGGCGACAAGCAGACCGAACAGGCTATGAACGAGCTCATAGTCGTGACCTCGCGCGCGGAGGATTACAAGAACGGCAGACAGGGGCGCTTCCCTGTTTCTGAAATGGTCCCCGATCTTGAAGCGTGGCTCAATGACGACACCCTTTATATTCTGACCCCAATATATATGAACGCCGAGACCTGCGGATACTACGCGGTCAAGACCAATGACATACCGAACACCACACACAAGGTGTTCCGCGTCTCCAAAATAATGAACATAGCGTTCGGTGCTCTGATAAACAGACTGTACAAGCAGCGTATACAGAACAGTATGCAGAACGCGATGTTCATAGATCCGCTTTCCGGACTTGCGAACCTGAAGGGGCTCGCGAAGTGGTTCACCGAATTCAGCGACGTGGAAGAGAACCACAAAAAGACGGTTACTGTCTCAGTTTATCATATTCCGCAGTACAAATACATCTATGAAAACTTCGGCATAGAGGAGATCGAGACCTCGATACGCTTTGTGGCGGACGCTCTAAGCCTCGCGAACAAGGATAACGGCTTCATTGCGCGCTCCGGCACCGATGAGTTCGTTGTTATCAATTATGTCGACGACGAGAACGAGGTCTCTATGCTCATCGACAACGCTGTCGCGGTGTTCTACGGAGTCATAGAGGGCTACAACTCCAGCAACGAAAAGGGCTACGCGATAGAGGTCAACTGCGGCTGCACCACTGCCAACAGCGGCTGGAACAGCTCGTTGAGCAGCCTTATCAAGCTCGCGAATGCCGAGATGTATATGACCAAGGTGAAAAACGGCCTTACCGCCGCCGTCAAGGAGGATAAGCCCGCCGCTGCCGAAAAGAACGTAAAGGATATGTACAACGAGTTCATGATACTCGTTGAGAAAAACCTCTTCACCTACTATTTCCAGCCTATCATTGACGCAAAGACCGGCGATATCTACGCTTATGAGGCTCTTATGCGCTCAGCGGGCGGGATAAAGATGTCCCCCATGGAGATACTCGATGTCGCCAAAGAATACAATATGCTCTACAACATCGAGCGCGCCACCCTGTTCAATGTCATGGAGCGCTACGCCAAGGACAATGAAATGTTCAGGGGCGCTAAAGTGTTCATAAATACCATACCAGGGAACTTCCTCAAAAACGAGGATCTGGTCGAGCTCAAGACCAAGTACAGTCAGTATATGCGGAATTTCGTCTTTGAGATCACCGAACAGGGTACGGTATCGGATGCCGAGCTTGACTCGATACGCTATCTGGGAAGCATTTCCGACGACGATGATGACTCGGATACACAGAACCGGATCGCCGTAGACGATTACGGAACGGGACATTCAAATATTGTCAATCTGCTGCGCTATTCGCCGCATATCATCAAGATCGACCGCTTCCTCATCTCCAATATCCAGAACGATCAGAACAAGCAGATGTTCGTAAAGAGCACGATAGAATTCGCGCGGATAAACAATATCAAAGTGCTCGCCGAGGGCGTTGAGACCTACGAGGAAATGAAAAAGGTCATAGAGTTCGGCGTCGACCTGATACAAGGCTTCTACACAGCACGCCCCGCGCCCGATCCTATCGGTGAGCTCCCCATTGATATACGCAATGAGATAATAAACGAGAATATCATCGTTTCCAGATACGGCAGCGACCTTATGCACTATATCGTGAACGGAGACGCGACCATCGACCTCTACGAGCTCGCTCTCCAGAAATACGGCTCGATAATAATCTGCAAGGGCAACGTCCGTATCATCGGTAAAATGGATTCCGCGGTCGAACTGCCGATAATCATCGAGGACGACACGGATATCAGCCTCACCTTCCGCGACGTATGCCTGCGGTCTGCGGAAAAACCCGCCGTAAGACTCGGTAAGAACAGCAGGACCGTGCTTACGCTGGAGGGCAAGAACACTATCCTGAAAAACGGCATATCGGTACCGGAGAACTCCTCTCTTGAATTCAGGGGCGACGGCAGCCTGAAGGTCTCGCTCAAGACCAACGGAGGCGCAGGTATCGGAAGCGGCTATGACGGGACTTACGGAAACATAACCTTTGCGCAGACCGGCAATGTCACGGTCGAGCTGTTCATAGACAAGGGCGTCGGTATCGGCGGCGGTGCGCCCGGCGAGAATACCGCGCTCAAGTTCCTGAACGGCACCACCACGATCAACTCGCAGTGCGTCGAGTCTCTTGGCATAGGCAGCGTTAGAGGAAAGAGCGTTATTGAGATCGGCGAGACCGGCAGCATCGTTTCTCACTGCTCCGGCAAGTCCGCTGTGGCTCTCGGCTCGATAGACGGCGATACCGTTGTGAATAACTGCGGTAAGCTGGAGCTTCAGGCAGACGGAGAACTGTGCGCGTCTCTCGGTGTTCTGAACAAAGGCACGGCAGAGGTGAACATCACAGGTGGTTATACCTCGGCGGTCGTTCACGGAGATACAGCCGTATGCATAGGCTCGCTTCACGGATATGGCGATATCACCTGCTCCGCAGGAAAGGTGATCGCGTACGGTGAGGGCGATACAGTTTCCGGCTACGGAAGCTCCGACGGCAGCGGTGTAACACGCATTTCCGGCGGAACGGTCACCGTCAAGATACTGTCCGGCAACATCAAGCAGTTCGGCTCCGCCGACTGCCGCACCGTCATCACAGGCGGAAATGTCATTCCGGCACAGAAGGATCAGATCAGCGCTGTGAACATTTTCGACCAGCCTCTGCATTGCGAGAAGCTGACGAATGATGTCCGCTATGAGAGGACCTTCTACTCCGACAACGATAAATACACATACTTTGCGGAACGTGACAGCACAGAGGAAGAATTCTGCGTTTATATCCCCTGATACCGGATCCGTTCCTGTCTGTATTATCTTGTCGGCTATGATCTCGTCAATATGCCCGCACACAGAAATGATAGCAGTATAAAAAACAAGTACAGCCCGAACGGTTATACCGTTCGGGCTAATGTTTGTTTATGTACTGCTGAAATCGTCCCGTTCACCGGGCAGTTTTTCAGGCACACAAGAAAAGACGCTCTCCAACCGGGAAGCGCCTTTTTCATGTCTTATTTTTTTCAGGTACGATCAGACTGCGTCAACGTACACATCCTCGCAGTCATCAACGACTTCATGTGTAACGCGGTCGAGTACCTCCGCTCTCTTTGCGTTGTTGAAGCGATCCAGCGTGCCCACCAGATAGCCGGTGATGCGTCTGATACGCTCAAAGGGTCTTGCTTCGTACTGATAGGAAAGATCCACATAATCGCCGTCGAGTGCTATATCAAGTGCGATGAGCTTCTGACCGGGCTTCAGTTCCCTGCCCCTGTCAACATAAGCCTGCACCTCTGTGTCCGAAAGTATTCCGCCGGTAGTCGTGATCTGAACGTTTTTCATTTTGCGATTTCCTCCTGAATGTTGTGTTTTTGAGCTGTATATGAACGTAGAAATTTGTCTGATATGAACATTATACCTCTACATTTCGTGACTGCTTTTATATTATACCACAACATATAGTGAAATGCAAGTGTTTTTTTAAATTTTTTTCAAAAATTTTTCAGGCGGAAGTTCCACAGATGTTCCACGAAAATCAGTCTTCGTCGCTTATTATTATAGTACCCGAAAGGCTGTCGTCGGTATCGCTTTCCGGAGTCTTGTCTGTCTTTTCGGAAGTCTTTTTCGTTGTCTCGGGCTTGGTCTCGGTCGGAGCTGTCGTTGTTTCGGCGGGCTCGGTCTCGGCGAGAGTGCCGTCGGCGTTGTATATCCTGCCGTCCACCATACGCTCGCAGATCTGGTACATTATCGCGTAATACGCGTCTGGAGCCAGATGCACGCCGTCGGGAGAGCCGAGGTACGCGGACTTGAGAAGGTTCAGCGAGTTTTTCATATCATGCGTGATATCGCAGTATATCCACTTCTCGCTTGCGTCAAGGTATTCTTTAAGAGCGGCGTTGAAGCTGTCGATATTCGACGGGTATGTGAAGAGCTTTCCGCTTTCGCCGTAGGTTATGGGTGTTATCGAGCACACTATCAGAGTGGCGTCCGGCAGGAAGCTCTCGACCTGCGAAAGAAGCTCGCCGTAGTTCTCGCAGAAGGTCTGCTCCGACGTCATATTCACATCGTTCATTCCCATGGAGAATACCACATATTCGGGCTTAAGCTCCAGCAGAGCCGCAAGTATGGACATCTCGTCGCCGTTCACCTTGAACGTGTAATCGTAGATGCTCCTTGCCGCGACATTGCCCTGAGCGAGCACGTTCTTCGGAGGAAGAATGCCGTATGCCTTAAAGCCGCTGCATATACTGTCTCCGACGAATACGCATTTTGATATGAAATCATTGTACGCGTCGCTCATCACGTAGGTTTTATATGTCTCGACCAGCTCCTCGCTCACCTGAGTCTGAACTGTCTCCGGAGGCTCGGTCGCGGACTCGGCAGTCGTTTCGGCTTCGGTGGTCGTGGTCTCGGACGTTGTGGTAACGACGGTCGTTTTCTCGGTAGTTGTGGTGGTCTTCTCTGTAACTGCTTCGGTCGCGGCAGCAGTAGATGAGGTCACTTCCTCGGGGATATTCACGGTCGCCGCGGCGGGAATACTGCCGGAAATATCCTGCGAGCAGCTCCCGAGCGCCATGACCGCTGACAGGAGCATCACGAACGCTTTATATGCGGGCTTTCTCTTCATTTTTATATCGCCGCCTTTTTAGGTAGTTTCAATGTTAATAGTTTATCATAAAAAACGACAAAAGTCAACATTACAGCAGCAATTCCCTGAAATAATTTCCGCTCACGGCAATTCCTGCAAGCAGTTATAAGCGCGGAGCCCGCGCTCCCAATAATGCCTCGGATAGTATTTATGTAATTTTTATCCTCTTCTCCCATTGCTTTTTTCTTCTATATGTGATATAAGCGCGGAGCCCGCGCCCCCAATAATACCTCGGATAGTATTTATGTAATTTTTATCCTCTTCTCCCATTGCTTTTTTCTTCTATATGTGATATAATGTGTGTATATGCGCATTTCGCGTAATAAATTTCTGAAAGGGATAGAATTTTTGGATTACAGACTAAATCTCGGTGCCTGGAGGAAGATCTTCGCCGTGCCGCTGTGCGTCGCGGAAGATCACCTGAAGATCGCTTCGGGGACGCAGCTGAAGGTGCTCCTGTATATGCTGGCGTACCCGGATCTCGGACACCGCGCCGAAAACATAGCCGGTGCCATCGGCATAAGCAAGGAGGATGTTGACGACGCTCTTTTGTACTGGGTCAGCTCCGACGTGCTTGCCTGCGACGGAAAGGAATACTTCCCGTCGGAGAACGCAGCGGCTGTCTCCTCGGCTCCGACTCCCGCACCCGCGGCTTCGGTGACCTCACCCGCGCCGCCGGAAGCTCCTTCGCTGAATACCCCGGAGGCTATGGCTCTGCTGCACTCGCAGACCCATTTCCCCGCCGAGATAATAGCGGGAGCCATAAAGGGCGACAACGCCGTGAAAGCTCTTTTTGATATGTACCAGAGCCTTTCCGGCAGACTTCCGAAGCATTCAGAGCAGGAAACTCTGATGATCCTTGTCGAGGAGATCGGGCTGCCGTGTGAGGTCACTATGATGCTGGTGGAATACTGCTTCAATATCGACAGAGCCACGCCCGCGTATATGAAATCCGTCGCCGCGGACTGGGTCGAGAACGGCATTACCGATATACATAAGGCGGAGGAGCATATAAGAAAGCTGCGCGCCGCTCACACGACAGAGATGAACCTGCGCAGACGGTTCGGGATGAATACGGCGTTCTCCTCGAAGCAGCGCGGCATGATCGATGAATGGACAAACCTCGGACTGAGCGAGGAGCTTATCGGCGCCGCTTATGACGAGTGCATCGAAAATACGTCGAAGCTGAGCTTTGCTTATATGGATAAGGTACTGCGCTCATGGCTCGACAAGGGCATAACCGACCCGGCGCAGCTCGCGGATATGCCGAAGCCCTCCTCGGGCGGCGGAAAGGGCGAGAGCTCGTCCCCCTCCTACAACATCGACGAGATCATGAAGATAGCAAAAAGCAAATACAAAAAATAAGGAGCCATTATGGGATTTGACAGCATTTTTTTCAGCGAAGCGGAGAACGAGCTCAGCGATATACGGCTGAAGAACAGTATGCTTCTTGACCGGAGAAACGAGGAGATAAGAAACAAATATCCCGAGATCGCCGAAATGAAACGAGAGCTTTCGGGTACACTGACCAAGCTGATTACTATAATCACCGAACGCGCCGACAACGCAATGGATAAGATAGCCGCTCTGGAAAAGGAAAACCTCGCGCTCCAGGAGCGTATACGCTGCGCTCTTGTGAAAAACGGCTACCCGGAGAACTATCTGTCGCCCATATACAGATGCAGTATCTGCGAGGATACAGGGATAGTCGGCGACAAATACTGCTCGTGCTTCATGGACATAGTTAAGCGCAAGGCTGCGGAGAAGCTCAACAGCACCGCGCCGCTGAAGCTCTGCTCGTTCGACGATTTCAGCCTCGCTTACTATGACGATTCCCGCCCCACCGAGCTCGGCACTACCGCCAGAGAAGTGATGTCTGATAATCTTACTGCGTGCAGAAGGTACGCGGACGAGTTCCACCTCCCCTACAAGAGCCTGCTCATGCAGGGAAAGACCGGGCTCGGCAAAACCCACCTGTCTCTCAGTATAGCGTCGGAGGTACTCCGCAAGGGCTACAATGTGATATACGGTTCGGTGCCGGATCTTATGAGAAAGCTGGACAAGGAGAAGTTCGAGGGCGGCGAGGTCATGGATATGCTGGAGACCGCCGATCTGCTGATACTTGACGACCTCGGCGCGGAAATGGACAACCGGCTTTATGTTTCCGTGCTGTACAGTCTCATAAACGCCAGAATGAACGCTTCCCTGCCCACGGTCATCAATACGAACCTTGAGCTGAGAGAGCTTGAAAGAAAATACGACGAGCGCATAAGCTCGCGTCTGCTGACTATGGAAAAACTTTTCTTCACGGGAAGCGATGTCAGAGTGAGAAAAAGCCTTGAATAAACAAAAGAAACGGAGATAAGAGATGAACAGACTCGCCGCTATCGTCGGAAGGCCGAATGTCGGCAAATCGACGCTATTCAACAAGATCATAGGTCAGCGGCTCTCGATAGTCGAGGACACGCCGGGAGTTACCCGCGACCGGATATACGGAAGAGCCGAGTGGCTCGACAAAAGCTTCATGCTCGTGGACACCGGCGGTATCGAACCCGACTCGAAGGACGTTATACTGTCGCAGATGCGTGAGCAGGCTCAGCTCGCTATCGACAGCGCAAACGTGATAATATTCGTGACTGATATCACGACCGGAGTGACCGCGAGCGACCAGAGCGTCGCCTCGATGCTCCTGAAAAGCGGAAAGCCCGTTGTGCTGTGCGT
Organism: Ruminiclostridium sp.; assembly: GCA_024682455.1. Lineage (GTDB taxonomy): Bacteria > Bacillota > Clostridia > Oscillospirales > Ruminococcaceae > Ruminiclostridium_E. Next base: position 28,569 of record JAIKZF010000005.1, on the reverse strand, counting down.
GAACAAGTGCGACTCGATAGGCGAGCCTCCGCCGGAGATATACGAGTTCTACAATCTCGGGCTCGGCGAGCCGATAGCTGTCTCGTCGGTGCACGGTCACGGTACCGGAGACCTGCTCGACGCTGTCATGGCGAATATGCCCTCCGAAGACGAGGAGGAATACGACGACGCGCTCATCAAGGTCGCGGTCATCGGCAGACCGAACGCCGGGAAATCCTCGCTTATCAACAAGGTGGCAGGTGAACAGCGCGTCATAGTATCGGATATCGCCGGAACTACAAGAGACGCGATAGATACCGTCATAGAGCGCGGCGGGGAGAAATATGTGTTTATTGATACCGCCGGTATACGCCGCAAGTCGAAGATAACCGAAAACATCGAGAAGTTCAGCATACTGCGCGCCTACATGGCGATAGACCGCTCGGACGTATGCGTTATAATGATCGACGCGAACGAGGGCTTCGCGGAGCAGGACAGCAAGGTCGCCGGCTACGCCCACGATCAGGGCAAGGCGTGCGTCATCGCTGTGAACAAGTGGGACAGCATAGAAAAGGACGACAAGACCATGAACGAGTTCCGCAAGAAGCTGGAGGTCGATTTTTCGTTCATGTCCTACGCTCCGATAGTGTTCATCTCGGCGCTCACCGGTCAGCGCATAGACAAGCTCTTCGAGCTGATAAAGTATACGGCGGAGCAGAACGCACGGCGTATCACGACCGGTATGCTCAACGACCTGCTCAGCTACGCCACGGCGCGCGTACAGCCGCCCTCCGACAAGGGCAAGCGACTTAAGCTCTATTACATGACCCAGGCATCGACAAAGCCTCCGACGTTCGTTGTGTTCTGCAATAACCGCGAGCTCTTCCATTACTCGTACCAGCGCTATATCGAGAACCAGATACGCGAGGCCTTCTCGCTCGACGCTACCCCGATCAAAATAGTAGTCCGCGAACGCGGCGACGAGAAGAACGCAAAAGCTTGAGAACGGGAACTAGTGGCCGCTTACGCTCGTGAACGGGAACAAGTGGCCGCTCACGCTCGAGAACGGGAACAAGTGATCGCTCACGCTCGAGAACGAGAATAAGTTGCCTCCGGCGGCCAGCCCTTTAAAAAGGGCTGGACCCTAAATTAAATCGCTTCGCCTTGCAGATTCGTTAATGAGTGCTCCTTTTAATGACGACTGCGAGGCAGATGACCCGCCCATTGCTGAAATGTAACATACGGATTCGCCGCGGGGCGTTCCCCGCCAGATTCGTTAATGACTACGCCTTTTCGGGATATACTTTATCAGAAAAAACTTTCAGAGGTCTATCATGAATATTGAAACAATAGCTTGTATGGCGCTCGCCGCCATTGTGCCGTACCTTGTGTGCGGCATCAACTCCGCGATAATCGTGACCAAGATAAAAAGCGGTCAGGATATCCGCGAGCTCGGAAGCGGCAACGCCGGTCTCACAAACACCCTCCGCACACAGGGAAAAGTCGCCGCGCTCTTCGTGCTCATAGGCGATATTCTGAAAGGCGTGCTTTCCATTTTAGCAGTGCATTTCATCTTCAAGCTTGTACTCGATGTCGATACCTACTATACTTTGGGAACATGGACATGGGTGAATTACTTCGCCGGAGTTTTCGGCGCGCTCGGTCATATCTACCCCATATACTACGGCTTCAAGGGAGGCAAGGGCATTCTCGTCACCTTCGCAGCTATGCTCGCCATAAACTGGCTCGCAGGTATCATACCGTTCATTATATTCGTGATAGTCGTCGCGATATCACGCTATGTATCCCTCGGCTCGATAACAGCCGCGGCTGTGTATCCGTTCACCGTGCTGATACTATCGCTTTTGAACAATGACTGGTCGTCGTGGATAAACTTCGGGCTCAGCATGGTGATAGGTATAATGCTGATATTCATGCACCGCGCAAATATAAAGAGACTGCTTACACATACGGAAAAGAAGCTCGGACAGAAGTCCGAAGAAAACGAGGCTGCAAAATGAATACTTACATCATAAACGAACAGAACTGCAAGCTTACCGGACGCGGCACGTGGGACGAGGACAAGATCTACTGGTGCGCGCTCTCCGGCAGCGGCTTCGAGTGCCGTTTCAAGGGCAGGGAGTTTATTCTGGAGCTCGTCGGTGACGCAGCCCCCGAAAAACCCGGCAACGACGAGAACTGGGCAAGATACGCGGTATTTGTGAACGGCATAAGAACGACCGAGGGGCTTCTCGACAGGGTAACAAAGACCGTCCCCGTTATCTGCGGGTCGGAAAACTCAAAGGAGACCGAAGCCGACATAAAATTCATCAAGCTGTCCGAAAGCGCTAAATCGACGATAGGGATAAAGCCGGTAATATGCGACGGGGTGATGACTCCCGCTCCGGAGAAGCCTCTGAAGCTGGAGATCATAGGCGACTCGATAACCTGCGGCTACGGTGTTGACGAGTACGACCCGCTTGTTCATTTCAGGACATCGACCGAGGATTTCACAAAGAGCTACGCTTACAAGGTCGGACAGCTCCTTGATGCCGATGTGCGCGCGTTCTCGATAAGCGGCTGGGGTATCATATCCGGATATGTGGATTCCCCCGATATGCCGCCGCTTACCACCAACCTGCTGCCGCCGTACTATACGAAGCTTGGCTTCTCCGACGAAAAGTTCGATGACCGCGACGGTCTCGCTCCGCAGGATATCGACTGGGATTTCACAAAGTATATTCCCGGTCTGATCGTTATAAACCTCGGCACGAACGATTTCAGCTGGTGCATGGGACACGAGGACAGGTACGCGGAATACACCGCGGAATACGTGAAATTCCTTGAGACCGTGCACAAGTGCAACCCCTCGTCGAAGATACTCTGCATAATGGGCATAATGGTGGACGAGATATATCCGTACATGGAAAAGGCAGTTGAGCTCTTCCGTGAGAAGACAGGCTTTAAGGAGATATACACCGCGAGGTTCACGCCGCACGACGGCTCGCTGGGCTTCGGAGCGGACTATCACCCCTCCCCCGCCACACATGATAAGGCCGCGAAGGTGCTCGCCGAAAAGATAAGAGAGATAATGAAAGTATAAAATCGGAAAGAAACACTTGACAAAACCGACATACTGTGATACAATATACGAAAGATAGAGGCGCGGGTCTTATCAGTAGCATTAACGTCAATATTCCGACATATTGTTAATGTGAAAGGAAGCACCGCCGAGGAATGTATAAGTCGGGGTATACATATCCGGTCGTGCATTTAACAGATGCACGATTGTCATTAAGCCGTCGCCGGCGTAATGGAGAGCTATCGGCAATATATGCTTTTTCGCATTTGTCGTATTCCCTGTTATGTTAATCGGCCGGCTGTATTAAAGCCGGCTTTTTTATTACAAAGACAAACAGAAAGGAAACAAAAACTATGAAACAGTACAATGTAGGCATCATCGGCGCAACGGGCATGGTAGGTCAGCGCTTCGCGGTGCTCCTTGAAAACCACCCGTGGTTTAAAGTCAAGGTGCTCGCCGCTTCCGAGCGTTCCGCCGGAAAGACCTACAAGGACGCGGTCGGCAGCCGCTGGCTCATCGAAAAGCCCATGCCCGCGGCTATGGCGGATATGGTAGTCATGGACGCCGAAAAGGACATCGACAGGATAGCGGAGCAGGTAGATTTCGTTTTCTGCGCCGTAAACATGAAGAAGGACGAGATAAAGGCTCTTGAAGAGAAATACGCGAAGCATGAAGTGCCCGTTATGTCCAACAACTCGGCGCACCGCTTCACACCGGACGTTCCTATGATCATACCGGAGATAAACCCCGAGCACATCGAGATCGTCGCGGCGCAGAGAGCGCGCCTCGGCACAAAGCGCGGCTTCATATCCGTAAAGTCCAACTGCTCGATACAGAGCTATGTTCCCGCTCTTTCCCCGCTCAGAAAGTTCGGCATCACAAAGGTGCTCGCCTGCACCTATCAGGCTATATCCGGCGCGGGCAAGACGTTCGAGACATGGCCGGAAATGGTCGATAACCTTATCCCCTACATCGGCGGCGAGGAGGAAAAGTCCGAGCAGGAGCCTCTTAAGGTATGGGGAAAGATCGAAGGCAATGAGATAGTAAAGGCTTCGAGCCCGTCTATCACAACGCAGTGCCTGCGTGTGCCGGTATCGAACGGTCACTTCGCGGCGGCGTTCGTAAGCTTCGAAAACAAGCCCTCTGTCGACGAGATCATCGACATCTGGAAGAACTTCAAGGGCGTTCCGCAGGAGCTTGAGCTGCCCAGCGCGCCGAAGCAGTTCCTCAACTACTTCACCGAGGACAATTACCCGCAGGCGGCTCTCCACCGCAACCTCGAAAACGGCATGGCGGTATCTATCGGACGTCTCAGACCCGACACCCAGTACGACTACAAGTTCGTATGCCTCTCGCACAATACTCTGCGCGGAGCTGCCGGAGGCGCTGTGCTCATGGCCGAGCTTTACGCGGCAAAGGGCTACTTTGACTAAAAGGAGAACACTATGAGAAAGACTGTCTTTACGGGAACGGGCGTGGCTATCGTCACCCCCATGTTCCCCGACGGAAGTATAAACTATGAAAAGTTCGGCGAGCTCATCGAGGAGCAGATCGCGAACAAGACCGACGCCATCGTCGTTGTCGGCACTACCGGAGAAGCCTCCACAATGACCGACGAAGAGCACGTCGAGATGATAAGATACTGCGTCGAGAAGGTCGCGAAGCGCGTTCCCGTAGTCGCAGGCACCGGAAGCAACGACACCGGCTACGCTGTGGAGCTCACCAAGGAGGCTGAGCGCGTCGGCGCGGACGCTACTTTACAGGTGACACCGTACTACAACAAGACCTCTCAGTGCGGTCTCGTCGCTCACTTCAACACTATCGCGGACGCGGTGAACATACCGACGATACTGTACAATGTACCGTCGAGAACAGGCACGGCTATCGCGCTCGATACTTATGTTGAGCTCTCGAAGAACGAAAAGATATCCGCGGTCAAGGAAGCCAGCGGCAATCTATCCCTTGCGGCTGAGATAGCGGCTCACACGGACTTCGATATCTACTCCGGAAACGACGATCAGCTCCTGCCCTTCCTGTCTCTGGGCGGCAAGGGCGTTATCTCGGTATCTTCAAACATCATACCGAGACAGAAGCACGACATGGCAGAGCTGTATATGCAGGGCAAGACAAAGGAAGCTCTGGAGCTCCAGCTTAAGTACCTCGATCTCGAAAACGCGCTGTTCTGCGACGTTAACCCGATACCGGTCAAGGAGGCTATGAACCTCCTCGGCAAGAACGTCGGCGAATGCAGACTGCCGCTCATCAGAATGGAAGAAGCAAAGATCGAGAAGCTGCGCAGGGAGCTTGTAAAGGCCGGACTTTTGTAATAAACAGGATAATACAGTAATTATTAGGAATTGAAAGTATGGTAAAAATTGCAATTACCGGCGCGAACGGTAAAATGGGACGCGTAATAACGAGACTCGTCGATGAGCGCGACGACTGCGCGGTCGTTGCGGGCATCGACATCAATACCGACAGAAACGGCGAATTCCGTATAGTGAAGAGCCCGTTCGAGCTGCCGCAGAAGCCAGATGTCATCATCGACTTCTCTCACCCAAGCGCACTCGCCGACCTGCTCTCCTACTGCACTATGAACGGCGTGCCGATAGTCGTGGCGACGACCGGCTACACCGACGATCAGATAGCGCAGATTAAGAAAGCCGCGGAGCAGATACCGGTGTTCTTCACCTTTAATATGTCTCTGGGCATCAATCTGCTGGTCGAGCTCGGAAAGCGCGCCGTGAACGTTCTGGGCGGACAGTTCGACATAGAGATAGTCGAAAAGCACCACAATCTCAAGAAGGACGCTCCCTCCGGCACGGCTATAATGATCGCCGAGGCTCTCAACAATGAGCTGGACAATAAGTATCATTACGTTTATGACCGCCACAGCGTCAGAAAGCCCCGCGACCCCGACGAGATAGGACTTCATTCCATACGCGGCGGCACGATAGTCGGCGAGCACGACATAATCTTCGCGGGACACGACGAGGTCATAACCCTCTCCCACTCCGCGGCTTCAAAGGACGTATTCGCAAACGGCTCCATTAACGCGGCTATGTTCCTCTGCAAGAAGGAAAAGGGACTCTACGATATGTCCGACCTGCTCGCGGAAGTTTAAGCGAAAGGAGAACCTACAATGACCGATATCACTACAAACGAGGGCGTTTCGATAATCACCTTCGGCAATATCCCCTTCGACAGCGAGAGCGAGTTTATCTGCAAGGTATTCTCCGCCGCTGCGCGCGAGAAGATCAACATAGACATGATCTCAAAGACCCCCGTTTCGGCGGAGAGCACGTCGATCGGCTTCACCTTCTCCGACGAGGATATGCCGAGAATGCTGAAAGCCGCAAAGGTGATAAACGCCGACAGACCGCCGATGATAAACTCCGGCAATGTGAAGTTCATTATCAAGTCCGCCGAGATGATAACCGGCGTAGGCTTCGCGGAGAGTGTGTTCAGAGCTCTCGCCGCGGCGAAAGCCAACCCGATACTTATCACGACGGCGCTCGACGAGATATCCGTTGTGGTGCGCGAGAGCGACAGCACGGACTTTGAAACAGAGCTGCACAGGATATTTGATTGAATATCAGCCTTCAAGGAACGCGTTCCCCCCACGGGAGCGCTTTTTTTTAGTTTTTTTGTTCAAAATCGCAAAAAAACACTTGATTTTTTTGACAAATAGTATTATAATAAAATGGTATAAATATGATGATGTATTTGTACACATTTATGGGATAACCGAACGGAGGTCCATACTATGGATAAAAATGTGATACGTAAAAGGAGACACGGCTTTCTGGCGCTGATGCTTTCGGTGCTGATAGCGTTTCAGTTCATGCCGCCAGTAGATATCGGAGCGCTGATAGTTTATGATATTGACCATAACGAGGCTGCGGATTTCTATGCTTTTAACGAAACGATACAACTTGTCATTTCAGATGGTCATGCTTTAGAAGATAAAGGTTTCGAAATAACATATAAGTACAAAAATGAAGATGAGGTCGTTGTACAACCGGAATCAAATCCATATACGCTTACTCTTGACAAGCCGGATATATTATGCTGGCTTCAAACAGGCAATGATATACAGATAAATGGCAGCGCCGGCAGTTCCGTCAGACTTAAACTGGATCTGACGGCTGTAATAAAACCAACTGCCAAAGAAAACCTGACGTATGACGGTACCGCTAAGGATCTTATTACTGCGGGCGATGGGCTTACAAACACTGCTTATGCCTTCCGTTACAGTACTGATGGCAATAATTACGGTGCAGCTGTCCCGACAGCAACAATTCCCGGTGATTACACAGTATATTATAAAATAGTGAATGCCGGTGACGAGTCCGATGCATACGCCGCCGCAAACGGCAGTACTTCTGTAACCATAGCCAAGGCTCCCCTTACCGTCAAGGCTAATAATAAGTCGATAACCTACGGTGAGGCACCGGCAGACAACGGCGTTACATACACCGGCTTCGTGAACAATGAGACGGCTGCGGTTTTAGTCGGTGCTCTCGCTTACGATTACACCTACGCACAGTACGGCGCCGTAAGCGACGCTAACCACGCGTACACGATTACTCCGAAGGGTCTTACCTCCGCCAACTACGATATCACATTCGCAGCGGGAACTCTCACAGTCCTCCCGAAGCCCATAGCAAACGTTATATGGGGCGCAACGAATTTTATTTATAACGGCAATCCGCAGAAGCCTACGGCGACGATAGCAGCGGGCGACCTCGTAAACGGCGACGTGTGCACCGTTATCGTAACGGGCGAGCAGACAAACGCCAACGCTCCCGGAGAATCCTACACCGCTACGGCAAACGAGCTCTCAAACACAAACTATGCTCTGGTTGTTGTTGAAGCAAATGGAGCCAAGCCTACGACACAGTTCACTATCGCAAAGGCGGACATAGCTCCCACACTCACCATGGCTGACTGGACATACGGTGAGACTGCCTCGGATCCTGTTCTTACCGGCAATTCCGGCAACGGTAATGTTACCTACGAGTATAAGGCAAGAACCGCCACCGACAACGATTATACAGCTGCAAAGCCCTCAGACGTGGGCGAATACACCGTTAGAGCCACTATCGCGGCAAGCACCAACTACAACGGCGATACCGCTACCGCGAATTTCAAGATCAATAAGGCGAACCTTCCTCTCGCAGTATCCATAGCTGACTGGACATACGGCGAAACTGCCTCGGATCCCGTAGTTACAGGCAATACCATAAATGGTAATGTCATCTACGAATATAAGTTAAAGACAGCCTCCGACAACAATTATACAGCTACAAAGCCCTCAGAAGCGGGCGAATACACCGTGAGATCCACTATCGCGGAAAGCGCAAACTACAACGAGGCTGTGGCTACGGCGGACTTCAAGATCAATAAGGCTACCATAGCTATCACAGTCTCCATGGCTGACTGGACATTCGACGAGACTTCCTCGACCCCCGAAGTTACAGGCAATACCTCAAACGAGAACGTTACCTTCGAATATAAGGCAAGAACAGCCTCCGACAATGATTATACTGTGACAAAGCCCCTGAACGCGGGCGACTACACCATAAGAGCCTCTATCGCGGAAAGCACCAACTACAAGGCCGCTGAGGCTACCGCGAACTTCAGGATCAATAAGGCGGATCAGGCGGCTCCGACAGGTCTCGTCGCTACGGCGGAAACTATCCGCGGAAAGAATGACGGTAAGATAGATAATATCACTTACGCTATGGAATACGGATATTCCGAAACAGACGCCGACGCCCCCGTAGGTGAGCTCATTACCGAGAACCCAAGCTCTGCCATTGAAGATCTTAAGCCCGGCGTTTACTTCTTCCGCTTAAAGGGAGACGAAAACCACAATCCGTCGCCTTTCACAAAGGTCACGGTAGCTCCCGGAAACCCGCTGACGGTCACCTTCATGGAGGGCGACACCGTGCTCGGCACAAGCAGCGTCAACTGGAACAGCCTTGTGACCGTACCGAACGAGATCCAGAGAGACGGATATGTGGCGACATGGTACACGGACGCCGCACTGACAAATAAGTGGGAGCTCACGACAGACAGAGTTACACAGGACATTACGCTTTACTCCGTATGGACGCTTACGCAGACCTATACGCTTACGTTTGACAGCAACGGCGGCTCTTATATAGCTCCAATCGAGCTTGGTGCAGGCGCGGTTATCGTACCTCCCGAGAACCCCGTAAGAGACGGTTTTATGTTTACAGGCTGGAACCCCGCCCTTCCGAACGTTATGCCCGCTCACGACCTTACAGTTACGGCAACATGGATGTACATGGGTACTCCTCACTGGCCTCAGCCTCCTATATATATTCCTCCGACAAACGTTCCGCCTTCTGAGGATCCTGTCGTTCCCCCGTCCGATGACCCGACTGACGATGATGATGATGATGACGATGACGACGACGAAGATGACAACGACGACGATGATATAGATCAGACTGTGGACAGCGATGACGATGACAACGACGTAGACTCCGATACAGACGAAACCGACGATATCGGTTATAAGATAGTTGTTACAATTATTGACTCCCCGAGCGATGAAATAAAGAACACCGTTAAAAACGCTGCATTACAGATAAACAAGAGATTCATTGACGGCGTCTTTTGGGATATCAGGCTTTACAAGACAGTCAACGGCGTAATTACAGAGGAAATAAAAAATGCCGATAAGCCGGTATCTGTTTCGGTAGAGCTCCCGGAAGACATGAGAGATCTTCTGGATGAATATGCCGACGATTGTGTGCTCGCGAGAATACATGACGGTAATATAGATTTCATCCCCTTCACCTATGACCCTGATACCTGCACACTCTCATTCGAGTCTGACAAATTCTCTGATTATGTTCTGATGTACGATATCGACATCGACATGGACAACACGGACAGCAACCCGCATACAGACTCCGATGTGTCTGGACTCCTTACACTCGTTGCAATCTCCGCACTTGGCATACTCGTGCTCAGTCCCCGCAGAAAAAGAAAGTAAAATAACTCGATAAACAAGCAGCTCCCGGAAGAAGATCTTCCGGGAGCATTTTTTGTCAGCAAAGCTGTACCTTGTCGTTTCATTTCGACAAAAAGCAACAAAAAAAGCCGCTGCATGTCGGCTTTAAGGACGAAACGACACCCGGTTAAACCTGAACGGTCTGCCGGAAATCCAAATCCCTGAGTCAACAAAGGCAATTGGCTGTTTTTGTTAATATCACTTCTCCCCCGGTCTTACCGAGGGAGAAATTTCAGAACTGGGTTTTAATTATTCAATGATCTTGGTTACAACGCCCGAACCAACGGTTCTGCCGCCCTCACGGATAGCGAAGCGGAGACCTTCCTCGATAGCGATAGGAGTGATGAGCTCAACATCCATTGTTACGTTATCGCCGGGGATGCACATTTCCTTGTCAGCGGGAAGTGTGATAACGCCTGTAACGTCAGTTGTTCTGAAGAAGAACTGAGGTCTGTAGTTGGAGAAGAAAGGTGTGTGACGGCCGCCCTCGTCCTTCTTAAGAACGTAAACCTGGCCGGAGAACTTTGTGTGGGGGTGGATCGAACCGGGCTTGCAGAGAACCTGACCACGCTCGATCTCGCTTCTCTGGATACCACGGAGAAGAGCACCGATGTTGTCGCCTGCCTCAGCGTAATCGAGGATCTTACGGAACATCTCGATACCTGTAACAACAGTGGACTTGGGCTCGTCTGTAAGACCTGTGATCTCAACTGTATCGTTGGTCTTGAGGATACCACGCTCTACACGACCGGTAGCAACTGTACCACGGCCTGTGATGGTCATTGTGTCCTCAACAGGCATAAGGAACGGGAGATCAGCCTTACGATCGGGTGTCGGGATATAATCGTCAACAGCGTTCATAAGCTCGATGATGCAAGCATACTCGGGAGCGTTGATATCTGTGCTTGTGCTGTCGAGAGCAACCTTAGCGGAGCCGCGGATAACGGGGATATCATCGCCGGGGAAATCATGCTTTGTGAGGATATCACGGATATCCATTTCAACGAGGTCGAGAAGCTCGGGATCGTCAACGTCATCGCACTTGTTGATGAATACTACCATTGCGGGAACGCCTACCTGGTGAGCAAGAAGGATGTGCTCCTTTGTCTGAGCCATAGGACCGTCTGTACCTGCAACAACGAGGATAGCGCCGTCCATCTGAGCTGCACCGGTGATCATGTTCTTGATATAGTCAGCGTGACCGGGGCAGTCAACGTGAGCGTAGTGACGCTTGTCTGTCTCATACTCAACGTGAGCTGTGTTGATCGTGATACCGCGCTCTCTCTCCTCGGGAGCCTTATCGATCATGTCATAAGCCTCGAACTTAGCCTGACCCTTCATAGCGAGTACCTTTGTGATAGCCGCTGTAAGTGTGGTCTTACCATGGTCAACGTGACCGATCGTGCCGATGTTTACGTGGGGTTTGGTTCGGTTAAAATGTTCCTTTGCCATTTTTGATTCCTCCTAAAATTTGATGGTAATTTCAAGAATTTCCCATAGGTATATTGTACCAAAAATTCCGGAAAATTACAAGTGTTTTTTAAAAAAATTTTAATTAATCTTTTGTTCTCTTGTTCACGATGTTATCCGCGATGTTCTTCGGTACCTGAACGTAGCTGTGAGGCTCCATTACATACTGTCCGCGGCCCTGCGTCTTGGAGCGCAGGTCGTTGGAATAACCGAACATTTCGGAAAGCGGAACGAGAGCGTTGATCTGCTTTACGCCGTTTCTGTCGTCCATACCCTGAATGGTACCGCGTCTGGAGCTGAGGTCGCCGATAACGTCGCCCATATACTCCTCCGGAACGATGACAACGACCTTCATTATCGGTTCGAGGATAACGGGGTTAGCCTTCTTGCAGGCTTCCTTGATAGCCATAGAACCGGCGATCTTGAATGCCATTTCGGACGAGTCTACTTCATGGTAGGAACCGTCGTAAAGTGTTACCTTAAGGTCAACTACGGGATAGCCTGCCATAACGCCTGCCTGCATAGCTCCCTGTATACCCGCGTCAACAGCCGGGATATACTCCTTCGGGATAGCGCCGCCGACTACCGCGTTGATGAACTCATAGCCCTTGCCGGATTCGTTCGGCTCGACCTTGAGCTTGACGTGACCATACTGACCCTTACCGCCGGACTGACGCGCATACTTGGTGTCAACATCGGTAGCGGTGGTGATCGTTTCCTTATATGCTACCTGAGGAGCGCCGACATTCGCTTCTACCTTGAACTCACGGAGAAGTCTGTCAACGATGATCTCCAGATGAAGCTCGCCCATACCTGCGATGATGGTCTGACCCGTTTCGGAGTCTGTCCATGTCTTGAAGGTGGGGTCTTCCTCAGCCAGCTTTGCGAGCGCGAGTGCCATTTTTTCCTGACCTGCCTTGGTCTTGGGCTCGATAGCCAGATCAATAACGGGATCCGGGAATTCCATGGACTCAAGTATTATCGGGTGATCCTCGTCGCAGAGGGTATCGCCCGTTGTTGTATTCTTTACGCCGACAGCGGCAGCGATATCGCCGCAGTAGCATACTTCAAGATCCTGTCTGTGGTTGGCGTGCATCTGAAGGATACGACCCATGCGCTCTTTCTTGTCCTTTGTTGCGTTGAGGACGCTTGCACCTGCCTCGACGATACCCGAATATACGCGGAAGTAGCAAATCTTACCTACGAACGGGTCGGTCGCGATCTTGAATGCTAGTGCGGAGAACGGCTCATTATCGCCGGCTCTTCTCTCTTCCTCCTCGCCTGTTTCGGGGTTTACGCCCTTGATAGGCGGGATATCGAGCGGAGAGGGCATATAGTCAACGACAGCGTCAAGGAGCTTCTGAACGCCCTTGTTTCTGTACGAGGTACCGCAGGTCACGGGTACCATATCGTTGGCTATGCAAGCCTTTCTGATGCACTTCTTTATCTCCTCTGTGGTGATCTCCTCACCCTCGAGGTACTTGTTCATGATCTCCTCGTCCTGCTCGGATACCGCTTCGAGAAGCTCTGTTCTGTACTTCTCGGCGATCTCCTTCATATCGGCGGGGATCTCTTCGACTCTCATATCCTTGCCGAGGTCATCATAGTAGATGTCCGCGTTCATTTCAACGAGGTCTATAATTCCTCTGAACGTATCTTCGGAACCGATAGGAAGCTGGATCGGGACCGCGTTGGTCTTTAAACGATCCTTCATCATCTGAACGACGTTATAGAAATCTGCGCCCATGATGTCCATTTTGTTGACATAGGCCATTCTCGGTACCTTGTACTTATCAGCCTGATGCCAAACGGTCTCCGACTGGGGCTCAACGCCGCCCTTTGCGCAGAAGACGGTCACGGAGCCGTCGAGGACTCTGAGCGAGCGCTCGACCTCGACCGTAAAGTCAACGTGGCCGGGGGTGTCAATGATGTTTATTCTGTGCTGCTTCCAATAAGCTGTTGTCGCAGCGGAGGTGATGGTAATACCTCTCTCCTGCTCCTGCGCCATCCAGTCCATTGTAGCCGAGCCGTCGTGCGTCTCACCTATCTTGTGGTTGATTCCGGTATAGTAAAGGATACGTTCGGTAGTGGTGGTCTTGCCCGCGTCGATATGCGCCATGATACCGATGTTACGGGTCATTTCCAGCGTTACGTCTCTTGCCATATTTCCTCCGTTTCGAAATTACCACTTATAGTGTGCGAACGCTCTGTTGGCTTCAGCCATTCTGTGGGTATCGTCGCGCTTCTTGCACGAGCCGCCCTGTCCGTTAAGAGCGTCAAGGATCTCGTTTGCGAGTCTTTCCTTCATTGTCTTTTCGTTTCTTGCTCTGCTGTACTGGGTGATCCAACGGAGTCCCAGAGTTCTGCGTCTTTCGGGACGGACCTCCATGGGGACCTGATATGTTGCACCGCCTACACGGCGAGCCTTTACTTCGAGCTGAGGCATGATGTTCTCCATTGCCTCTTCAAATGCTTCAAGGGGTTCCTTGCCTGTCTTCTCGCCTACGATCTCGAATGCGCCGTATACGATCTTCTGGGCTACACCCTTCTTGCCGTCAAGCATGATGTTGTTGATGAGTCTTGTCACCAGCTCCGAATTGTAAAGCGGATCCGGCAGTACATCACGCTTAGGTACATTACCTCTTCTTGGCACTTTACTTCCCTCCTTCATAAATTTGCGCAGCTTTCTCCGAAAACTGCAAAAACGAATTCATCGGTACTCGAAAGCGTCCGGTGCCGCTGTTTTCCGGCACCCTGCTCCCGCCAGCCATTTCGAGGCAACTATCATAATGTATAATAACCTCTTATGGGGCGATATTCAGTTTCGCTTACGATTTCTTACCTGCCTTCGGACGCTTAGCGCCGTACTTGGATCTGCCCTGCATTCTTCCGTCAACGCCCTGTGCGTCGAGTGTTCCGCGTACGATATGATAACGCACACCGGGGAGATCCTTTACACGTCCGCCTCTGATGAGGACAACGCTGTGCTCCTGGAGCTTGTGTCCGATACCGGGAATGTAAGCGGTAACTTCATAACCGTTCGAAAGTCTTACTCTGGCTACCTTACGCATAGCGGAGTTAGGCTTCTTAGGCGTTGCAGTTCTTACGGCTGTGCATACTCCGCGCTTCTGGGGAGCCTGTACATCTGTAGGAGCCTTCTTAAGAGTGTTGAGACCCTTTAAAAGTGCAGGTGCCTTGGACTTCTTTTCGGAAACCTCTCTTCCCTTTCTTACAAGCTGGTTAAAGGTTGGCAATTCATTTCACCTCCGATATTATATTTTACGGAAATTACAATCCGCAATACTAAATATTATACACAATAACGGACAAAAAGTCAATACTTTCAAATAATTATTGAAAATATTGTACATTCTGCCCGTTAAAATGTGATATGATACGACTTTTTGTGCACAATTACTTCAAAAATATCATCTCCGGCATAAAGCCGGAGATGACCGTGATATTACTGCTCGGATTCCGGGGAGTCGGAGCTGCCTTCATCAGTCGGAGCGGGCTCGGGCTCATCGCCGGAGCTCTCTTTCTTCATGCCCGTACCCGCAGGTATGAGCTTACCGATGATGACATTCTCCTTAAGACCGATCAGACGGTCTACCTTACCGTGGATAGCGGCGTCGGTAAGCACTCTTGTGGTCTCCTGGAAGGATGCTGCCGACATAAAGCTGTCGGTCGCCAGAGAAGCCTTCGTGATACCGAGGAGCACAGGCGAGAATACGGGGTCTCTCGCGTCTTCGCCGGCTGCTCTTCTTTCCGCCATTTCGTCGAAGATGTTTATCATCTCGTTCTTGTCTATGGTAGCGCCGGGAAGGAGGTAAGAATCTCCGGGATCGTCAACGCGTACCTTTCTCATCATCTGACGTACGATTACCTCGATATGCTTGTCGTTGATATCAACACCCTGCTGACGGTAAACCTTCTGTACCTCGCTGATGATATAGTTCTGTACTGCCTGCTCGCCCTTGACCGCAAGGATATCGTGCGGGTTGATCGAGCCTTCTGTCAGCGGATCGCCCGCGGAAACTACGCTGCCGTCCTCGACCTTAAGGCGGTAGCCGAACGGTATCACATACTGCTCGGTGGTGCCGTCATCGGCGGTAATGATAGCGTGACGGGTCTTCTTTACTTCCTCGAAGGTCACGGTCCCGCCTATCTTCGTGATGATAGCGCTGGACTTCGGTCTGCGGCTCTCAAAGAGCTCCTCTACACGGGGAAGACCCTGTGTGATATCTTCAGCCGACGCGATACCGCCGGTGTGGAAGGTTCTCATCGTAAGTTGCGTACCGGGCTCGCCGATAGACTGAGCGGCGATTATGCCGACAGCCTCGCCTATCGTGATAGGATTGCCGTTTGCAAGCGAAGAGCCGTAGCACTTCGCGCAGACACCGTGCTTAGCAGCGCAGGTCAGCAGCGAACGAATGCGTATCTTTGTTGTGCCCGCCTTGATTATCTTGTCGGCGTCGGCGTCATTTATAAGCTTATCTCTGGAAACTACGACATTTCCCTTGTCGTCGGTGAAGTCCTCGGCAAGATATCTGCCCACGAGTCTCTCCTGAAGCGACTCGATCTTTTCCTTGCCCTCGCAGATCTCATATACCTCGATACCTTCGGTCGTGCCGCAGTCCTCCATTCTGATGATGACCTCCTGCGATACGTCGACGAGACGACGTGTCAGGTAACCGGAGTCCGCGGTACGGAGCGCCGTATCGGCAAGTCCCTTTCTCGCGCCTCTCGAAGAGATGAAGTATTCCATGATGTTCAGACCTTCACGATAGTTGGCTCTGATCGGGATCTCGATAGTCTCACCGGAGGTATTCGCGATAAGTCCGCGCATACCCGCGAGCTGTCTGATCTGGTTGATAGAACCACGCGCACCGGAGTCCGCCATCATGAATATCGGGTTATACTGGTCGAGGTTCTTTGTCAGGGCGTCGGATACCTCGTCGGTAGCCTTGTTCCATACCTCAAGCACCGCGCTCTTTCTTTCCTGGTTGGAGATGAAGCCGCGGGAATATTCCTTATTGATCTCACCGACCTGCTCGTCAGCTTCCTCCAGTATATGCTTCTTCTGGGGAGGTATCGACGCGTCGCATACCGCTACGGTTATAGCCGCCTTTGTCGAGTACTTGTAGCCGAGAGCCTTGATCTTGTCGAGCACCTGCGCGGTAGCGGCCGTGCCGTGGATCTTGATGCAACGCTCGATTATCTGACCGAGCTGCTTCTTGCCGACCTTGAAGTCTATCTCCAGACCGAGAGAGTTCTCGGGGTCGCTTCTGTCAACAAAGCCGAGATCCTGCGGTATGGGTTCGTTGAAGATTATCTTGCCGACGGTGGTGTCGATGAGCTTCTGGAGCTTCTCCTCACCGATCTCCTTTGTAACGCGCACCTTGATAGCCGCGTGAATGGAGATTATACCGTCCTGATAAGCCATGAGAGCTTCGTTGAAGTCGCGGAACACCTTTCCCTCGCCGGGCTCGCCTTCCTTGCTGATCGTAAGGTAGTAGGAGCCGAGCACCATGTCCTGCGTAGGTACGGTGACAGGCTTACCGTCAGAGGGCTTGAGCAGGTTCTTCGCGGCGAGCATGAGTTCTCTCGCCTCATTCTGTGCTTCGTTGGAGAGCGGCAGATGCACTGCCATCTGGTCGCCGTCGAAGTCGGCGTTGAACGCTGTACATACCAGCGGGTGGAGCCTTATCGCACGTCCCTCGACGAGCACCGGCGAGAACGCCTGTATACCAAGGCGGTGCAGCGTAGGCGCACGGTTGAGGAGCACGGGGTGATCCTTGATGACGTCTTCGAGAACGTCCCAGACCTCGTCCTTTGCCCTGTCAACGAGCTTGCGGGCGCTCTTGATGTTGTTGGAGAGTCCGCGTGCGCAGAGCTCCTTCATTACGAAGGGCTTGAACAGCTCGATAGCCATTTCCTTCGGCAGGCCGCACTGATCCATTTTCAGATCGGGGCCTACGACGATAACGGAACGTCCGGAATAGTCGACGCGCTTGCCGAGCAGGTTCTGACGGAAGCGTCCCTGCTTGCCCTTAAGCATATCCGAAAGGGATTTGAGCGGGCGGTTCGAGGGTCCCGTAACGGCTCTGCCGTGTCTGCCGTTGTCGATAAGGGCGTCAACGGCCTCCTGCAGCATTCTCTTCTCGTTTCTGATGATGATGTCCGGAGCTTTGAGCTCAAGCATCTTCTTAAGTCTGTTGTTTCTGTTGATAACTCTTCTGTACAGGTCGTTCAGGTCGCTGGTAGCGAATCTGCCGCCGTCGAGAAGAATGAGCGGACGAAGATCGGGCGGGATTATCGGCACCGCGTCGAGGATCATCCATTCGGGACGGTTGCCGCTCTGTCTGAACGCCTCGACGATATCGAGACGCTTCAGGAGCTTGACGCGCTTCTGACCCTGCTGGGTGTCCTTAAGTTCGTCCTTCAGTTCCTTCGCGAGCTTTTCGATGTCGATCTCCTGGAGCAGCACCTTGATAGCCTCGGCTCCCATGCCTGCCTTGAAATCGTCCTCATAGCGCTCGCGCATATCGGCGTATTCCTTCTCGGTGAGGAGCTGTCCCTTTGTCAGCACCGTATCACCGGGGTCGGTAACGATGTATTTCGTGAAGTAGAGCACTTCCTCCAGTCTCTTGGGCGAGATGTCGAGCACCTGACCTATGCGGGAAGGAGTACCCTTGAAATACCAGATATGCGATACCGGAGCCGCGAGCTCTATGTGACCCATACGCTCGCGTCTTACCTTGCTGCGCGTTACCTCAACGCCGCAGCGCTCGCATATCTTGCCCTTGAAGCGTATGCGCTTGTACTTGCCGCAGGCGCACTCCCAGTCCTTCTGCGGTCCGAATATCTTCTCGCAGTACAGACCGTCCTTTTCGGGCTTCTGTGTTCTGTAATTTATGGTCTCGGGACGTTCAACGATTCCGTAGCTCCATGCGCGTATCTGATCGGGCGACGCGAGCCCGATCTTCATTGATTCAAAAACATTAGCCAATTTCAAAAACCTCAATTTCTGTAAATTCGGCGGTAATCACCGCACTGTCCGAATCCTTCTGCATTTCGTGTCCGGCCTTCCGGGCAGGACACAGGAGATCACACATCAGTCGATCTCGTCGCCGCTGCCGTCGTCATCATCATCGCCGATGCCGAGGTACTGGTCGATATCATCATCATCACCGTAGTCGGTGTCTTCATCGAAATCGCCGTCGTCATCATCATTACTGAAATAATCATCGTCGGCATCATGTGTGATGAACGAATCTCCCAGCTCGTCCTCATTGACTCTGTACTCAAAGTCGTCTTCGGTGACAACGCCTGTGTTATCGTCGTCGTCGAAGGTCTGCTTAAGGTCGATCTCCTCGTTGTTCTCGTCAAGTATCTTGATATCGAGACCGAGTGACTGGAGCTCCTTGATAAGAACCCTGAACGACTCCGGAACGCCGGGATTGGGAACAGGTTCGCCCTTTACTATCGCTTCGTAGGTCTTTACTCTTCCGACAACGTCGTCGGACTTCACGGTGAGTATCTCCTGGAGGGTGTAGGCAGCGCCGTAAGCTTCGAGAGCCCAGACTTCCATCTCACCGAAACGCTGGCCGCCGAACTGAGCCTTGCCGCCCAGAGGCTGCTGCGTAACAAGCGCATAGGGTCCCGTCGAACGCGCGTGTATCTTATCGTCAACGAGATGATGCAGCTTGAGGTAGTACATATAGCCGACGGTAACGAGGCTGTCGAACTTCTCGCCCGTTCTGCCGTCGATAAGCTGTGTCTTTGCGTCCTGGGTCATCGGTATCTTCGAGAAGTCGATGCCCGGGCCGTCCTTGCCCTCATATTCGGCTCTCTGCTCCTCAGCCATGGCGAACATCTGTCTGATGTCCTCCTCGTGAGCGCCGTCGAATACGGGAGTCATTACCTTCCAGCCGAGCGCCTTTGCCGCGTAACCGAGATGCACTTCAAGCACCTGACCGATGTTCATACGGGAAGGAACGCCGAGCGGGTTAAGAACGATATCGAGCGGTGTGCCGTCGGGCAGGAACGGCATATCCTCCTGATGCAGGATACGCGAAACGACGCCCTTGTTTCCGTGGCGGCCCGCCATCTTATCACCGACGGAGATCTTTCTCTTCTGCGCGATGTAGCAGCGTACAGCCATATTTACTCCCGCCGCGAGCTCGTCGCAGTTCTCTCTCGTGAACACCTTGACGTCAACTATGACGCCGCTTTCGCCGTGAGGCACACGCAGCGAGCTGTCACGCACCTCTCTCGCCTTCTCGCCGAATATGGCTCGGAGCAGTCTCTCCTCTGCGGTGAGCTCGGTCTCGCCCTTGGGGGCTACCTTGCCGACAAGTATATCGCCCGAGTGTACCTCTGCGCCGATACGGATTATACCGTTCTCGTCGAGGTCCTTGAGGGCTTCCTCACCGAGGTTCGGTATGTCTCTCGTGATCTCCTCGGGTCCGAGCTTGGTGTCACGGCATTCAAGCTCGTATTCCTCAATGTGAATAGAGGTGTAGACATCGTTATATACAAGCTTCTCGTTAATGAGAACGGCGTCCTCGTAGTTGTAGCCTTCCCATGTCATGAAGCCTATGAGCGCGTTCTTGCCCAGCGATATCTCGCCCTGGCTCGTAGCCGGACCGTCCGCGAGCACCTGGCCCTTGATGACCTTTTCGCCCTTATTCACGATAGGACGCTGGTTCACGCAGGTACCCTGGTTGGAACGCTTGAACTTGATGAGCTTATACTTTCTGTCCTGTCCGTCATCGCCCTTTACGGTGATCTCGTCGGCGGTGACACGGGTGACTGTGCCGTTCTCCTTCGCGAGCACGCATACTCCCGAGTCAACGGCAGCCTTGTATTCCATACCTGTTCCGACGATCGGGTTCTGAGTCACCATGAGCGGAACTGCCTGTCTCTGCATGTTCGCGCCCATCAGCGCACGGTTCGCGTCATCGTTCTCCAGGAACGGTATCATTGCGGTAGCCACGGAAACGACCATTTTAGGCGATACATCCATGAAGTCTACCTGATCGCGGGCAACTTCGAGGATCTCGTCCTTGCGTCTCGCGGTAACGCGCTTTCTCTTGAATGTGCCGTCCTCGTTGAGGGGCTCGTTCGCCTGGGCGATCGTGTAAAGATCCTCAACGTCCGCAGTCATATAGATGACCTCGTCGAGCACCTTGCCCGTTTCCTTGTCAACGCGGCGGTACGGAGCCTCGATGAAGCCGTACTCGTTTATGCGAGCGAAGGAAGCGAGGTAGGAGATAAGTCCGATGTTCGGACCTTCCGGAGTCTCGATAGGACACATACGTCCGTAGTGAGAATAGTGAACGTCACGTACCTCGAATCCGGCACGGTCACGGGAAAGTCCTCCGGGTCCGAGCGCGGAGAGTCTTCTCTTGTGAGTGAGCTCCGCAAGCGGGTTGTTCTGATCCATGAACTGCGACAGCGGAGAGGAACCGAAGAATTCCTTGATCGCCGCCACGACGGGTCTGATATTGACAAGGTCGCCGAGCTTGATGTTCGTTGTTTCCTGCTGGAGGCCTATCCTCTCGCGGATAACGCGCTCCATTCTCGTAAAGCCGATCCTGAACTGGTTCTGGAGCAGCTCGCCGACGGAACGGATACGGCGGTTGCCGAGGTGGTCTATATCATCGACACTTCCAACGCCCTCGCAGAGGTTGATGAAGTAGCTCACACTCGCGAAGATGTCGTCTACGGTGATGTGCTTGGGAACGAGCTCCTCGGCTCTCATGCGGAGAGCTTCACGGAGAGCCTCGGTATCGTCCTCCGCTTCGTCGAGTATCTCGCGGAGAACAGAAGCGTAAACGTGCTCGTTTATGCCGAGCTCCTCGGGGTCGATCTCGGCGGGGATATAGGGTCTGATATCTACCGTGCCGTTGCCTATTACCTTTACGGGGCCGTTCTCAGTATCGAGTATGACCTCGGTAACGCCCGCCTGCTCGATCATCATTGCCTTTTCGGTATTGATGAACTCGCCCTCCTCGGCGATTATTTCGCCGGTAAACGAGTCGAACACGGGAGCCGCGAGCTTATGACCCGCGATACGGTTCGATACGCCGAGCTTCTTGTTGAACTTATATCTGCCGAATCTGGAGAGATCGTATCTCTTAGGGTCAAAGAACAGGTTGTTGAGATGTATTTCCGCGGACTCGACCGTGGGAGGCTCGCCGGGGCGGAGCTTCTTGTATACTTCAAGCAGCGCCTCTTCCTTGTTCTTTGTGGTGTCCTTCTGGATTATGGTCTGACGGATACGCTCATCATCGCCGAACATGGTGTAGAGCTCCTCGTCAGTGCCCTTCCCCAACGCTCTCACGAGGGTCGTCGCGGGGATTTTTCTGTTCTTGTCGATACGTACATAGAAGATGTCGTTGCTGTCCATTTCATATTCCAGCCACGCGCCTCTGTTCGGTATGACCTGTGAGGTGAAGAGCTTCTTTCCGGTCTTGTCGTATTCAAAACCGAAATAAACTCCCGGTGAACGTACGAGCTGTGAAACTATGACACGCTCGGCGCCGTTGATGACGAATGTGCCGCTGTCGGTCATGAGCGGGAAATCGCCCATGAAGATCTCGCTCTCGGCTACTTCGCCGGTTTCGTTGTTGCGGAGTCTTGCCTTGACTCTCAGAGGGGCGGCGTAGGTAACGTCACGTTCCTTGCACTCCTCTATGGTGTACTTCGGTGTTTCGTCGATGCGGTAGTCGACGAAGCTAAGAACCAGCTTTCCGTTTGAATCGGTTATGGACGAGATATCGTTGAATACTTCCTTGATACCCTTGTCCAGGAACCATTCATACGAGTTTTTCTGGATCTCGATGAGGTTCGGCATATCAATGACCTCATTGATCTTAGAAAAGCTCATACGGGTAATATTACCCATCTTCAACGGTTTTACATTCACCATTAGCTTAGATCACTCCTTAATTTTTTGAAAAATTTGCGCAAATTTTTCTTGTATCGGTTAATATGACCATTATAATACATTATATTATCATATCACAAGTCAACTCAAAAGTCAAGAAAAATTTTCACTTTTTTCAAAAATTTTTTTCGCATTCCCTTATTATATTTAAATGGTATAAAAAAGAAAAGCTCTCAAAGCCCCATATATAGTGCCTTTGAACCTGCCCTCACCCACATTTTGTTTAATGTGCACAAAAAACACTTATGTTTTTTTACGATAATTGCTTCTTTTTCAAAGCCGAAAAATCATCAAAACACTTGATATTCTCTTCCAAATCCTGTATAATATTATAGGTAAGATACAGCAAGCCGGTTCACCGGCGGGTATGTACCGCAAAGAATATTTATTTTTCAGGAGGAATCCAACAATGGCAGTTAAAGTTGCAATCAATGGTTTCGGTCGTATCGGTCGTCTCGCTTTCAGACAGATGTTCGACGCGGAAGGCTATGAGATAGTTGCTATCAACGATCTTACAAAGCCCTCCATGCTCGCTCACCTTCTCAAGTATGATACCGCACAGGGCGGTTACTGCGGAAAGATCGGCGAAGGCAAGCACACAGTTACGGCTGACGACGAAGCAGGCACTATCACAGTAGACGGCAAGGTCCTCAAGATCTATGCTGAAAAGGACGCTAAGGATTGTCCCTGGGGCGCTCTCGGCGTTGACGTTGTTCTTGAGTGCACAGGTTTCTACTGCTCGAAGGACAAGTCTCAGGCTCACATCGACGCAGGCGCAAAGAAGGTCGTTATCTCCGCTCCCGCAGGCAATGACCTCAAGACTATCGTATTCTCCGTAAACGAGAACACCCTTACAACCGATGATAAGATCATTTCCGCTGCTTCCTGCACAACAAACTGCCTCGCTCCCATGGCTAAGGCTCTCAACGACTATGCTCCTATCCAGAGCGGTATCATGAGCACTATCCATGCTTATACCGGCGACCAGATGATCCTCGACGGTCCTCACAGAAAGGGCGACCTCAGAAGAGCAAGAGCCGGCGCTGCCAACATCGTTCCTAACAGCACAGGCGCTGCAAAGGCTATCGGCCTCGTTATCCCCGAGCTCAACGGCAAGCTCATCGGTTCCGCTCAGCGTGTTCCGGTTCCGACAGGCTCCACAACTATCCTCACAGCTGTTGTTAAGAAGGCTGACCTCACCAAGGAAGGCATCAACGCCGCTATGAAGGCTGCTGCTTCCGAGTCCTTCGGCTACAACGAGGATCAGATCGTTTCCTCCGATGTTATCGGTATGAAGTTCGGTTCCCTCTTCGACGCTACACAGACAATGGTAGCCAAGATCGCCGACGACCTCTTTGAGGTTCAGGTAGTTTCCTGGTACGACAACGAGAATTCCTACACATCTCAGATGGTAAGAACTATCAAGTACTTCGCAGAGCTCAAGTAAGTTTACTTCACAAATTACGGCAGTCCGAAAGGACTGCCGTTTTTGTTATCTGCAAAGTCTGTATGTGTTTACTGTGACGATATGCGGCTTGGCTTCGGACAGGGGTCCCTCTATCGTGCCGGTGAACTCAAAGCCCGCCTTTTGTATCACGCGGTTGCTGCCGATGTTCTCGCGAACGGCGCGTATGTACAGCTCGCCAAAGCCGTCATTGAACAGCTCCGCGGTCACGGCTCTCAGGGCTTCGGTCATATAGCCGTTGTTCCACCACCTGCGCCCGGAGCAGTAGCCTATCTGGGGCACATTGTTCTCCTCATACTCAACAACATCTATCATTCCGATAAGCTCGCCGGTCTCCTTCAGCTCGATACCCCAGCGGTAGCAGCCGGGCTTCCCGTACTGTTTGAGCCATTCGTTCAGCACCGCTTTCATCGTTTCGACGCTCGTGTGTACGTTCCATGTCATATATCGCGATACCTCGGGGTCGCTCGCCCAGTTGTCAAATATGGTCTGCGCGTCGTCCGCTTTCAGATAGCGCAGTTTAAGTCTTTCCGTTTCGATCTCCCTCATTATAACTCACCTCCGAAAAAAAGTCCCGTTTCCGAAGAAACGGGACTGTCTGATTTTGTGCCGTTTACTTGCCGAGTGCGCCCTTTACGACAGCAACGATGTTCTCCGCCGAAAGTCCGAATTCCTTAAGCAGCGCAACGGCGGGTCCGGAGTGTCCGAACACGTCCTTGACGCCGATC
Source organism: Ruminiclostridium sp. (assembly GCA_024682455.1). GTDB lineage: Bacteria > Bacillota > Clostridia > Oscillospirales > Ruminococcaceae > Ruminiclostridium_E. Next base: position 3,837 of record JAIKZF010000005.1, on the reverse strand, counting down.
TTCATTACCGGAACGGGGCAGGTCTCGGTAACTACGGAAGCAACCGCTGAGCCGAGGCCTCCGATAACGCTGTGCTCCTCAACGGTTACTATCTTACCCGTCTCGCGGGCTGCCTTTTCGATTATCTCACGGTCAATGGGCTTTATCGTGTGGATATTGATGACGCGGGCGTCTATTCCCTGCTCCGCGAGAGCCTTGCCGGCTTCTATCGCCTCTGCCACCATAAGTCCCGTGGCTATGATCGTTATATCCTTGCCGTCCTTGACAGTAACGCCCTTGCCGACCTCAAACTTGTAGGTCTCGGGATCGTTGAATACCGGTACTGCAAGTCTGCCGAAGCGCAGATATGTCGGTCCCTTATAATCCGCCATGGCGAGCACCGCCGCGGTCGCCTCAACGTGATCGGCGGGATTGATGACGGTCATGTTCGGTATAACGGACATGAGCGCAATATCCTCGCAGCACTGGTGAGAGGCTCCGTCCTCGCCCACCGAGATACCGGCGTGAGTGGCGCCTATCTTTACATTAAGGTTCGGATAGCCTATGCTGTTTCTTACTATCTCATAAGCGCGTCCCGCCGCGAACATAGCGAAGGAGCTTGCAAACACGAGCTTGCCTGTTGTGGCGATACCTGCCGCTACGCCCATCATGTTCGCTTCCGCGATACCGCAGTCGAAATGCCTGTCGGGGGCAGCCTTCTTGAAGATGCCTGTCTTTGTGGCAGCCGCGAGATCAGCGTCGAGCACCACAAGGTCGGGGCGGATGTCGAGAAGCTTTATAAGAGCTTCTCCGTAGCTTTCACGAGTTGCTTTCTTATCCATTCCTGTCCCCTCCTTACTTCTCAAGCTCAGCGAGATGAGCCTTAAGCTCGTTCATCGCGATATTGTACTGTTCCTCGTTGGGCGCTGCTCCGTGCCACGATACGTTGTTCTCCATATAGGAAACGCCCTTGCCCTTAGTCGTCTTCTGGATGATCACGGTGGGCTGACCGGAGATCTTCTCCGCCTCGTCGAACGCCTTTTCGATCTCGTCGAAGTCGTGGCCGTTGATGTTTATGACGTGCCAGCCGAAGGCTTCAAACTTGCTGTCGATCGGATAGGGGTTCATAACCTGAGTTATGGGTCCGTCGATCTGGAGATTGTTGTTGTCGACGATGTAAACGAGGTTGTCGAGCTGATAGTGAGCCGCGAACATCGCGGACTCCCATACCTGACCCTCTTCGAGCTCGCCGTCGCCGAGGACTGCGTATACCTTATAGGATTCATTGGAAATCTTGCCGGAGAGAGCCATGCCGCAGGCTGTGGAAACTCCCTGACCGAGCGAGCCCGTGCTCATGTCGATACCGGGGCACTTGCCGAGAGAGGGGTGACCCTGGAGCCGCGAGCCCTGCTTGCGGAGAGTTTTCAGCTCCTCCACCGGGAAAAAGCCTCTCTGCGCCAGAACGGAATAAAGCGCGGGAGCGGTGTGTCCCTTGGACAGCACAAGCCTGTCCCTGTCCTCCATTCCGGGATTTGCGGGGTCAACGTGCATTCTCGCCATATACAGATATGTGAGAGTGTCAGCCACGGACAGAGACCCGCCCGGGTGTCCGGCCTTTGCGTTGTACACGCCCTCGATAACGCCCATTCTTACCTTGGTCGCTGTGATCTCGAGGTTTTTCTTGAGTGTTGCGTCCATAAATTCTTTCCTTTCGTATATGTTGATTTGCCAAAATTTAAGCTATACCAAGCCCGGCAGCCACCGAGCGTACGATCGAGCGCACATAGCTCTCAAAATCCGGGTTTTTGTCAAAAGCCCTTATAAGGTACATGAAATTGCAGATACAGAAGCCTGTTTTCGCGGCATCATCGTCGGAGATCTCGCGGAGTATCGAGTCGAACTCGTCCGCGAAGGGCGCTATCCTGTCCATGCTCGCCCGTATCCTGCAGCTGATGTTCTTCGCAAGAGCGAGATTGAAGGTGCCGAAGTTCAGCACGATACTGTATTCCGACGGCTCGCGCAGCGGGCTGCAGAAGCGCCTTCGCATCTCGGCGGCATAGTCGCGGCTCTTGCCGGCAAGCTCCATTTCAAAGCGCACCGCCTCGCCGAAGCGGTCTCTGAAATCGTCGTTGACCAGCAGCCCGAGATAGATGACCGAAAAGTTATCGAGAAGATAATCGGCAAGCTCGCCGCAAACCGTGCGGTCCTCCTCGGAGAAGCCGCCCTCACAGCCGAGCAGGACGTTCTCGTGTATCGTATTGCGGTCGATCGCGGCAGTATTCCCGAAATACTGACCTATGAGAGCCGATATCAGATCCTCAGCGTAGACGTTCGCCCGCGCGTCGGTGTTTTCCATTTCTACCAGCTCCTTTGCCTTATTTTTCTGACAGGCTGTCCTGAGACAGGTTCCGCATACTCCTTATATGCTCTATTATCTCCCTCATCGGAGAACTGTTGTTGTCACACACTATGAGATCAGCAGCTTCCTTCACGCTGTCTATCGCGTTCGCCACGGCTACGCCGAGATCGGCGTCCGCTATCATAGCACGGTCGTTGCCGTAATCGCCCGCCGCTACGGTAAATCTGTCTCCCTGTCCGGTCAGCTCTATCAGCTTCTTCACGCCCGCGGCCTTGCTTATGCCCTCGGGGAGCATCTCGTAATACATGGGCGAGGAATGTACCCAGTTCACTCCCTCGCGGCAATGCTCCATTGTGAAGTCTATGACACGCTGTATCTTTTCCGGCGGGTAGGCGATAAGCACCTTGAATCTGCCCTCATTCGGGATCTCATCAAGCGCCGCGTAGGTCGGGGTCAGGTGCTCGAACGCCATGTGCTCCACTACGGTCTGATTGTTGTCGGTCACGTAGACGAGCTTTTCATGCAATATCTCTATGCCGATATCCGGGAACTCTTTTTCGAGCATTCTTATATACTTGTCAGACACCGGGGGCATATCGCTGTGCCAGAGGAATTTATCCGCTCCGAAATCGTAAACTGCCGCGCCGTTGAATATTACGCAGGGGAAATCAATGCCGAGAAGTCCGATAACGCGCTGTGCCATTGCCACACCGCGCCCGGTGGCTGCCGCGAAAATTCCGCCGCCCGCCCGAAACTCCGATATGGCGCGCAGGTCGTCCTCGGCTATGTTCTTGTCGTCGTCGAGCAGAGTACCGTCCAGATCGGTAACTATCAAAACCTTGTTAAAATCCATACTATTCTATGCTTTTCAAAAATCCTGTAAAATAATCGGGCAGCTCGCTGTCAAATTCCATATATTCGCCCGTGACCGGGTGAACGAAGCCGATAGTCTTCGCGTGGAGACATTGCCCGTGCAGCGAGGCGGGCTTCCCGTTCCCGTACACCTCGTCGCCCGCGACCGGGTGACCGATGTACGCCATGTGAACGCGTATCTGATGAGTTCTGCCCGTTTCGAGCCTTAGCCTGAGATGAGTATAGGCGCTGTAATTGCGGATAACGCTGTAATGGGTTATCGCCTCACGGCTGTTTTCGGCGGTAACAGCCATTTTCTTCCTGTCCGCCTTGCTCCGCCCTATGGGAGCGTTCACCGTGCCGTCGTCCTTTATATTGCCGCAGACCACAGCTTCGTATTCACGCTTGAAGCTGTGCACGCTTATCTGTTCGGCAAGCCCTCGGTGCGCAGCGTCGCTTTTCGCAACTATCAGAAGTCCGCTGGTGTTCATATCTATGCGGTGCACTATGCCTGGACGCGCCTCTCCGTTTATGCCGGAAAGACTTTCTCCGCAGTGATACATCAGCGCGTTCACGAGAGTGCCGGAATAATGACTGTGGGCGGGGTGTACCACCATACCCTTCGGCTTGTTCACTATAAGAAGGTC